>CALWRT010000107.1 GCA_944384015.1 uncultured Lachnospiraceae bacterium | reverse complement strand
CGGATGGAAGTATGGCCTTGCTTCTACATGGATCGGCATCGGCAACGCGGTAATCGGCAGCCTCCTGGCTTGGGTCGTTCTTGGCCGCAGAACGAGAGTCATGACCAATCACCTGCGCTCTTCCACTATGCCGGAATTCTTCGGAAGCCGTTATGGCAGCAAGGCGCTGAAAATCGCCGCCTCTGTCATCGCCTTCGTCTTCCTGATCCCGTACACAGCTTCTCTATACAACGGTCTGTCCCGGCTGTTTGAGATGGCCTTTGACGTACCCTATGCGGCATGTCTTGTAGGCATGGCGGCTTTAACCGGCGTATACGTCATTGCCGGCGGATATATGGCTACGGCTATCAATGATTTTATCCAGGGAATCATCATGCTTGTGGGTATCTGCCTCGTCATTGGGGCTGTCTTGTCCGGCCAGGGGGGATTCCTGGAAGCAGTAGGCAAGCTGTCTCAGATTCCCAGCGATACCGCTCCCACCTTGGGCCAGCCAGGCGCTTTTGCTTCCTTCTTCGGCCCTGATCCCGTCAACTTGCTGGGTGTTGTCATTCTGACTTCTCTGGGCACATGGGGGCTTCCCCAGATGGTACATAAATTCTACACCATCAAAGATGAGAAATCCGTGCGCACCGGCACGGTCATATCCACCTTGTTCGCTGTGATAATATCGGGGGGCTGCTATTTCCTCGGCGGTTTTGCAAGACTGTTTGATTCTCCTTCCATCTATGGCGAGAACGGCATCGTCTACGACGCGATTATTCCGTCCATGCTCTCCTCCCTATCGGATCTGCTGATTGGAATTGTCATCGTGCTTGTGCTGTCGGCGTCCATGTCCACCCTGTCATCCCTTGTGCTGACTTCCAGCACGACACTGACGCTGGACTTTCTGAAGGGAACTGTCATGAAGGACATGGATGAGAGGCGCCAGCTCTGGCTCGTCCGGGTGCTGATTGTCTTCTTCATCGCCCTCTCCGTCGTCCTGGCTGTCAACCCGCCCACATTCATTGCCCAGCTCATGGGCATATCCTGGGGCGCCCTGGCGGGAGCTTTCCTCGCTCCATTCCTCTACGGCCTGTACTGGAAGAGGACGACAAAAGCCGGCGTGTGGGCCAGCTTCATCGCGGGGGTTGGCCTCACCTTGTGCAACATGTGGTTCCCCCTCTTCTCTTCCTCTATCAACGCAGGGGCGGCGGCTATGGTTGCCGGGCTGATCATCGTGCCTGTGGTAAGCCTGCTTACTCCGAAGCCCGAACAGGCTTCTGTGGACGAAATCTTTTCCTGTTATGAGGAACAAGTGCTGGTATACCGCAAGAAGGCATTGGATGAAAAATGATCAATCACATAACATGACTGCAGAGTAATGGAAGAGCTGCCGCATCTGTCAGTGATGCAGCAGCTCTTCTGCCTGTTATCTGTCTGTTTACCGGATAGAATTTCCAAATTCATACGTCGGCCTCAGCTCTGATTATCTGTCAATATTCCAGTGTCATCGATGTTCCATCCAATCTAACATGCGGTTGAAATCATCCACGCTGCCTGATACGAACAGCACATCTCCATTCTGGAATATATAATCAGGCATAACGTTCTGATTGACATTGTCATTGTTTTCAATCGCAATAATATTCAGGGAGAATCTTCGGCGCAGATCTGCTTCCTGAACCGATTTGCCGATCAGCTTATCCGGCACAATGAACTTTGATATGTTAACTTTTTTGCTCAGCTGTATGTAATCCAGCACTTTATCAGATTCCAGACGGTGAGCCAGCCGGATAGCCATATCTCTCTCCGGATATACAACCTCAGCCCCGAGTTTGCGCAGGATCTCCCCGTGTTCAGAGCTGGTCGCCTTGGCGATTACCTTCGGCACGCCAATAGAGACAAGGTTCAGCGTCATCAGGATAGAAATATCCATCTTCTCGCCGATACATACGACCGCCACGTCGCAATTCTGTATCCCGGTCTCCTCCAAGGTCTTCTTGTCATAGCCATTTACCACAAATGCGTTTTCAGTAACCTCACGAATCTCACGTACTTTTTCCTCATCTTTATCCAGAACAAGCAGCTCTGCGCCCTCTCCGGCCAGTTCCATTGCCAGAGCGTAGCCAAATCTTCCAAGGCCTATGATCGCATAAGTTCTCTCTTCCTTTTTCCCATTATGAAACATACTCTACCTCCTATCATTATCCAATCGCAATATTTCCGTCTGGATAGCGTGCGCGCTCGCCCTTGTCAAAATACCACAGGCTGGCGATTGTCAGCGGACCAAGCCTTCCGATGTACATGATCAAAATGGACAGCAGCTTACTAATGTCCGACAGTCCTGGCGTAATGCCGGTGGACAGGCCCACAGTGCCAAAAGCGCTTGTGACTTCAAAAAGGGCGTCAATCAGACGAATATCTGGCTCTGCCGCCACCATAATATAGGTGCCGGTCAGCACAACTCCCAATGCCATCAGCGTGATGACAGCCGCCTTGCGGAATGCGTTGGACGGCACTGTATAGCGGAATGCCTTCTCCGTCTTGTTGGTGGCAGAAGCTTTAATCCCCTGAAGGAGCACAAAAAAAGTACTCGTCTTGATACCGCCTCCAGTCGATCCTGGGGACGCCCCGATAAACATCAGCACAATCAGGCACAGAAGTCCCGCGCTGGAGAACGTTCCCAGCGGATATGTGGAAAATCCTGCCGTCCTGGCCGATACACTATGGAAAAATGCGCCGAGCCATGTGACATCCTCTGTGAGCTTCAGCAGCAGGGTACCCGATATGATCAGCGCCGCACTGACTGAGAGCACTACCTTGGCGTGCATAGACAGCTTCTTCCAGTGAAACTTCTTCCGCCATACTTCCAGAATGACAAGGAAGCCGATTCCGCCAAAGAAAATCAGGGCGCAAGTTACAAGGTTCAGCAACACATTGTCCCGATAAGGAATCAAGTTCTGAAAATTGCCCAATATATCGAATCCTGAATTGTTAAACGCCGCAACAGAATGGAACAAGCTGATTCCAGCTGCCCTTAACGGCGGGTAATCCTGTACAAATACGAGAAAGCTCAGCAGAGCTCCCGCCAGCTCAAAAATAAGCGTCACCAGGAAAATATGCTTGACAAATCGTACAAGCCCTTTTCCGGAATCCAAGTTCATTGCCTCTTTGATCAGGCTTCTGCCCTTCAAGTTCACCCGCTTGCCCATTGCCAGTATAATACCTGCTCCTACCGCAGTTACCCCTAGTCCCCCGATCTGAATAAGCGAGGCCAGGAAAAACTGTCCCAGCGGTGTAAAGGTGTCTCCTGCGTCAATGGCAATCAATCCAGTGACACAGACCGCACTTGTAGATGTATACAGTGTGTCAATATACCGGACCTCTACTCCGTCCTGGACGCTGCACGGCAATATCAAGAGCACCGAGCCGATCAGTATGACCAGCGCAAACCCTAAAGCAATAATGCGTCCGGGAGACTGCTTCTTCAACAAACGAATCATGATTCAAGTCCCTCTTTTTCTGCGTAATAGCATCCTCCAAGAGAATGCAGACAATAGTTGCTTGGGGTCTTGGGACGCGGGTTCTGCCGTCCGCTGCCCATCACCCCTAATGCATTCTATATCTTAATACAACAATGGCTTTAATGCAATTTTATATTTCTTACGTTTTGTTATGAAAGACCGGTCTCAAAGCAGAGGCGGCCCGGCTGCCCGCAGACCGGGACGGCTATGCTTTCGAGACACTTCCCCCGTATGAGCAAGCAGGACGACAGGACGCATTGCGAATACGGGGGGCGAATGGCGGGAGCCCTCGGGGCGTAGCCATTCGCAGGCTTTTATATGCTTATCACGATTCCCTGTCTCAAAGCAGAAACGGCAGGGCCCGCCGCGAATACGGGCCGAATAGCGAAAGCGCTCAAAAAAAAGACGCCCAGTGTACGTACGACACTAAGCGCCTTAAAGGGGAGGATAAGTATTACTTTTTTCTTTTGTCGCGTAATCCAATAGAGGGGGGATTCTAATGGATTACTTAGAGCATACGCAATTTTTTTATCTCATCCGAATACCTGCGCCTTCGCAGCCACCCGGATAAGATATTAGTATTATTGCCCTCCTCTTTTCTTTTATACACTTCCGGAAAAAATTTTTGAAAATAATTTGCCGTCTATGGAAAAATAGTATATACTGTACTCAGCATTGGAGCCTATGGTTCCGACATGATAGTAAATCTCTATAAAATACAGTAAAGGATGGAGCATTATGGCTTTATTAAAAGAATGGAAGAAAATTGCCTACGATGAAAAGGCGAATAAAGGCGATCTGCAGAAATTCTGGAAGCGCTACTTCGAGATCGAGAAAGAAATCTATGAGCAGCTTCTGTCCAATCCAGATGAGGAAGTCACTGGGACAGTGAAAGAATTGGCTGAGAAATACGGACAGGATATTATGACGATGACCGGATTCCTGGACGGCATTAACGACAGCTTAAAGGAGCCCAACCCTATCGAAGAGATGGAGGAGGATACAGTCGTAAGCCTCGCCTTCGATAAAGAGAAGCTGTATAAGAACATGGTGGACGCCAAAGCGGATTGGCTCTATGAACTTCCTCAGTGGAATGATATTTTCACACCGGAGCGCCAGAAGGAGCTTTATCTGGAGCAGAAGAAGTCAGGCACCATTATCAAGGGCGCGAAAATTGGCCGTAACGATCCCTGTCCTTGCGGCAGCGGCAAAAAATATAAAAAGTGCTGCGGAAGATAACATACTCAGCCGTTCCGAGGGCATCCCTCCAGTCATTGTTGGATCTGGAGAATGCCCTCGTTTTTATTCCACAGCACGATCATCGTATCAGATTCCCCTGGCGGCGGGAGCATCTTTTCCGTTCTTCTGCCCTCTTGCCAAAAGCCGTGAAAACCTGTATAATTTTCTCAAATCTTGCCAAAAGGGAGAGACAGACAATGAATTCAAAAAGAGAGCAAAAAAGCAGACAAGTCAAGCGGATCATGGCCATCGCCGGCCTTCTGATCATTGCCGCCCTCTATGTCATTACTTTTGTGCTCTCTTTTATGCGCATGCCAGGCTCTGAACGCTGGCTTATGGCCGCCCTGGCGTCTACTGTAGCAGTTCCCGCGCTGATTTGGATTTACCTGTGGATCTACCGCCTGCTGAACAAGGATCAGGATACTTCGCAGAATCAACATCCGAACAAT
The DNA here is from genome assembly GCA_944384015.1 of uncultured Lachnospiraceae bacterium. Taxonomy (GTDB): domain Bacteria; phylum Bacillota; class Clostridia; order Lachnospirales; family Lachnospiraceae; genus JAGTTR01. The sequence goes on along the minus strand of CALWRT010000107.1, from coordinate 12,459 downwards.
TCAAAACTATAACTGCGAAAGCAAAGTATCTTGAGCGAACAGCCGCCTTTTCCATATTTCTGCGTGCAGCCAGCCTTATCACAGATTCGTATTCAGCAGTTCTTCCAGCTTCTGCTTCGTCTCATCATAATCCGTAAATAAAATTCCATGAATTCCTCTCTTTCTTGCCCCTTCCACATTCTGAGGATTATCATCCATAAAAACGCACTCTTCTGCCTTCAGCCCATAATCGTCCAGCAGCTTATCATATATCCCTGCTTCCGGCTTGATCATTTTTGCCTCACAGGAAAAGACTCCTCCATCCATCAAATCCAAAAATTTCTTCAGGATATGTTCTGATCCCTCATACATATGGTATGAATAGTTGGACAGATAATACACCCGATATCCTCTGTCCTTCAATTCTTTCACCCAAACCGGGGCAAATTCCCGCTCCTGTACCGCCTTCCCGGCCCCACGGAACACTTCTCTGATCTCTTTCTCAATATCCGGGTCATTTCTGACGAAACTGTCCGCCACTTCCTCCGTAGACAGGACGCCTCTGTCCAGCTCATTCCATCCATCCGACAAGAACATCGCGTGCCCGATCCGTTCTGCCATTGCCTTACTGAAGCCTAATCCCTCTGTGTACAAACGCCAGTCATAGCTGACCAGCACCTGCCCGATATCGAATATGATGTTTCTAATCATATGCCCTCCTGCCGTATCTTGCTGATTGTTTCCCATAATCATAGGAAGGACGCCCGACATGTGCAGAACGCCCTTCTCTCATTATTTTCTCATCGGTAGATAATATCATTTCTCCCCGGTCCATTGGAAACCATCGTAATGGGGAAGCCGATCTTCTTTTCCACAAATTCAATATATCGGCGGCAGTTCTCTGGAAGCTTCTCATACTCCCTTATCCCGCGGATATCACATTTCCATCCCGGAAGCTTCTCAATGACCGGCTTCGCCCGATCCAGCTTAGATGTCACCGGGAAGTCTGTCGTAATCTCTCCGTCGATATCATACGCCACACAAACCGGTATCTCATCCAGATAGCCCAGCACGTCTAATACGGTAAACGCCACATCCGTGGCGCCCTGGATACGGCAGCCGTACTTGGAAGCCACACAATCAAACCAGCCGACTCTTCTCGGCCTTCCAGTAGTCGCTCCATACTCTCCTCCGTCTCCTCCTCTGCGGCGCAGCTCGTCCGCCTCGCTTCCAAACAGCTCGCTGACAAAGGCTCCCGCTCCCACCGCGCTGGAGTATGCCTTACAGACTACAATAATCTTCTTAATCTCGTACGGCGGAATTCCAGCACCAATTGCCCCGAAGGCCGCCAGGGTAGAAGAAGACGTTACCATTGGGTATATTCCATGGTCCGGGTCCTTGAGGGAACCCAGCTGGCCTTCCAGGAGAATCTCCCTGCCCTCCTGTACTGCATCCCACAGATAAGCAGATACGTCGCATATATAAGGTGTCAGCATCTCCTTGTACCCCATCAGTTCCTGGAGAATCTTCTCAGGTTCCAGCACAGGTTTGTGGTACAAATGCTCCATCATTACATTCTTCTGTACGCAGACGCGCTCCACTTTATTGCGAAGGCTTGTCTCATCGAACAGTTCACTTACCTGAAATCCAATCTTCGCATATTTATCGGAATAAAACGGAGCAATCCCCGATTTGGTAGAACCGAAGGAGTTCTTGCCAAGCCGCTCCTCCTCATATTGATCCAACAGGATATGGTAAGACATCACCATCTGCGCCCGATCTGAGATCAGAATCTTCGGCGCAGGAACTCCCCTGGATACAATAGAGTCTATCTCCTTCATCAGAATGGGGACATTCAGTGCCACCCCGTTGCCGATGACATTGACCGTATGTCCGTAAAAAACGCCGGACGGAAGGGTATGTAATGCAAACTTTCCATAATCATTGACGATCGTATGTCCCGCATTGGAGCCCCCTTGGAAACGAACGATAATATCCGCCTGTCCAGCCAGCATATCGGTAATCTTACCTTTTCCCTCGTCCCCCCAGTTTGCTCCAACTACTGCTTTTACCATCTTTATTCCTCCTGTGGAATGCCTTTTTATGCATCATTCTATTTGTAAAAGGAAAAAAGGCCTTTTACTTCCAAAGTATACTACAAAGTTTCTCATAAGTAAAGGGGATAGCTTCTTCTTTGCTATCCCCTGCCGCCTGCCATCCGGCAGTCCTGTTCATTTCTTATTCTTCTGATCCTCTTCCGAAGAAGGTTATCAGATACAGCCCGCAAATTGCCACGAGAATATAGACTGCCCTTGTCAGCCACGACATGTCTCCGAACAGGAACGCCACAAGGTCGAAACGGAAGATTCCGACAAGCCCCCAGTTCAAAGTACCGATGATGGCAATCACCAGAGCTGTATAATCCAATGCTTTATTCATCATGCCGCCTCCTTACCTCCAGAGTATGTCCCAAGAGGCGGCTTTCTATTCGCAGCGCATACAGCCGACGTCACTCAAACGTGTCATAATGGCGGATAAACCCGAGGCCAATTGGATATGGTCCCGTATAGACGCCGATTGTGGAGCCGATCTGATAAATCCCAATCTCTTCCATCTCCGGCCTGTTATATTTTTTCCTGAGTTCTTCTTCCAGCAAGTCGCGGAATTTCACAGCCTCCTGATAATCCAGGCCGTATCCGGTTACGATCTCATAATCATCCGGATTCATCTTCTCCTTCTCCATATAATCCAGGGCCTTCTCGATTACCTTTCTCCTGGATTTGACCCGGCCATGTACAACTCCTTCCGGATAAAGCTCGCCGCTGTGCAGAGTAATCAGAGGCTTCAGTCCGAGAGTTCCCGCTGCCAGCCCAGTCAGCTTGCCAATCCGTCCTCCGTGAACAAGGTAGTCCAGACTGCCGATTGTAAAAAAAATACGGCCGGTAGCCTTCACTTGATTCACAACTTCTACTGTCCGCTCAAAAGAATACCCCGCATCCCGCATCTTCGCCGCTTCCAAAACGACAAGCCCTTCCAATACAGTTGCCACAGTAGAATCAATGACGGCAATCTTCGCCTCGGGGTGCTGTTCGATCAAAATTTCCCTGGCGTTGACAGCCGAATTGTAAGAGCCGCTGAACTTCGATGTCAGACAGATGCAGACAATGTCAATCCCCTTCTGCACATAACCATACATCGCCGCCCCATAGTCCGCCACAGACGGCAGCGACGTCTTCGGAAACACTTTCGGATTGGCGTCCATAAACTCATAAAATTCCCGGACGCCCATCTCCTCAATTTCTTTCTTATACTCCCCATCTTTCACGGAAATATAATAAGGAACCACATGAATCTTCCATTTCTTTAGAAGCTCTTCTCCTAAATCGCAAGAGCTGTCAGCCATGATCTGAAACATACCATACCTGCTTTCCTGTAAATATTGTCCTGCTGTCTTTATAATACCCTATCATAGCATTTTTTACTAAATAAAGGAAGTAAAGATTTCCAATTTTCAGATAAATTTTTTGTTATTATCTAAAATTAAGGTTCCTCTTTTGTGTACAGCATTCTCAGATTTTTCTCCACGCTAAGAAAACAGTCCAGAAGCTCCGGCGAAAAAATGCCGCATTCTCCATGCGCAATCATATCCAGCGCTTTCTCTATCGGAAAAGCATCCTTATATACACGCTTACTGACAAGGGCGTCATAGACATCCGCAATGGCCACGATCTGCGACCACACAGATGTCTCTTCCCCCTTCAGTCCGTCTGGATATCCTCTGCCGTCCCATCGTTCATGGTGATGGCGGGCAATATCATACGCATAGCGAAAAGCTGCATGATCTCTCATCTGCGGTATTTTTTCCAGAAGCAGCGCGCCTTGCAGCGTATGGGTTTTCATAATCTCATATTCTTCCGGCGTAAGCCTGCCGGGCTTGTTCAGAATATGGTCCGGTATCGCGATTTTCCCCACATCATGCATGATTGCCGCAATAGAGATATGATTAACCGTCTCTTCAGACAGCCCTTCTCCTAATTTGGTATTCTGCAGCATATACCTTGTAATATCATGAATTCGCCGGACATGAGCGCCGGACTCTCCGCTTCGGAATTCAATCGCAGTAGACAGCGCTTCGATCATCCCCATATTCAGCTCTATAATCTGCTGGGCCTGGAAAGATATCTCATTCTGCTGCTCTTCTACCTTGCTGCTCAGCTGTTCCCTCGCGCGGAACAGTTCAATCACAGAATCAATTCGCCTCTCCACCACGTAGGGTATTACTGGCTTGGATATAACGTCCATCACCCCTAATGTGTAGGCCTCCCGAAGCACATCCCCGCCTGCCTCCGCCGTGATAAGGAAGACCGGTATCTCCTTGATCCAGCCGAGGATATTCAGCCTGTTCAGCACTTCCATCCCATCCATCACCGGCATGACCACATCCAGAAGAACCGCACATATGTCTTCTTTGTGGGCTGTCAGCTTCTCCATTGCCTCCCGCCCGTCTGCGGCCTCTATAATCTGATAGGAACGGCAGAAAATGTTTTCCAAAATTGCACGGTTCATCTCGTTGTCATCTACGATCAGCATCGTTCTCTTGCGCTTATTCTCCAACTGCTTCTTCAATTTATTCTTCCCTTCTATCTCCTGCCCGTAACAGACCCTTCGATACGGACAGCTTTCTCTATAAGGCAAAGGCAGTCCTGCGCGAGGCGGTATACATTCGCCCCCGCCCATCCGCTTTCTGCTGCTTCATCTGCTGATATTTTCCGCTCCCGCAGACTGCTTTCCCAGCATTCTCCGCCTCAGGCAGGTCTCTTTTATAAACATCCTATTGCATCAGCGGCCCGGCCATATCGTTCCGAAATTTCATCCATCAATTCCGATGCCTCTTTCCACTCCCCTGCCCGGAGGGCTGCCACCTGCCTCGCCAGCAGATCAAAGAGGAGCGTCATCGACAAATTGCCGCACATCCCCTTCAGAGTATGGGAGGCAAATACAGCGGCTTCCTGATCATGCTCTGCGATTGCGCTCTCCAGCTTCTGAAAATTATCATCCATCAAAAATTTCTTCAGGAACCGTTCCAGCAGCGCCTCATTTCCCATAAACCGCTCCAGCGCTTCATCTACATTGATTCCAGCTCCCTTAAGCTGTGCTATTTTCTCCGTATCCATAACAGCCACCTCCCGCTTTAATCCCTAATTTCACATTCTTACCGCATGATTTTTCAGGACTCCAGAAAAACATCCGCCATATAATCCATATATCTGCGCTGTTCTCCAAATGAAATCCTCACTTTTTGTCTATTGTACTATAATTCTTTCAAAAAGGCCACCTAAGAAAAGGAGTAACCTTCTATTTCTGTAAGCTTTCCTTTTCCGCCAATTTATGTGTCCCGTAATCTTGTCTGTATCCTGCCCGTTTCCTGTGCGGTTGGTTTTTGTAGAAAGCCTTTGTTATCCAGCATAACTTGTACCAAATTGTTGACTTTTATTCCGTTTTTCTTTGTAATATTGAGCATAAAACGACGGCAGCACAAAATATTTATTTAAATCTGATTTTTCACAAAAGGTCAAGCGAGCAATTTGTAAATATTCCCCAGCTCAAAAATCCCCGTACAATAGAAAAAGCCCCGTTCTCACGAGACTTTCCCTAATTCTGTATGCCGCTGGCCGGACTCGAACCGGCACGGATTTCTCCGCTTGATTTTGAGTCAAGTGCGTCTGCCAATTCCGCCACAGCGGCACGTCAAATCCGACTTAAAATAGTATAGCAGAGCCTGCCCCTCCTGTCAAATCATTTCTCTCTTTTGTTAAAAATTCAGACGGCAGCCAGCCTCTTTGCTGTACTTCTATCTCTTCCAGCTTCCTGTGGAAGCTGTATCCCTATTTCACATGCTCATGGGTGAACAAGTGATCCTGGCAATATTCATAATTGCCTTTACACTTGGAGCAGTAGCGGAACTCCAGATTGTCTCCGTCCAGCTCCGTCCTGCCGCATATCGCGCACTTATGCCTTGGCCCTGAGCTGGCATTGTGCACTTCCCTGCGATAAGTCCTTCTCCGATGGACTTCTTTATACGTATATCTCTTCAGATTCCTGGTCATCAGGAAAAACACGAAGAAATTCAGCAGCGCGAGCACTGCGCAGACTGCGTTGGCAAAGTACACCGCAGACACTGTAATCCCATAGTACACCGACTGGTAAATATCATATGCGAAGAGCACCCCGTCCAGCAGAGCCAGCCACTTCGCCTTTACCGGCAGCACGAAAAATACTAGGAACTCCATATTGGGGTAGGAGGCTGCGAAGGCGAAAAACAAGGAGAGGTTGATGTAGTTCGTCGTCATCGGGAAGAATATTCCTGTAAGACCGGTCGAAAAATACACAACACCGGCCGCGATAATATGTCCTAGAATGCCTGTCAGAAAATAAATATTAAACCGGAAGGCGCCCCACTGCCTCTCCAGCTGCATGCCAATCATGTAATAGAAGTAGAGAGAAATCAAAATCCATAAGAAATCCGTGTTGGGCGGGTAGATAAGAAAAGTGACCAGCCTCCAAATCTGCCCGTGCAGGATCGCGTTAAAATCCAGACACAGATAGCCCCAGTACAATGTGGGCGCAAAATTCATTATGACAAATCCGATTCCATACATAAAAATAACATAGTTCATCAGATTCGGAACCGCATATTTTCTAAACTTCCGCTCTAATTTGTTCAGGAAATTCATTCTTCATCCTCATTTCTTCTTAGCCATTCATCCCGTTATGGACGAAAAGCTTTCACGCACTGGCGAAAGCTTTTCCCCTGATCTCCTTCGGGCACTTGAACACATTATAGAATTATCCATGATATTTGTCAACGCAGCCGTCGGAATTTACATCTTTTTAAGAATTTCCAGGCACTGTCCGAGCAGCTGCGGGCTGATATCCCACTGCTCCAGCAATTCCCCCACTGTCATGTCCGTATTGGGGGCATCCCCTATGGCGTCCTGCACTTTTTTTGACGCTGTACAGGGAACCTCCTGAAGGACGGTCTCTTGTTCTTGTTCTTCTTCCTCTGTCTGGGATCCGCCGCTTTGGGCCCCTATCCCGCCTTCTTCCCGGATGGTTCTGCGGCTGTTCTCCATCTCATCCATTCCGTCCATAAATTCTTCCGAGATGCCTTCTTCTTCCGGTATCTCTTCTCCTTGCCGCGCCGGCGTCTCCTCTGTCATCTGCCTTGGCATGCCGCCCTCGTAGGGCCGTGCCGGCGGATACGGGCGCACTTGCGGATACGGCGTAATCGGTATCACAACCGGCCGGATCTTCGGGATACATATCTCGTCCCCGATCTGCAGATTGTAGACGTCTGCATAGGGATTGGCCAGAATCAGGGCCGACACCTTCACATTATACTGCCTGCTCAACTTATATAAGGTGTCTCCTTTTTTTATCACATGCGTGAAGCCAAGGCACCGGTCAAAATTACCGCCGTTTTCTCTTCTGCCTTCCTGTTCAAACATAGAATCCATTCTCACGGAACCCCATTTCGATTCTCACCTTATCTTATTCACTATTTCCTGGCAGGTGACATCTCCTTTTCCCCATTTTCCGGCATTTTTACAGAATATTACCGCTAATATGGCTAAGATTCTATTTGCCTGGTACGGCTTTTTGTCGTATAATGTTAGAAGTTGGGAATCATTACTGATTTTCACTTCTTTTTTATATGCATCCGTTGACTGCTGCATATGATGAACTATAGACACCGAATAACGTCAAGTGTAACAATTATTTTTCGTAACAGCCAAGCCTGTTGGCTTCAAAGCCGCAAGCAAATATACACAAACTGCGATTCTTGCGGTTTGCCGCCTGCAGTTCTCGGGATCACCCCTTATTTGCGGAGTGACGCCCTGCGGGACGTTGAAGGTTGAACTGTTACTTTTCGGACACTATCAGAAAGGTTTGAGAAATTTATGGAACAGACAAAGCACAACAGCCTTGGAATCGACATCGGTTCCACTACTGTAAAGATATCCATTCTGGATAAGGACAGGCAGATCTTATTTTCCGCTTACAAGCGGCACTACGCCAATATCCAGGAGACGCTGCGCGACTTAATTGAAGAGGCGTGCGGCAAGCTGGGGAATCTGTCTGTCTGCCCCATGATTACAGGTTCCGGCGGCCTTACGCTTGCTAAGCACCTGGACATTCCTTTTATTCAGGAAGTAATCGCCGTATCCTCTGCCCTCTCTTACTACGCCCCTAAGACGGACGTGGCCATTGAGCTTGGCGGAGAAGACGCCAAGATTATCTATTTTGAAGGGGGCAATGTGGAACAGCGGATGAACGGCATCTGCGCCGGGGGCACTGGTTCCTTCATCGACCAGATGGCCTCTCTTCTTCAGACGGATGCCGTCGGGCTGAATGAGTACGCGAAAAACTACAAAGCAATCTATCCGATTGCGGCCCGCTGCGGCGTATTTGCCAAATCCGATATCCAGCCTCTCATCAACGAGGGCGCCACCAAAGAAGACTTGGCTGCCTCCATTTTCCAGGCGGTGGTAAACCAGACGATCAGCGGCCTTGCCTGCGGCAAGCCGATCCGCGGGCATATTGCTTTCCTGGGAGGGCCTCTGCACTTTCTGTCTGAGCTGCGGGCAGCCTTCATCCGCACGCTGCAGCTGGACGACGAGCATACGGTGACGCCGAAGCATTCCCACCTGTTTGCCGCTATCGGCTCCGCTTTGAACTATCAGCAGGAATCTTCCTATTCTCTGACAGAGCTTCTGGATAAGCTCTCCGGCAAAATTGAGATGGAGTTCGAAGTAGAGCGGCTGGAACCCCTCTTCCGCGATCAGGAAGATTTCGACGCGTTCCTCAAGCGCCAGAGCCAGTATCAGGTCAAGAAGGGCGACCTGTCCTCCTATTCCGGCAACTGCTATCTCGGTATTGACGCCGGCTCCACGACGACGAAGACCGCCCTGGTGGGAGAAGACGGAACCCTTCTCTACTCCTTCTACAGCAACAATAACGGCAGTCCCCTGGCGACGACCATCGCCTCCATTAAGGAGATTCACTCCCTGCTGCCGCCAGACGCCCACATTGTCTACTCCTGTTCTACCGGATATGGAGAGGCGCTCATCAAGGCGGCCCTCATGCTGGACGAAGGTGAGGTGGAGACAGTCGCCCACTACTACGCGGCTGCCTTCTTCGACAAGGATGTGGACTGCATCCTCGATATCGGCGGCCAGGATATGAAATGTATCAAAATTAAGAATCAGACCGTAGACAGCGTACAGCTGAATGAAGCCTGCTCTTCCGGCTGCGGCTCCTTCATTGAGACTTTCGCCCAGTCCTTGAACTACTCTGTGCAGGACTTCGCCCAGGAAGCGCTCTTCGCGGAGCACCCGATCGACCTGGGAACCCGCTGCACGGTATTTATGAACTCTAAGGTGAAGCAGGCTCAGAAGGAGGGGGCCTCTGTGGCGGATATTTCCGCAGGTTTAGCTTACTCCGTCATCAAGAATGCCCTGTTCAAGGTGATCAAGGTGTCTGACGCCTCTCAGCTGGGACACAATATTGTCGTCCAGGGCGGCACTTTCTACAACAACGCCGTCCTGCGCGGTTTTGAGAAAATTGCGGGCTGTGAAGCAGTTCGTCCGGATATCGCCGGTATTATGGGCGCCTTCGGCGCCGCTCTTGTGGCGAGAGAACGCTATGAGGAGGGGGTTCAGACAACGATGCTTCCCTTTGAGGAGATCGAGCATCTGGAGTTCTCCACTTCCATGGCAAGATGCCGCAAGTGTACGAACAACTGCCTGATGACCATCAACAAATTCAGCGGCGGCCGCCGGTTCATCACGGGCAACCGCTGTGAGAGGGGTCTTGGAAAAGAGCGCTCCAACACAGACGTCCCGAACCTCTACGACTACAAGCTGAAGAAGCTGTTCCAGTATAAGCCTCTGTCCGAGGAACAGGCAAACCGCGGGACCGTAGGTATCCCCAGGGTGCTGAATATGTACGAGAACTATCCGTTCTGGTTCACCTTCTTCACCAAGTTAGGATTCCGGGTCGTCCTGTCGCCGGAATCTTCCCGGAAAATATATGAACTGGGCATTGAGTCGATCCCCAGCGAGTCTGAGTGTTACCCGGCCAAGCTGGCCCACGGCCATGTCCAGTGGCTCATCAATGAAGGGATCCGATTTATCTTCTACCCTTGCATTCCTTATGAGCGCAAGGAATTTGACGACGCCAACAATCACTACAACTGCCCGATTGTCACCTCCTACGCGGAAAATATCAAGAACAATATCGAAGAGCTTCGGACAGAGAATATTGATTTTAAGAATCCGTTCCTCTCCTTTGCCAGTCCGGAAGTACTCATTCCAAGACTGTACGAAGAGCTGGGAGCCCAGTTCTCCCTGTCGAAGAGTGAGATCTCCGAAGCTGTCTATGCCGGCTGGGAGGAGATGCAGAACTTACATAAGGATATCCAGAAGAAAGGGCAGGAAGTGCTGCGCTGGATGACAGACAACCATCGCCGGGGCATCGTCTTGGCAGGCCGTCCCTATCACGTGGATCCTGAGATCAACCACGGCATCCCGGAGCTGATTACCTCTTACGGCATTGCCGTGCTGACAGAAGACTCTATCTCTCATCTGAATCCGGTGGAGCGCCCGCTGATTGTCATGGATCAGTGGATGTACCACTCCCGCCTCTACGCGGCGGCGAACTATGTGAAGATGCGAGATGATCTGGATCTCATTCAGCTCAACTCCTTCGGCTGCGGCCTGGACGCGGTGACCACCGACGCCGTGAACGACATCCTGTCCAACTCCGGCAAGATTTATACATGCCTGAAGATTGATGAAGTCAACAATCTAGGAGCTGCCAGGATCCGTATCCGCTCCTTGATCTCTGCCGTCAAAGTGCGGGATAAGCTGCATATGGAGCGCACGATCCAGCCTGCCAACATAGAACGTGTGGTCTTCACAGAAGAGATGCGCAGGGATTACACCATCCTCTGCCCGCAGATGTCTCCCATCCACTTTGAGCTCATAGAGCCAGCCATGCGTTCCTGCGGCTACCATCTGGTTGTCCTGGACAACGACAACAAGGACGCCGTGAACATGGGACTGCGCTTCGTCAACAACGATGCCTGCTATCCGTCCCTCATGGTAGTCGGGCAGATTATGGACGCCCTGCTGTCGGGCAAATACGATCTGGATAAGACGGCGGTCATCATCAGCCAGACCGGCGGAGGCTGCCGCGCGTCCAACTATATCGGGTTTATCAGGCGTGCTTTGGAGAAAGCCGGCTATGCCCACATACCGGTGATTTCCCTGAACTTAAGCGGCCTGGAGTCCAACCCTGGCTTCAAGCTGTCCGTTCCTCTTGCCCTGAAGGCAGTATACGCTGTCGTATTCGGAGACATTTTCATGCGCTGCCTCTACCGGATGCGCCCTTACGAGGTGACACCGGGCAGCGCCAACGCGATGCATGAGAAGTGGGCCGCCGTCGTCAAAGACTTCGTCTCCCAGCCGGGCATCCCTTCTTACGGAAAGTTCAAGCATCTGTGCCGGGAGATCATCCGGGATTTCGATCATCTCCCGATTACAGACGAACAGAAGCCCCGGGTTGGGATCGTGGGAGAGATTCTGGTCAAGTTTCTGCCTGCCGCCAACAATTATCTGGTCGATTTGTTAGAGCGGGAAGGGGCAGAGGCCGTCGTGCCGGATCTGCTGGACTTCTTCCTGTACTGCTTCTACAATACGAATTTTAAAGCAGACAGTTTGGGAATGAGCAAAAAGTCAGCACGGCTTGGCAACTTAGGAATCTGGGCGCTGGAAAAAGTCCGGGGAGCCGCCCACAAAGAGCTGGCGCGAAGCCTCCATTTCACGCCGCCGAGTCCTATTGAGGATACGGCGCAGATGGCCAAGGACATTGTCTCTCTTGGCAACCAGACCGGCGAAGGCTGGTTCCTTACCGGTGAAATGTTAGAACTGATACATAGCGGAACAAGCAACATTGTCTGCACCCAACCCTTCGCCTGCCTGCCTAACCACATCGTGGGCAAGGGTGTCATCAAGGAGCTGCGCCGACAGTATCCCAGGGCCAATATTGTGGCCATCGACTACGATCCTGGCGCCAGCGAAGTCAATCAGCTGAACCGCATTAAGCTTATGCTGTCCACCGCCAATAAGAATCTGGCCGCTTCCAATCAGGGGGCTCCTGTGGGCAAGACTTCCTCCCGGGAAGCTGGCTCCGGGAACAAGTCTTCCATTAACCGGACAGTCACAAGCCAGCCAGTGTAACAACAACCACCACAGAAACGCAGTTTGTTGAATAGGAACGCAGTTTCCTATGCAATCGAGTAGGGGAGATTTTTTTCTCCCCTCTCACACCACCGTACATGCCGTTCGGCATACGGCGGTTCAACATAACTTCAAAGCTTGACGCTCATTGTAATAGTCAAGGCAGCTTATAAGCCCT
>CALWRT010000106.1 GCA_944384015.1 uncultured Lachnospiraceae bacterium | reverse complement strand
GGATTTGCAACGGGAAATACTGCTTCGCGGGCAAATCCAGCGCGGGAAACGCTTTTATCAGCGTTTCCTTAAGGCCGTAAAATGCAAGAGGCAGAAAAAGCCCTTGACATTGGGAAAAACAGTACGTATAATGGTTTCGTGTGCGTAGGATGCCCCAAAAGGGGATTTTGCGCCCAAATCAACTCTCTGCCCAGGGCAGGGAAGCTGAAAGCAATTTGTACGAAGCAGCCGTGACGACGGCGCAGGGACATTGCGCCGAATATTACAGGAGGTGAAAGGGATGCCCACATTTAACCAGTTAGTCAGAAAAGGAAGAGAGACATCTGTCAAGAAATCTACAGCACCGGCGTTGCTGAGAAGCTACAACTCTCTGAAGAAGAAAGCGACCAGCTCCAATTCTCCGCAGAAGAGAGGAGTCTGCACAGCAGTGAAGACAGCTACCCCGAAGAAGCCGAACTCTGCTCTGCGTAAGATCGCCAGAGTACGTCTGTCCAATGGGATCGAGGTAACCAGCTATATTCCAGGAGAGGGACATAATCTCCAGGAGCACAGCGTTGTTCTGATCCGCGGCGGAAGGGTAAAGGACCTGCCTGGTACCAGATATCATATCGTGAGAGGTACGCTGGATACTGCAGGCGTTGCCAAGAGAAGACAGGCCCGTTCCAAGTATGGCGCCAAGAGGCCTAAGGAAGCTAAGAAATAATTTGCCCGGGATGTGAGAAGTACATCCAAGGCAGTTACACAACAAGTTTTCGTATCACAAACAGAACTATGAATTGTGCGGCAAACTCTGATTTTGCCTTGACGGCTGCAGGTATTATGATAGAGTCTTTTTCGCACGAACACAATGTGCTTCGAGGGAGTTCCCTAAGAAGGCACCATAGAGAGACACATGTGAGTACCGGAGATTTAATTGGAAAAAGCGGATAAAGGACAGTCCGTGAAATGATTAAGGAGGGAAGTAACGTGCCACGTAAAGGACATACTCAGAAAAGAGACGTATTGGCTGATCCGTTATACAACAATAAGGTGGTTACGAAGCTTATCAATAACATTATGTTAGATGGTAAGAAAGGCATCGCCCAGAAAATTGTATACGGAGCATTTGAGAGAGTAGCCGAGAAGACGGAAAGACCCGCTCTGGAAGTATTTGAAGAGGCTATGAATAACATTATGCCTGTTCTTGAGGTGAAGGCGAGACGTATCGGCGGCGCTACGTATCAGGTGCCGGTCGAGGTTCGCCCCGAGAGAAGGCAGGCCCTCGGCCTGCGCTGGCTGACTTTGTTCTCCCGCAAGAGAGGCGAGAAGACAATGGAAGAGAGGCTGGCGAATGAAATTATGGATGCGGCGAACAATACTGGCGCATCTGTAAAGAGGAAGGAAGACATGCACAAGATGGCAGAAGCCAACAAGGCTTTCGCTCATTACAGATTCTAATTGTTTGCTATTTACTGTATCTAATTGAAGGAGGAAATATCCGTTGGCTGGAAGAGAATATCCGTTAGAGAGAACCAGGAACATCGGTATTATGGCTCATATTGATGCTGGCAAGACTACGCTGACAGAGCGTATCCTCTACTATACCGGTGTAAATTATAAAATTGGGGATACTCACGAGGGAACCGCTACGATGGACTGGATGGAGCAGGAGCAGGAGAGAGGAATCACAATTACTTCTGCGGCAACCACCTGCCATTGGACTCTGCAGGAGCACTGCAAGGCGAAACCCGGAGCGGAAGAACACAGAATCAACATTATAGACACTCCCGGACACGTAGATTTTACGGTAGAGGTTGAGAGATCGCTGCGCGTGCTGGACGGTGCGGTGGGCGTGTTCTGCGCTAAGGGCGGTGTAGAGCCCCAGTCCGAGAATGTATGGTGTCAGGCTGACACTTACAATGTACCGAGAATGGCCTTCATTAATAAAATGGACATCCTGGGTGCGAACTTCTATAATGCGGTAGATCAGATAAAGACCCGTCTGGGCAAAAATGCGATCCCGGTTCAGCTTCCGATCGGCAAGGAAGATGAATTCAAGGGGATTATCGACCTGTTTGAGATGCAGGCGTATATTTATAATGATGAGAAAGGTGAGGATATCAGTATCACAGACATCCCGGAAGATATGAAGGATGACGCCGAGCTGTACCGCACCGATATGATTGAGAAGATCTGTGAGCTGGATGACGACCTGATGATGCAGTACCTGGAAGGCGAAGAACCGACGACGGAGCAGCTTAAGGCGGCTCTGCGCAAAGGTACATGCGAGTGCACTGCCGTACCGGTATGCTGTGGTTCTGCTTACAGGAATAAAGGAGTGCAGAAGCTTCTGGATGCTATTCTGGAGTATATGCCGGCGCCCACTGACATCCCGGCGATCAAAGGCGTGGATCTGGACGGCAACGAAGTGGAGCGTCACTCTTCTGATGACGAGCCTTTTGCTGCATTGGCGTTCAAGATTATGGCAGACCCGTTCGTTGGCAAGCTGGCATTTTTCCGTGTATATTCCGGAACGATGAATTCCGGTTCCTATGTGCTCAATGCCA
>CALWRT010000105.1 GCA_944384015.1 uncultured Lachnospiraceae bacterium | reverse complement strand
TGGGATGCCGGCTGTTCGAGAGAGGCAAAAAAGGCGTCAGCCTAACGCCGGAAGGCGAGCTGCTCTATCACTATGTGGCCAGGGCCCATCGCAGTATCTCCCAGGGTGAAGAAGAACTTCTCGCTGCCCGCAGCCTGTCCAAGGGTATTATCAGAATGTGCGTGACAGAGATGACGATGCAGAATTTCCTGATTCCCTACCTGAATACGTATCATAATCAGTATCCCTATATTAAGCTGCAAATATCCAACCAAACAACAACTTCTGCCCTGTTGATGCTGAATTCCAACTTAGTGGATTTCGCGGTGGTCACTTCCCCGGTTGAGGAAGATGACCATCTTAGCGTGACCAACCTGAAGCCGATCAACGATATCATTATTGCCGGAACCTGCTATGAGAGACTAAAATTCCGGCCTCTCCATCTCGCCGATATCATTCATCTGCCGATTATTTGTATCTCTAGTTCCACGACAACTAGGGCTTTCCTGGACAAGATTTTCCAGTCCTACAATTTAATCTTAGATCCCGATATCGAGCTGGCCAACAGTAGTCTGATCGCTCCTTTGGTGGCGCTGAATATGGGGATTGGCATTGTCCCCTATTCCATGGCGGAAAAGCAGATTCAGGAAGGCACCGTTTTTGCGCTGAATATGCAGGAACGGTTCCCCAGCCGTTATATCTGTCTGATCTATCGAACTGACCGTCCTCTCTCCCTGGCCGCGAAACGATTTATCCAAATGCTGACAGAGGCGACAGCGCAAACAAAGCCTGAAGAAGCGGATGAAGAATATCCAGCCCCATGAGCATAGCAAAGGAAAAAATAAGGGCCCATACCACAGAAAAGAAGCACATGCAGAGCTTTCGTCTTGCACATGCTTCTCTTCTTCGTTTATGGCTATTATTGTATCAGTAGTCTGACCGGATGCTGAGATGTTCCCAGCGCTGGATATCCTCCAGCCGTCCAGCCGCCTGTTTCTTCAAAACTTTCACCGCATCACTACCAAGGGGCAGCACCCTAGGATAGGGCTCCATCCCAATCGCCTCCACAATGACCTGCCCAGCCTTATCCGGATCTCCCGGCTGGTCATACTGATCCGCAATATTCTCCGGTCTTCGTTCTCTCACGATTTCACTGTATTCCTCGATGCGGTTCTTGGTTCCCTTCATGGAGTCATGGAAAAACCGTGTGCGGAAAGCCCCTGGCTCCACCGTCATCACTTTGATTCCCAAGGGCTTCACTTCCTGGTAGAGCGCGCTTCCAATCATCTCCAAAGCCGCCTTGGTCGCGGCATAATAGCCGGAACCAATCCCAGCGCGTGCCGCCGCTATGGACGAAACGTTGATGATTGCCCCGCTCTTGGCCTCCCGCATCTGTGGAAGGGCCAGCTTAATCAGTTCCACCGCTCCGAACAGGTTGGTGTCGAACACTTCTCGAATGTTCTCCTCCTCCCCCTCCTCGACGGCAGCCCGATATCCATGACCCGCGTTATTAGCCCGCACATCAATCCGGCCGAAACGTTCCTGGGCAAGCCGGAAAGCCTTGCGGATACTTTCCTTATCGGCAAGCTCCATCGAGAGTGGAAGTACCCTGTCTGGATACTGCGCGGCAAGCTCAGCCATCTTGCCTGCGTCTCGAGCGGTTACCGCCGCCTGGCCGCCTGCCTGAAGCACAGCCCTGGCAATTCCCAGTCCAATGCCGCTGGAAGCCCCCGTGATAAACCATGTTTACCTCTATTCACCTAAAACTCAGTAAAAAATACATATCGTTTATGCGTTATGGTCCTTCCTATACAGACTTTCCAGCCCGGAAAGCTTTCTGCATTGCTTCTGTCTCTTTTACTTCTCCCTTCTGATAGACGCCTGAGCCATAAATGACATCCCGCACCCTGGCTCCGGGCAGGCAGTCGGTAAAGCCTGACAGGCCGTCAATCGTGCGTTCCATCGCTCTCTCCCCTGCCGCGGCAGTCGCGATGAAATAAAATTCTTTGTCCTTTATTTCCGTATACCGCGGCAATGTGCGGTCGATCATCATCTTCATCTGTGCGTCCATGGAGTAAAAATAGACAGGTGTGGCCAGGACAATCACATCTGCGGCAATCATCTTCTCCAGCAAGCCTTCCATATCATCCTTCTTCACACACTTTCCAGTTCCCCTGCACCCATAGCATGCCATGCACGGACTGATGTTCAAGTCCTGAAGATATATCTTCTGTGCGGTGTTTCCGCTTTCCAGCGCCCCCTTTATAAACGCGTCGCACAGAATATCTGAATTTCCTCCCTTGCGAGGGCTTCCCGCCAGAACCAATACTTTCTTGCTCATCTCTTTTACTCCTTCCCACTATCTATTTCTGTTATTTTTTTATCTATTATAAAAAATTCGAGACCTCCGCGGAAGTCTCGATTCGTTATGTCCTATATACTTCATGGTTAACAGCGATTGACTGTACTTTCTCATCCTTTGCCTCTGTTCTCACAGATTCAGCTTCCCGAAGTCATACTGCTTATACTCTTCCAGCCGCTCTCTCAGCAGGCGATATTCCTCGCCCGCCAGTCCTTCCCGGGTGGAGCAGATTTCATTTACCGCCTCATTGGCCGCCTGCAGTATCGCCGCATCCGTGAAAATGTCTCCGATCTTGAATTCCAGCAGGCCGCTCTGGCGGACGCCGAACATATCTCCCGGCCCCCGCAGCTTCAAGTCCTCTCCCGCGATGTAGAAGCCATCGTTGGACTGATTCAGGATTTGAAGCCGCTTCTGCGTGTCCCGGCTCTTCGTGTCGGACACAAAAATACAGTAGGACTGATACTTCCCTCTTCCCACCCGGCCTCGAAGCTGATGCAACTGCGCTAGGCCGAACCGCTCCGCGTTCTCCACCATCATCACCGTCGCGTTGGGGACATTGACTCCCACTTCCACAACTGTCGTGGATACGAGCACCTGTATCTCTCCAGAGAGGAACCGCTCCATAATATCATTTTTCTCTTTCGCCTTCATGCGGCCGTGAAGACAGGCTGTCTGTATATGAGGCAGAGCCTTCTTCAGTTTCTTCTCATAATCCACCACATTCTCTGCCTCCAGGCCCTCGCTCTCCTCCACCATCGGGCAGATGATGTACGCCTGGCGTCCCGCCTCCACTTCTCGGGCGATAAACTGGTAGGCAGTCGGATGATACCGGCTGTCCACCACACAGTTCTTGATGGGAAGCCTTCCGCCCGGAAGCTCATCGATGACGGAGATATCCAGGTCTCCATACAGGATAATCGCCAGCGTCCTCGGAATCGGCGTCGCACTCATCACGAGGATATGGGGATGATCCCCCTTCCCGGACAGCGCTTCCCTCTGGCGGACACCGAACCGGTGCTGTTCATCGGTCACCACCAGCGCCAGGCTGTGATATTCTACCTTCTCCTGTATCAGCGCATGGGTGCCCACAATAATATCCGCCTCTCCGGACGCGATCTGACGATAAGCCTCCCGCTTCTCCCGGGCACTCATGCTCCCAGTAAGCAGCACTGGCCGCAGCTCAATGTGATGCTCCCGGAACAACTCCTCCATCGATTCTAGATGCTGTCTTGCAAGCACCTCCGTGGGAACCATCAGCGCTCCCTGATACCCGTTCAGACAGACTTCCATCAGCGCCAGAATTGCCACGATTGTCTTGCCGGATCCCACATCCCCCTGCACCAGACGGCTCATCACAACCGGTTTACCCAAGTCTGCCCGTATTTCCTTCCAGGTCTTCTCCTGGGCGGCCGTTAGCGCATAGGGCAGGCTCTGCTGGAATTCATCCACCTCCTGTCTCGGGAGGATAGGAAAGGCGCTGCGCATCCTCTCCTCGGATTCCTTCAAGGAACGCAGTGCGGCGATAAAGAAAAAGAACTCGTCAAAGACAAGGCGTTTCCTTGCGATCAGGAGCGTCTCCTTATCCTTCGGGAAATGGATATTAGACAAGGCAAAATTATACTCCGCCAGCTCATATTTTTTCCGCAGGGCAAGAGGGTAGAATTCCGGCACCTCCCTGTAGACGGACAGTGCCTGTCCTACTGCCTTGCGTATCATCTTGTTTGTAATCTTCCCGCTCAGCCGATAGATAGGCAGCCAAGTACCCATCAACTGACTGTATTCCTCTGGGGAATAGAGGGCCGGCTGGAGCAGCTGCTGCGCCTTCGTGTTCCCTTTCCGCTTCTTTCGGCCGCGCGCAATATAATATTTTCCTGGTATCAGAGCATTTTTCATAAAAAGGGCGTGGAACCATACCATCTCCACACTTCCTGTCTCGTCCTCCAGCCTGGCGCTGATGACTGCCATTCCCCGTATTCTGCGTACCTGTGGTTCCTCCCGCACGTATCCCGCCACAGCCGCCAGTGTCCCGTCCTCCAAAGAAGGCAGGCTTCCCGCCGGCCTTGGTTCCTCGAAAGTCTCATAATCCCGGGGATAATAAGACAGCAGGTCTCTCACTGTCACAACTCCTAATTTTTCAAAGGCATCGGAGGTTTTCTCCCCGATGCCCTTTAAACTCATCACTTTTCTGTTCATCTTCACTCATCCGCAATTACTCGACGCTTACCACATAGTAGTAGATCGGCTGTCCGCCGAAATGCACTTCAATATCGCAGTCCGAATACCTGTCTTCCAGATACTCTTTCAGCATCTCGGCCTCTTCCTCTGTCGTATCTTCACCGTAGTAGACGCTGATCAGTTCCGTGTCCTCATCCACCATCTGTGCAATCATATCCTTTGCCGTCTCCTGGATATCCTTCCCCACCGACAAGATGGTCTTGTCGCCGATACCCATGATATCCCCTTCGTGAATCTCCTTATCATCGATCTTTGTATCACGCACAGCATAAGTCACCTGTCCAGTCTTCACAGCCTCAATGCACTCCATCATCAGCTGTGCATTTTCCTCAACCGAATGATCTGGCATAAAATTGATGAGAGCTGTGATCCCCTGGGGAACGGTCTTCGTCGGTATGACAAAGATATTCTTATCCTTCGTAAGGGATTGGGCCTGGTTGGCTGCCAGAATAATATTCTTGTTGTTCGGGAGAATAAAGATATTCGTCGCGTTGACCTTGTCAATTGCGTTCAGCATATCCTCTGTGCTGGGATTCATTGTCTGTCCGCCCTCAATTAGGCAGTCAGCGCCTAGACTCTTAAAGATCTCGCCGATCCCCTCCCCAATGGAGACCGCAATAAAGCCGTACTCCTTGGGAGGCTCATCCTTGGATGTCTCCTCATCTTTCTGCTGCGCCGCCAGTTTTTGAGCGTCCTTAATCAGCTTCTCCTGATGCTCCTCCCGCATGTTGTCAATCTTCATACGCGTCAAAGAGCCGTAGGTTAACGCTTTTTGTATCGCAAGTCCAGGATCATTGGTATGTACATGGACTTTTACGATATCCTCGTCCGATACAACCACGATGGAATCTCCAATAGACTCCAGGTAATCCTTGAACTCTCTCTCTTTTTTCTCGCTATAGGGCTTCTCCAGCATGATGATAAATTCTGTACAGTAGCCGAATTTGATATCGGCTTCGGTCTGCTTCGAAGCCGCCTCTCTGGCCCCACCGGCATTCCCGGCCTCTTCAATGGTATAATCAATCTCCTTGCCCAAGTAAGCGTCCAAAATCCCCTGGTATACCGCCACTAGCCCCTGTCCGCCGGAATCTACAACGCCAGCCTCCTTGAGAACCGGAAGCATCTCAGGCGTCTTCTCCAGCACTTCCTGGGCGTAGGCAATGATCTCCCGGAAAAAGCTCTCCAGATCCGTCGCTTCTTCCGCCAGCTCACACGCCTTATCCGCTGCTCCCCTTGCCACCGTCAGGATCGTTCCCTCCTTCGGCTTCATAACTGCCTTGTAAGCGGTCTCCACACCCTTGGACATGGCGTTGGCGATCAAAATGGCATCCAGGCTCTCATATCCTTTCATCCCTTTGGAAAATCCTCTTAAGAGCTGAGATAAAATGACGCCGGAGTTTCCCCTGGCGCCCCGCAGAGAACCAGTGGAAATCGCCTTGGCAAGCTCATCCATTGTAGGATTCTCCATTGCGCTCACTTCCCGGGCCGCAGACATGATCGTCAGAGTCATATTCGTACCGGTATCTCCGTCTGGAACCGGAAATACATTTAGTTCATTAATCCATTCTTTCTTTGCCTCCAGATTCTTCGCCCCACCCAGGAACATCTTGGCAACCATGGCGGCATTGATTGTATTATTAGACACGATAAGCTCCTCCTTCAATCAGTCTATGACGCGGACGCCTTCGACAAATATATTGATTTTTTCGATCTCCATCCCGGTAAACTCTTCTACCTTATACTTTACCGTGGAAATCAGGTTATCTGCTACGGATGTAATATTCACACCGTACACAACGATGACATGGAAATTCAAAGTGATTTTATTGGCATTCAAGGCCACCTGTATCCCATGAGTAAGGCTCTCCCGCTTCAGCAGCTTGACCAGGCCATCCTTCATATTTACGGAAGCCATTCCTACAATCCCAAAGCATTCTACCGCTACTGATCCGGCATACTTGGCGATCACATCCGTATCTATCAAAACCGCACCCAGCTGAGTGTTCATACGTCCCTTCATATCGGCACCTCCATTAACTTTTTTACCGCACAGGCGCCTTAAGCGCGGCACCGCGGCTGCTCTGTGGTTATTATACCCTTTTTCCTCTAAAAAGAAAATATCAAAATTCATTTTTTATAACAGTTCAGCCATAATCGGGAAGCAGCGTGAAAGCACCGCAGGCGCGGCTTTGTGAAAGGCGCGGCAGGAACTGTTATGGGCTACCGCAATTTTTTGTAAAAAACCCAAAATAGCTCTTGCAATATCAAAACCTTTCTGTTAGAATATTTTTGTTGCGAGTTTGTAAAAGGCTCTACTATGGAATTAGGGAGGTGCAAATCATGGCAAAATGCGCTATCTGTGAGAAAGGTGCTCACTTCGGACATGCAGTGAGTCATTCTAATAGAAAAACAAACAAGATGTGGAAATCCAACGTAAAATCTGTAAGAGTGAAAGTGAACGGCGGCACGCATAAGATGTACGTATGTACTTCCTGCCTGAAGTCTGGCAAAGTTGAGCGTGCGTAACCGTCAGTCCATGAGTACGAACAAAATTGTAATCACAGGATAAAGGGGCTTCGCCAAATAGCAGCCATCATCGGCGTTATTTGGCGAGGCTCCTTTTTATTCTGGCGTAGAACTCTACTCTACGATATTCTTTATGTCTGATATAGCCATTCAGCCTCCAGCCGCTGGACCGTCTTTTCCATATAAGCCAGCAAGTCTCTCCCGCTCTCTGGGAAATCGTCGCCGTTTCTGCTGATCATATACATGGTGCGCTCCGGCGGATGGATATCCAGCGGAACTGCCTGAACTTTCCCTTTCTTCTCCAAGGATTTCGCGGCGATGGACGGCACAATGGCCCAGTATCCTTCCTTTTCCAGAAAACTTACCATCAAATCCATATCTTCTATATGTACCATCTTCGATCGGTTAGGGAACCAGTAATTGTGCCATTGGACATATTCCGGGTGCCAATCAAGCATAATCTCCCTCTCCCCCCGCAGATTTTCCAGTGAAATCCTTTCCGGAGGCGTTCCTTCTGTCTTGGCCACAAAATAATATTTTTCCCGGTACACCGGCTCCAGCCGCAGGCGGGAAACATACTGGGCGGACACAACAAAAGCAATATCCGCCTCCCCTTCTTCTACTGCCTTGTAAGACTCATCAGAACGTCTGGACATGAGATACAGGTTGACATCCGGGTGTTCCTGCACAAATGGATGATAAACGTCAGCCATTGCGTAACTGCTGAAGCTGTGGGGCGTGCAGACGCCCAGTCTCTTAATCCTGCTCTCCTGCGCGGCTCTCTCTGTCTCAGCCCAGAGCGCGAACCATTTCTGAGCGATCGGAATAAAATTTTCCCCAAAGGGAGTAAGCTCCGAGTTGCGCACGCCTTTCCCCCTTTCAAATAATTTGGCTCCAAGCTCTCTCTCCAGGCTCAGAATCCGATTGGACAATGCCGATTGGCTCAGATACAGCTTCTGAGCCGCGCCGGAAATCGATCCACATTCAATCACAGCGAGGAATGCGTCTATATGTCCTTTCTGCATGACTTTCCTCTCCTCTCGCGGTCCAATAATAAAAATATCAATTTACTATATATTTCATGAAGATTTATTCCGTTTTACAATCTTCTTCTGCCATGCTATGATGACACCATATTTCAGATATAGATCCCATAACTTTGCAGACCTCCTGGAATCATGATAGGGCTGGATTGGAATACAGGCGGCGAAAGTTCCCTTCGCCGCCTGCTCTCCTTACCTTACCATACTTTACTTCTTATCCAGCCCTTTTTCGGAAAGCCAATTGGACAGTACTTCCGCGACTTGCAGATTGTTCGTATCTGAGAACGGGAAATGCGTATTGCCATAGATACCCAGATCAGGCAGGCTTACAAGTTCTGCCTGTCCGCCGTAGGTGTTGATCTTCTCTACCCACAGTTTGGCCATATCCTTGCGTACCCTCCAGTGATCCATCCCCCAGTCTTTGACCGGGTGATCCGGGATATTGTCCCCATAGTAGATCACAATCGGGATCTTAGTCAGTTTCAGAAATTCTTCCTTCGG
>CALWRT010000104.1 GCA_944384015.1 uncultured Lachnospiraceae bacterium | reverse complement strand
TCACCGCGTCTTCCCAGTCACACAGGCGATCCTCCTGGAACGCCATCGTAATCCGAAGCCCTTCCAGACCTTGGGCCGTCCCGCCATCCGGCTGCTCCAGCCCGGCCAGCAGGCGGAGGAGGGTTGTCTTGCCTGCGCCAGACTCTCCCTCCAGGCAGTAGATCCTGCCGGGCCTGAAAATATAAGAAAACCCGTCTAGCACTCTCCGGCCGCCATACCGCTTACCCCAGCCGTTTATGATGATCGGGGAAGTCCTGTCCTTCTCCTCCATATAGGTTCCTCTTTTCTATAGGTGTCCTTCACATGTTGCTTCCCTGTCTTCCGGACGCCTTCCTGCCCAGGCATCCCAACAGCCATAAGATCACTCTCTCATACAGGACACTGAGCAGGATAATCGCCGCCGTCCAGGCGAAGAGCTGTTCTGTCTCCAGATAGATCTTCGACATATACAGCCTCTCTCCGATAGACCAGTCCGGAAGGCCGATCACCTCTGCTGCCACCCCTGATTTCCAGCTCATACCCACGGCAATGGCGCAGGCATTCTCCAGGTACGGCAGAAGAGCCGGGCGGTAAATATACCAGACGCGGCGCCAGCCCTTTATGCGGAAGACCCTTGCCGTCTCCAGCATCTGGGGCGTGACCGCCCGCAGCCCGTTCAGCGTGCTCGTATACAGAATCGGGATCACTACGGCGGCGACGACAACAAACGTCAGTCCCCGGGAACCGACCCATATGAGCGCCAGAATGACAAAAGAGGCGACCGGAACCGCCCGCAGCAAATTCATCAGCGGGGAGAACAGTTCTTCCGCGAGAGGCAGGCGATAAGCGGCAGCCCCCAGCAGGACACCGGCCGCCCCGGCGGACAGAAAGCCCCCCAGTATCCGCATTCCTGAAGACAGCACCGTCCGCCAGAATCCCCCGTCCGCCAAAAGGCGCAGGAAGGCGGCGGCTGCGGCCTCGGGCGGAACGAGAACAATCGGGTTGTCTGCCGCCAGGCTTGCCAGTTTCCATATGGCGATCCAAAATACCGCTATGACCAGTTTCTTCTGTATGCTGCTTTTTCGTCCTGTCGTCTTCATAAACACCTGATTCCCCGCCGATGAGCGGCTGTCGGCCATCCGGCCGATGAGAAGCTGTCAATCTGGCATATAATAGAATGTCTCATCCGGCATTGCCCCTCCCACGGTGGCGGGATCGAACTCATAGAGCACCTGCAGATATCCTTCCAGAGCATCCCTCATCTCTTCCCCGGTTATGCAGGTAATGTTGCATTGGGGAATTGCCTGGGCTGCCAGCTCCTCCTTCTCAATAATCCCCAGCTCTGCCACAAGCTGTGCCGCGTGGTCCACATCGCTGTTTACCTCCTCCACGCTGGCGGCATGCTCCTGGAGAAATGTCTCCGCTGCCTGGGGGTATTCCTCCAGAAATCCCTCTCTCACCACCGTGACACCCGTCACGAGCCGGCTGCCATTCTCTGCCTGGAGCAGATCCCACTGTTCTGTCATATCCATCACAACATGGAGATTCTCATTCTGGGCGCAGGCAGCTGTCACGAACGGCTGGGGCAGCAGGCCGACGTCCGCCGTCCCCTCCGCCAGGGCAGACACCACTTCCGCCGATTCTGACTTATATTCCAGCGTCACATCCTCTGTGGACACGCCGCTTCCGGCCAGCACATACTGGAGCACATAGTCAGGCGTCGTACCCATCCCAGTCAGGGCGACCGTCCTTCCCCTAAGCGTCTCCGGCGAGGAGAGGGATGTGTCCGTCGAGACCATATAGAGCACCCCCAGCGTGTTGATGTCTATCACACGCACCTGCTGCTCCAGCCGCTGATACCAGATTGCGGCTGCGTTGGCCGGGATCAGGGCGATATCCAGTTCCTCATTGATAAAAGACGCCAGCAGGGCATCCGCCCCTGCCTCCACCGTAAATTCATAGTTCTGCGCAGATTCTCCATTTTCATCTGCCTCCATCAAAGATACCAGTCCGATAGACGTGGGCCCGGCCAGGGAGCCAACGCGCACCGCCGTGTCCTCCTGCGCTGTTTCGCCCGCCGTCTCTTCCTCTGTCTGATTTCCCGCGCAGCCTGCCAGTGCCAGGGCTGCTGCCAACACAATGATAGACAACCATTTTTTCTTCATGCTATGCTGTTCCTCTCTTTCTGTCTTGTTCCGGCGGGGAGTATGCCTCCTTCGTTACTGAATAGCACCCCTTCTTCCCCGCAGCCGTTCTGCTTCCGCTGTCCCTCCAGATGTCCATGTCAGGGACAGACAGAGGACACCTGGCCGCGCGGGTCGTCTTCATAGGTCATTCCCACAAGGGTGAGCCCCCTGGCCGGGGCTGTGGGGCCGGCCATATCCCGGTTCCTGGCTTCCAATATCTTCTTCATTTCTTCCGGCGGGTATTTTCCCCCTCCGATCTCCAACAGCGTCCCAATGATAATTCTCACCATATTATATAAGAAACCGTCCCCCTCAATATGCACGGTAATGATATTCGTCTTCTCATCTTTGCGGATCTCAACCTGCCTGACTGTGCGCACCGTGGTGAGCGCCTGGCTCCCAATACTGCAGAAGCTTCGGAAATCATGTTCTCCCACCAGATACGCCGCTGCCTCCTTCATCCGCCCCACGTCCAGCTTCCAGTAATAGAAGTAAGAAAACAGCCGGTACATGGGAACCGGATGTATCGTATTCAAAATACGGTATTCATATACTTTTCGGCACCTTCGCTTTCTCGGGTGGAAGGTCTGCTCTACCTCCCGGGAATCCACTATTTTGATATCCTCCGGCAGCCTCTGGTTCATGGCGAAGCTGATCTTCTCCCCCGGCATTCTCGATGCCGTGTCGAAGACAGCCACATTCCCCAGGGCGTGAACCCCGGAATCCGTCCTGCTTGCCCCAATTACTTTGACCGGCTCTCCCAGCAGCTGGCTAAGCTTCTCATTCAATACTTCTTCAATTGTCACTCCATTGGGCTGTATCTGCCATCCATTATAATTCGTCCCGTCATAGGCGACGGTGATCATGACCCTCTTCATATGCGCTTCCCAGCCTCCCTCATCTCATGATACGGATAGCTATCATGGCTGCCAGATAAACTGCCAATACAGCGTAGCCTGCATAATCTCTCTTCTCATAGAGGAGCGGCTTCATCTTCGTGCGCCCGGCCCCGCCCCGATAGCATCTGGCCTCCATAGCCAGCGCCAGATCATTAGCCCTTCGAAAAGCCGAGATAAATAGGGGTACGAGCAGAGGAACCATGCTCTTCGCCTTCTGGATCAGGTTTCCGCTTTCGAAGTCTGCTCCTCTCGCCGTCTGCGCCTTCATAATTTTGTCGGTCTCTTCCAGCAGGATCGGGATAAACCGCAGCGCGATGGACATAATCATAGCGATTTCATGTACTGGCACCTTCACCATGCGCAAAGGGCCCAGCACTCGCTCCAAGCCGTCTGTCAGATCATTGGGCGTCGTAGTCAGCGTCATGACCGAGGAGCCGATAATCAGATAGATCAACCTAACCGCCATGAATCCCGCCTGCGACAGTCCCTGGCGGGTTACGCGAAGCACCCAGAATTCCCATATCACATCGCCGGGTACGACAAATAAGTTAAAAACCACCGTGATGAGGAGTATAAGGATGATCGCCTTCAGCCCCTTCAGCATGTATCGGAAAGGTACTCTAGACGCCCGAATCACTCCTGCCAGAAATACGGTGGCCGCCAGATAGCCGATCCAGTCATGGGATAGAAACAGGGACACAAGAAAAACCATTGTCCCAATCAGCTTCAGCCTTGGATCCAGCTTGTGGATCACGGAATCCGCCGGATAGTATTGTCCTAGTGTAATATCTCTCAGCATTGCAATCCCCTCACTGCCCCTCTGCTGCCTGTCCGCAGGTCTCTCTCCTCTTCAGAAGACGGCGGATTTCCTCCCTGGCCTCTTCCACTGTGGTGACATCCCTGCGGACGGGAATCCCCAGCTCGGACAGTCCGCGCATCAAATAGGTCACCTGCGGCACAGCCAAACCAACTTGTTCCAGCTCCTTGTCATGGGCAAACACTTCTTTGGGCGTGCCGTCCAGCATGACACTCCCCTTGTTCATCACGATAATTCTTTCCACATACTCGGCCACATCTTCCATACTGTGCGATACAAGTACGACAGTAATGCGGCGTTCCCGGTGAAGACGGGAAATCAAGCCGAGTATCTCCAGACGTCCCCTGGGATCCAGGCCGGCCGTCGGCTCATCCAACACGAGTACTTCCGGTTCCATGGCAAGCACCCCTGCAATAGCCGCGCGCCGCTTCTGTCCCCCGGACAGATCGAAAGGAGACTGTTCATAGCAGTTCTCGTCTATTCCCACCTGGGCAAGGGCCTTTTTCGCCCGTTCTTCAGCCTCTTCATCCGTCAGTCCCTGATTCTTAGGCCCAAAGCAGACATCCTTCAGCACATTCACCTCGAACAGCTGATATTCTGGATATTGAAACACCAGCCCCACCTTCGCCCGAAGTCCTTTCATATTGTAGCTGCTGTCATAGATATTCTTCCCATCCACGTACAAAGCGCCGCTTGTGGCCCGCACAAGGCCGTTCAAGTGCTGTATCAGCGTAGATTTGCCGGAACCAGTGTGGCCGATCAGTCCGACAAATTCCCCATCCCTCAGTTCCAGGCAGACATCCCGGAGGGCCTGCTTCTCATAGGCGGTTCCCTGGGAATATATATAGTTCAGATGCTCTAACTTTATTGACATATCCGCTTCACCAATTCATCCTTCAATTCATCCATCGTCAGAATCCCATCCGGGAGATCCACTCCGTCGTGCTTCAGCTCCCACGCCAGAAGCGTTGCCTGGGGGACGTCCAGCCGGTACGCTTTGAGAGTCTCCACCTGGGAGAAAATCTCCCTTGGAGTACCCTGCATGACAATTTTTCCATCGTCCATGACAAATACCCGATCTGCCCATACGACTTCTTCCATGTAATGAGTGATGAGGATGACTGTAACACCTTCCACTTCGTTCAGCGCCCTCACAGTCCGTATGACCTCATGCCGTCCGCTGGGATCCAGCATTGCAGTCGGCTCGTCTAACACGATACACTTGGGATGCATGGCTACCACTCCGGCAATGGCCACTCTCTGCTTCTGTCCCCCAGACAGCTTATTAGGCGAGTGCCTGCGGTACTCAAGCATATCAACCGCCTTCAGGCTCTCCTCCACTCGATCCCATATTTCCAGCGTTGGGACTCCTAAGTTCTCCGGACCAAAGCCCACATCTTCTTCCACAACACTGGCAATAATCTGGTTGTCCGGATTCTGGAAAACCATACCGGCCGTCTGGCGTATCTCCCACAAGTATTCCTCCGCCTTTGTGTCTTTGCCCCCAACCCACATGGTCCCTTCCGTTGGCAGAAGAATCGCATTCATATGCTTGGCCAAGGTAGACTTGCCGGAGCCATTATGCCCCAATATTGCGATAAACTGCCCGGGGTGTATATCCAAATCCACCCCGTCTACTGCCCGCTTCACCTCTTCAATATTGCCTTCTTCGTCCTTCTTCGTATATTCAAATGTGAGCTTTGAAGATTGTATGATGCCCATGCTCTGCTCTCTCTTTCTGTATAGCCGGCATTGCTGTCGTGCCGATATCATTCCCATTGTAGCCGACTTATCCTCATTTTGCAAGGTCAGTCCGGTTATCGCGCTGCTCCAGGTCTTAGCATCCCGCCGAGCGTAATTCCACATCTCTTATGCCGCACTTCTCATCATCGTTTTTCTCCTGGCGATGATTCTCTTAGCCAGCGATAATCTCTATTTCTGCCAGGTGCGGGCGGCTCTGCACCAGTCTAAGCGCTGTCCGCATGGAAGGGATATTGCCCTCTTGGACTTGAATTTTCACCTTTCTCAGCCCCAATCTTTTCTCTCCATAGTCCAGAATGGCCTCTCCCGCTTTCCTGGCATATCCTTTTCCTTGTTCCTCGGACGCCACCAAGTACCCCAGGGTAATCACTTCCTTTTCCTGGATATCCAGGCCTGCCAGGCCTATAAGCCTTCCATTCTGCTCCAGCACATAGATGCCAAAATCGTAGAATGGGTACATAGAATGGATATAATTCTCCAGGAATCCTCTCTCCTTCACTTTTGAGGCAAAATCTTCCAGAAAAGCTTCTCCCCCATTCTGAGCGCACAGCGATTCTATCTGCTTCGCATCTTCCAGTTTCATTTCCCTCAGGCGGAATTCCTCATCTTCAAAAATGGTCACCGGAAGACCGTTCGATCGATGATGTATCTTTTCCACAAACCACGGATCCAGCTCTTCAAATCCTTCCACGATGATGTCTGCCCTGCTCAGATCCTGATTTCCCGAATCCGGATTATAGAAGCCGATACAAGCAGCTCCCGCAGCCTTGGCAGCCAGCACGCCGTTCGCAGAATCTTCCACGATGACACACTCCTTAGGTCCGGCTCCGAGCTTCTCCATCGCCTTCAAGAATACATCAGGCGCCGGCTTGGGGCAAGGAACATCTGCCCCGCTGATGAAATAATCAAAATAGGGAGACATCCCAATATCGTTTATTGTCCTCACAATTGACTGGTAGGGAGAAGAGGAAGCTACCGCAAGCGTAAAGCCGCTCTCCTTCAATTTCTTTATGAAAACACTCATCCCTGGAATCTCGCCATATCCCTCCGCCTCCAATATTTCCGCCTCGTACTGGGCTAGTTTCCGTTGATTGTCTTGCGTTAGAATATCTATACCGTAGGCCTCCATCACCAGTTCCTGCAGCCTAGCCGCAGTAGATCCGATGCAAGGCGCATAGACGGCGTCTTCCAGCTCTTTTCCGCAGTCCCTAAGCAATCTCTGATACATCTTTCGATGCACCGGTTCTGTGTTGACTAATACTCCATCCATATCAAAGATAACGCTTTTCAGCTTCGGCATTCTCCTTCTCTCCCTTGCTCTTCTGCTGATTCTGCAGGCATAGGATCGGGCAGACATGCCTGCATATCCATTTCACTCTTTCCTACTATAGCATTAACATCCTCTTCCTTACAAGTACATCTTGTCCTTCTCCAAAGATTCTAGTATACTATTGCTATAAAAGTCCCGGACAGCGGCTATGTAAATGAGCGGACCTGCGCGCATGGACATATAGACACTGGACGGGCTAAACAGCGACGATGCCCGCTGAAGCGGGCATGTCTGTTTACTATCACTATTATCGAAAAGGAGTGCTGTATATGGCCACGAATCCAATTGTAACCATTACGATGGAAAATGGCGACGTTATGAAAGCGGAATTATACCCGGATATCGCCCCCAATACGGTCAACAATTTTATCTCCCTGATCCAGAAGGGCTATTACAATGGTCTGACCTTCCACCGCGTCATCAAGGGCTTTATGATCCAGGGAGGATGTCCACAAGGTACTGGTATGGGAGGTCCCGGTTATGAGATTCCGGGAGAATTTACAATGAATGGCTTCACCAATCGGCTGAAGCACACCCCTGGCGTACTGTCTATGGCCCGGACAATGGATCCGGACTCTGCCGGTTCCCAGTTCTTTATTATGCATAAGACTTCCCCTCATCTGGACGGCCAATATGCCGCTTTCGGCAAAGTCATTGAGGGCCTTGATGTCGTAGATAAGATTGCTTGTGTTCCCACCGATTATTCTGACCGTCCGATGGAGAAGCAGATAATCCAGTCTATGACTGTGGACACATTCGGCCAGGACTATCCGGAGCCCAAGACTCGCTGATCTGCGTCTGTTCATAGCGGCCTGGATAAAATCCCATAAGACTTATCCCTATAAAAAAGGAATGCCAGCGTATCCTGCGGATACAATGGCCTTCCTTTTTATCTATGATTCTCTCTTATCCGCGCTCTCTTTTACTCCGAGAACATTTCCGTAGACAGGTATCTCTCCCCGGTATCCGGGAGCAGGACAACCAGCTTTTTGCCGGCATTCTCCGGGCGCCTGGAAACTTCCACGGCTGCGCAAAGAGCAGCTCCCGAAGAAATGCCAACCAGCATTCCCTCGCATCTTGCCATATCTCTCCCTGCCTGAAAAGCCTCTTCTGCCCCCACCGTCACTACTTCATCGTAGATCGTCCGGTCCAGCGTATCAGGAATAAAATTCGATCCGATCCCCTGAATTTTATGAGGCCCCGCATATCCCTTTGACAGCAGCGGAGAATCTGAGGGCTCCACTGCCACAATATGGATATCCGGCTTTTTCTCCTTCAAATATTTCCCTGCGCCCGACAGCGTTCCTCCTGTTCCCACGCAGGCCACATAAATATCTACTTCTCCATCCATATCCTCCCAGATTTCGGGACCAGTCGTCTTATAATGCGCCTGGGGATTGGCCGGATTCACAAATTGTCCGGCTATCATCGAATCTGGGTTCTCCCGGTGCAGTTCTTCTGCTTTCTCCACGGCACCTGCCATCCCCTTAGAACCGTCGGTAAGCACAAGCTCTGCCCCGTAAGCCCGTATCAGACTCCTTCTCTCAATACTCATCGTATCCGGCATGACAATCACTGCCCTATATCCTTTAGCCGCCGCCATCGCGGCGATACCCACGCCTGTGTTGCCGCTGGTCGGCTCACTAATCACCGATCCTGGCTTCAAGCTTCCTTTCTCCTGCCCGTCCCTGCTCCTTTCCCAGTCCAC
>CALWRT010000103.1 GCA_944384015.1 uncultured Lachnospiraceae bacterium | reverse complement strand
ATCTGCTCTGCCAATGGCGGGCTTCCTCCCCTGATAAAACGCAGACAGTATTATGAGGATTTGGAACTGGTAGCATAGTCAGTGATATCCTTGAAATAAATGTGTCAACTAATCTTGACAATATCATTATTTGTCTTCCCTCGTAAGAGGGAAGTGGATTGAAAGGATTGTTATCGCCTCCTATCTCGCTACCGTTCTTGTCTTCCCTCGTAAGAGGGAAGTGGATTGAAAGACCCGGTCTGTCCAAGACCTGTATGCCACTATGGTCTTCCCTCGTAAG
The DNA here is from genome assembly GCA_944384015.1 of uncultured Lachnospiraceae bacterium. Lineage (GTDB taxonomy): Bacteria > Bacillota > Clostridia > Lachnospirales > Lachnospiraceae > JAGTTR01. The sequence goes on along the minus strand of CALWRT010000103.1, from coordinate 10,945 downwards.
AGGGAAGTGGATTGAAAGAGCACTGGGGTACCAGGGAGGCGTCAACTCCCTGGTCTTCCCTCGTAAGAGGGAAGTGGATTGAAAGAAGAAAAAATTTCAACGAGAGCGTCGGGATAAATGGTCTTCCCTCGTAAGAGGGAAGTGGATTGAAAGATTAAATAACCATCATCCGATATATAGATACTATCGTCTTCCCTCGTAAGAGGGAAGTGGATTGAAAGCTGTTCCTCCAGTGTCGGCTCTTCTATTACCGGGTCTTCCCTCGTAAGAGGGAAGTGGATTGAAAGAAAAGAGAAGCAAGTAAGGAAACTTGGGATTGCAGTCTTCCCTCGTAAGAGGGAAGTGGATTGAAAGACAAACCCCATAAGCAAAATATACAAAAGGCAACAGTCTTCCCTCGTAAGAGGGAAGTGGATTGAAAGGTCGTCCCGAATGCCGACATGCCTTCCGATACTGGTCTTCCCTCGTAAGAGGGAAGTGGATTGAAAGTCCAAGATCCATGGTTTGATGATGATGGGGAACTGTCTTCCTTCGTAAGAGGGAAGTGGATTGAAAGATCGGCATGCAGATGGGTTATACAGAAAAGGAAGTCTTCCCTCGTAAGAGGGAAATTATTGCAACCGTAGAAAATAGCCTTCCTTTGCTGCTGAAGAGGACTGGAAGACCATAGTAGCAAATGGGATAGGCGACACAAAACAGCCTTCCCACCAAAATAGGGAAACAAATCGAGTGGAGGGGCCTTATATGCCCAACAGGACTGACTCTGACGAATAGGCCGTTATTCTTATTTTTAGTATGGTTTGCCTTATGCGTTCTGGGAGTTTCGTTGACAGTAGGCGAGCGTCAATTCTATAATCCTCTCATAAGGAAAAAGAAAGGGAGGATTTTATGAGTAACTACAACGGTACGAATCTTGTGCGGGATATTGCCAATGTTCAGATTTTCTGTAAGGATATTGAAGTAAGCAAAAAGTTCTATACAGAAGTGCTCGGCTTCAAGCTATACTATGAGAAAGAAATCGAACATGATGGTCAGGTGAAGGTGGCTTTTCTGCAGACGGGGAATTTTATGCTGAATCTGATCGAGTATGAAGGAGGCAATCCGGAGCCGGAGATGGGGCCGGTGAATCATTTTGGCGTAAACGCGGCAATTGATATTGATGAATTGTTTGAAAAAATGAAGGCTCAGGGAATTCGGGTAGAATCGGAACAGGTGAATGAGCTGCCTTTGATGGATGGAATACGCTATTTTTGCCTGAGAGGTCCTGACGATGAACGTGTTGAAATCCAGATTATGAATTGATACTAGTAGTCGAATATTTTGGGACATAAATGGTGAATTGCAGTATAGGTATTTGATTACATTTGATTACAAAAGAAATTTCAGCGCAAAAGAAACAGGCGGCAGATATTCTGTCACCTGTTTCTTTCGACAATTAGAATGGAATCGCATATTTCTTCCAGCGGGGACTTATCTACATTGCATAGGATGACGGCAATTCCCTGCTGAGAGAGATATTGAAGAATCGTAAGAAATTCTATGCATCCCTGCTCATTAAAATTCGTAAAAGGATTGATAAACAGGAGTACGTCCGGGTTTGCCCCCAGCCATCTTGCGATGGATACGATAGTAGCGCTGTCTTTGCTGAGCAGTGGAAGACGTTTCTGATTACAGCATTGTTCCAGTATTTTTTCACTGTGAATTCTTTTTAAAATCTGACGGGCGATATATTGATCAATATGAGGACGGATAAAAGGGCCGGCATAGCATCGGCTGGAAAGATGCAGCGTAATATTGTCCACAAGACTCATGTTGTCGAAGGTTGTGTTTGTCGGATCCGTTGGCGGTATGATTGCAAGCCCGCCTGCAAGTAATTGCTTGCGGGTGGCGGGCAGAAGCTGCTTCCCATTCAAATAGAGCTGTCCGCTCATGAGATGCCTGGGGAGAGCGGGCAGAGAGAGTGTCTGGGACATAAGGCGGGATTCGTCATACAACCCAAGGATTTCTCCTGTGCGAAGAGAGAAGGACAGAGGGTGTAAGTCTGGGTGAAAGGAGAGGCGGACAGCTTCCATGATTTGCTTTCCGGGTGAAGACAGCCGTCTGTCAAAATTGGCAGGGAAGGAATATCTTGTCTGAAATAGGCTTGGAAGTAAGGGGCCGCCATCCTGGCGCCTGTCTAATACCGATATAAAAAAACCGTCATCCATGATCGCAATCCTGTCAGCCTGTTCAAAAGCCTCTATGTATTGTGTGGAAATATAGCATACCGTAATATGCTTTGCCCTCAGCTTTTCAACGAGCGAGAACAGCAGGGCTCGTTCCTTTTTACTGCAGTACTGGACAATCTGGTCAATGACGAGAATACGTACGCCAGAGGCAGCAGCCTTCAAAATTTCAACGACATGCTGAGAGAAGATGTCCAGCTGGGAGACGATCGCATCTGGTGTAATGTAGAACACTTGATATTCACTCAGCAAGTCTGATGTAAGAGCGTAGATCTGTTTTTTGTCCAGCCAGGGAGAAGATGTGGACCTGGGAAGATTCAAAAAGATATTTTCGCCTGCGCTCATCTGCTTTACCAGATGGGAGGTTCTGGAAAGATGGTATAGCTTCTTTGGAAAAAGGTGCTGCTTTAGAGTCCCAACAGGATGATTATCAATATAAATTTCCCCTTTACTGGGAGTGAGGGAGCCCGAAATAAGTCTCGTGAGAGCTAAAGCGTCCAGATCCTCATGGACAAAAATGCCGATCAGTTCATCGGAAAAAATTGTAAGGGATGCATTATCCAAGATTTGGTTGCCATAGAGGATTGCGCTGACATGTTCAAATCTTAAAATTTCTGTTTTCATATGCTTTTTCGACCTCTTAGACGAAATGAATCCAACAATAATAACCAACACTATTTCAAAGACAAATCTCCCTTATATACGAATATCGCTTATATACGAATATCGTTTACGTAGCGGGCTCGTAATGAAGCGGGAGCGTAATTAAAGTTTCCGTGCCGATACCAGGGGAGCTGTAGACGGTTAAGCCATAATTGTCTCCATAAATCAGACGGATGCGGGAATTGACATTGATCAATGCGACACCGGTACTGTGATATTTGGAGTCAATACCTTGATTTACAGTATACACATCTCCCTGAAAACAGTCATTCATGTGTTTTAGCCTGGCTTTATCCATACCTACGCCATTGTCAGATACGGATATGAAGAAATGAGCCTGGGTGGTATAGATATGGATCTTGATAACACAGTTCTCAGATTTCTGCCGCAGCCCATGATAGATGCAGTTTTCAATAATTGGCTGAAGGACCAGCTTGGGAACCGGGTATTCCATAAGCATGTCATCCGCGGAATCATAGGCTTTTATCAGCCGGAACTTGTTTTGATAGCGGTACTGCTGAATCTGGATATAAGTTTCCACACATTTGATTTCATCTTCCAGGGTTACAATTTCTTTCTTCTGGCTGACTGTATAGCGGAATAGGGAAGAGAGAGCCCCGGTCATCTCGGCAGTGGTAGGAGAACCGTCTTCCAATGCCTGGCCCCGTATGGAGTCTAGCGTATTATAGAGAAAATGCGGATTGATCTGGGACTGCATGGCATCCAATTCCGCCTGCACCTTTAACAAATGGGTGGCGTTATCTTTGTCAGTATAAGCAGTAAATTTATTGGCGGCGAGCTCCAGGAACTGTGGGATAGTCACTGCCTGCTCGAGGGAGGGGTCTGCTCTCCTCAGCCGTTTGATGAAAGGAATGATATATCGGCGATAACTGCAAAAAATCCACACGAGAAGGATCCCCTCTGCCAGTGCAATGATAGCTGTCACGAATAACACGATTAGTCATCTCCTTTTGCCAACGTGTGATGTATGCGGCGGTACTCTTTGGGGGTGACACCGGTCACGCTTTTGAACAATTTGCTGAAATAGCGGGTGTCTTTGTAGCCGACCATGGCAGAGATCTCCGCAATATTATATTGGACGTCTTTGAGAAGTCTTTTCGCCTCATCAATACGGACCCGGATCAGATAATGGCTGAAGGATTCCCCTGTTTCATTTTTGAACAGTATGCCCAGATAAGCGGAATTCAAATAGACCAAAGAGGCCAGATCTGACAGCTCCAGATGTTTCTCGTAATTTTGTGCAATATAATCTTTGACAATCCGGATCGTCTTAGAATTCGCGGCATCGCTTGTCCCGTTCAATTCTCTGAGAATATTCTGCATATGGGAGGAGAGCGTACTGACTACCTGCTCCACAGTATAAGTTGGCTCTAACTGTTCGGCCAGCGCTTGTTGCCAGGCGAGGACTCTGTCTGGCTCCGCGATAGATTTTAGACTGTCAAAGAAGATTTGGCACCACATAGAACGAACGGAAGGCACCACATAAGGGTATTGTTTCAACAGAGGACTGCTCTTGGAAAATTGACGGCAAAGCAGGTCATCCAGGGCTTCCGTATGTAATAAATCCAGCTGCCGGTCGATTTCCTCCCGCATCTGTTTCTGAGATGCGGCGTCCAATCCGGTGAAAGATAGGTCCAGTTTGGCGGCGTCAAAGCCCCGGCCGGTGCCTAATAGGAAGCGGCAGTCCAGTGCCTGCCTGGAGGTCTGCAGAGAATATGACAGGTCCAACAGAGAGCTGACAGCAAGTCCGACCCCCAGCGTGACATGGATATCTCCATAAATAGACAGGTGATCTTTCAGGACATCCAGGTACCGGCGGATGGCCCGATAGACCGGATTGGTCTGGGAAGCAGGATAGTTCAGGAATAATAGAAGCAGCTTTTTATGAAAGATATATTCAAAGTCAAGGCATAACTCTTTTAACTGTGCCTGGATCCGCTTGGTACTGTTCAGAATCAGTTCTTCGGCGGCTTCAGGAAAATCCAGGCAGTCTACTTGAAAGGCGGCAATCTGGAACACCGCCGGCTGCAGATGGTATCCATATTCCTGATTTACCGACTGGATACTAAGCTGTCTGGCGAGCAGGGTGCCGTGCAGAAGATCGGACAGGAACTGCCGGCGTATTTTAGAACGGTTGATCGTGTGGTAAGCATAAAGGCGTTTTTGTATTTTACGCTCATTTTGGGTAAATTTAATTTTTTCTGCCAGCTTCGATAGCGTATCGTTCAGTTCATCCTGGGAGATGGGTTTGAGCAGGAAATTGCTGACACCGAACCGGATGGCGGTCCTAGCGTATTCAAACTCCGCGTAGCCGCTTACGAGGATAAAAGAGGGAGTGTTCTCTTCCTGGGATAGTTTCTCAATCAACTCTAAGCCGGTCATAACCGGCATATCAATATCGGTGATAACGATGTCAGGTTTCTTCTCCTTCACGGCATTGTAGGCTTCCTGCCCATCATAGGCAAAACCGCAGTTTTCCAGCCCAAGAGAGTCCCAGTCAATCAAATGGTTCATTAGCTTACAGATAGAAGATTCATCGTCACAAATCAGCACTTTTAACATCATATTTGCGTTCCTCTTTAAGACGTTTATCCTTATATTTCCTTGCTTTCATCGGAGTACTCTTGTCGGAGTATTTTTCTTAATATAGCCATTATAATCTTTTGTAAACAAAATATAGATTCAATATTTTACGAAATATATGAAAATTTTACAATGGGAAAATATGGTATTGGGGTGAATCTTATTTTAGGGGTGGCTCATCTAATGCATCCAATTGGGAACATTGACAGTGAATATTCTGTAATTTTATAATGCAACTATCAAAAAAACAAAAAAAGGAGAGGGTTTTATGAAAAAAGCAGTAACATGGATGTTGGCGCTGACGATGGCGCTGACTCTGGCCGGATGTGGATCCAATGCAGATGAAACCGCTGCGGATCAGACGGAAGGGACAAGCGCAGAGACATCCGGGGATGAAGCTTCCGCTGATGATGCCGAGACAATCAAAATTGGGGTCGCCCAGTCGGATGCCAGCGATGAAATGCGCGTCACGTGGGACAACTATTTTGTGGAAGCCGCGGAGGCAAAAGGCTATGAAGTTGTGATCACAGACGCGTCCCTGGATGTCAGCAAACAGATCAGCGACGTGGAATCCCTTGTGACGCAAGGATGCGATATCATATTATGCGTCCCAAGAGAAGGGGAGGGGATTGTATCTGCGCTGCAGTCCTGCAAAGACGCCGGCATCCCGGTGGTGCTGATGGGCGTGGATGTGCCGGAAGGAAACGCGGATCTGAGGACTGCCTTCATCAACACTTCGAATTACGATATGGGCGTCCTGCAGGCCGAATATACCCAGAAATGGCTGGAAGAGAGACAGGAAGAACTGAAGCTCGGCTATGTTGTAGGGCTCTACAGCCTGCCGGAGTACATGAAGCGCCAGACAGGATATTATGAAGCCCTGGGAATCACCGAGGCTGTCGTCGAGGGCGAGGGAGAGTACCAGGCAGAAGGCGGTATGAAGCTGGCGGAAGACTGGCTTCAGGTATATGATCTGAATGTCTACGCCTGTCAGAACGACAACATGGCCATCGGCGTATCCCAGGCGCTGCGCGCGGCCAATGTGAATATGGATGATGTGCTGATTCTTGGCATGGATGGCTTAGAGCACACGGCCACCTACATCAGAGACGGTTCCATCGACGCGACAGTAGCGACCGATTTCCAGGAAGAAGCGCTGTTTGCGCTGGATCTGGCGGAGAAAATACTGGCAGGAGAAGAAGTGGAAGAAGTTGTTTATCCGGATTCTCTGTTTATGATGGATGCCAGCAATGTGGATGAGTATTTCCCGGAATAACAGAAGGGATAAGGGTGCGGGCAGACTTGCCCGCACCCGCAAAACGGGGTGGATAAATGGCTGAGAAGTTATTGGAATTAAAAGAGATCACAAAACGTTTTCCTGGTGTTCTGGCCCTTGACCATGTGCAGTTAGAGATTCAACGAGGAGAAGTTCTCGCTCTATGCGGAGAGAACGGCGCCGGCAAATCGACATTGATGAAAGTATTGCTGGGAGCCTATCAGTCTGATGAGGGCACGATGGTCTTTAAGGGGAGGCCCTACAAACCGAAATCTCCGTCAGATGCGCTGAACATGGGTATATCGATGATCCATCAGGAAATCAGCCTGGTACATACCATGACGGTTATGGAAAATATATGGATTGGCCGGGAAGACAAATTCACAAAACACGGGATCATTGACACGAAAGAGATGGAAGAGGCGACCAAAAGGCTGCTGGATGAGTACGAGATAGACCTGAACCCGTATACAACCGTGTCCCATCTCAGCATTGCCAATATGCAGCTGGTGGAGATTCTAAGAGCAGTCTCCTATGACTCGGACGTCATCATTATGGATGAGCCTACATCGGCACTGACGAACAAAGAGGTGGATAAACTCTATCATATGATCCGAACACTGTCCGAGAAGGGGACAGCGATTATCTATATTTCCCATAAGCTGGATGAGGTGTTTGAAATCAGCGACCGGATTACGGTACTGCGGGATGGAAAGTACATTGTGACTCTTCAGACAAATGGGACAGATGAAGAACAGCTGGTCAGCTATATGGTCGGCAGAGAATTATCCGACATTTTCCACAAGGAAGATGTGGAGCCGGGGGAGATCGCCTTGGAAGTAGAGGGGATTAGCAGAGAAGGATATTTTGAGAATATCAGCTTCCAGGTGCGCAAAGGGGAAGTCCTTGGATTCTGCGGTTTGATGGGAAGCGGAAGAACGGAGATTATGCAGGCGATCTACGCAATCGACAAAGCGGACAGCGGGATGGTGAAAGTAAATGGAAAAGAGGTACACATCCACACGCCCAAGGACGCGATCCGCAACCGCATTGGAATGGTTACAGAAGATCGCCTGCGCAAAGGCGTCATACATCACTTGCCTGTGAAGACAAATATGACGCTGGCATACCTGGACTCCATATGCAAATTTGGATTCATTGATTTTCATAGGGAACAGAGTGACTTTGAGAAATACGCAAAAGCCTTGAATATTAAATATGCCTCCGGTGAACAGGAGATAGGCGTACTGAGCGGCGGAAATCAGCAGAAGGTCATTATCGGCAAATGGCTGCTTACCAATCCTGAGATCCTGATACTGGACGAGCCGACGAGGGGAATTGATGTGGGCGCCAAGGCAGAAATATACCGGCTGATCCATGAATTGGCCGCACAGGGGAAGGCCATTATCATCGTGTCGTCAGAGCTTCCGGAATTGATGGGGGTGTCAGACAGGATACTGGTGATTCATCAGGGCAGCATTACCGGCGAATTGGAGCGGCAGGAATTTGACGAAAAGAGTCTGATGGCTTATGCGTTTGGAATAAGTAAAAATCAAAAGGAAAAAAAATAAAAAATGAAAATGAATAAGGGAAAAGAAAGTCATTTAAACGGGAACTGGAAAGATCAAGCCACAGTATTCGTGCTGAATAATAAAGCGCTGGTAATTTTGGTTGCTTTAGTCTGCGTTGCAGGAATCATAACGAGCGGCGTCTTCTTTAAATATTCCAACTTGAGCTCTGTTGTAAGGCAGAGCGCCGTGGCGGCGATCATTGGAATTGGCTTTACAGTTGTGCTGGGCGGCGGAGGCATTGACCTTTCCGTGGGAAATATGCTGGGACTTGTGGGAGTGCTGTTCGCATTGTGGTCGAAGGAACTTCCTCTGGCGGCGGCAATTATCCTTGCCCTGCTTGTAGGGCTCGTCTGCGGCACGATCAATGGGTTGATTACAGTCAAGCTGAACCTTCCGGCATTCCTTGTGACTTTGGCCACATCCCAGATATTTCTGGGAGCCGCCTATATTGTCACAGACGGGAAGATGGTGAGTGAATTGAGCAAAGAGGTGGCTTTTATCGGACAGGGGATTGTTCTGTGGGTGATTCCGTTCTCGCTGGTTATCATGCTGGCTCTGGCTTTTATCGTGGCAATTATCATGTACCGGACGAAATATGGCAGGCACGTGATCGCTACAGGCGGTAACCCTGATGCTGCGATGGTTTCCGGAATCTCGGTAGATAAGATTAAGATCTCTGTCTATACCATTATGGGTGTCTGCGCGGCACTGGGCGGTATCGTCCTAACCGGACGTACGGCGCTGGCCACTGCGGGAGCGGGAGACGGAATGGAAATGGATGCGATTGCCGCAGTGGTAATCGGCGGAACACCTATGAGCGGAGGAAAAGTAAAAGTAGGCGGAACGATTTTTGGATGCCTGACAATGGGAATTATGAACAATCTGCTGAACCTTGCCGGCGTAAGTTCTTTCTGGCAAAACGTAGCGAAAGGCTGCATCATCATCTTGGCAATTCTGCTGGATGCCCAGACAGAGGCGTTCTTCAACCGACGCAGAAAGACTTCCGTTATTAATTAGCCAGGGGAAAGTGTGATCTCCCAAATGATAAAACAGGAGGATGTTATGTATACAGATTTCAAATTGAACATCGGCTATGTCCCTACCCGCCGTATCGGGAACTTTCCCGACCCAGCATACGCAATCGCGGCGGAGAAGCAGGTGAGAAAGAGATTTCTCGAAATTTTTGAGAAAATCGGGAATATCGAGTTTGTGGATGTCAATGAGGTTGTGGAGGATGGAATTCTTGTAGAGCCAATGGATTCTGAGAAAGTGGCCGACTACTTGATGAATCGGAAAGTGGATGCCCTTCTGCTTCCCCACGTGAATTTTGGCTCGGAAGAGGCGGCTGCATTGGTCGCGAGGACGCTGAAGGTACCGGTACTGCTCTGGGGTCCCAGGGATATGACTTTCCCGGAGAGGATGACCGATTCCCAGTGTGGAATGTTTGCCACATCTATGGCTCTGAGCAGATGTCATGTGCCGTTCACCTATCTGGAAAATTGCGCGCTGGATTCTAGGGCTTTGGACAAAGGGCTGGATCGGTTTGTGCGTGCAGCCAGTGTGGCAAAGGCTTATCGGAATATGAGGATTGGACAGATCAGCGTCCGCCCGAAGAACTTTTTGAGCGTCAGATACAATGAAAATGAGATATTTGAAAAATTTGGGATGGAGGTTGTCGCCATTGACACGGTAGAACTGCAGCAGACCTATGATACTTGTATGAAAGAGTTCGGCCACGAGATTGATGCGAGAATCAAAGAGAATCAGGCGGCAGCTGATTACAGTCAGATGGATCCGGACAGGCTTAGGAGAATAACAGCGGTGGAATTGACGCTGGAACATATCGCGAGAACCTACGGCTGTACGGCTCTGGCCAGCCAATGTTTTGAGCTGTTTGAGCCGATGATGGACTTGTGGCCCTGCCAGGCATTCGGGAATCTGACGCAGAGGGGGCTGCCCTGCGCCTGCGAGACAGATGTCATGGGAGCAATTTCTTCCAGCCTGCTGCAGGCGGCGGCAAGAGGAGACAGTCCTACGTTTATTACAGATTTGACGGTGCGTCATCCGGAAGATGACAATGCGGAACTATTGTGGCACTGCGGCGTCTTCCCGTCCTCCCTTGCGAAAGACGGACGGGGCAATATGCGGGGGATGTGTATCGGAGAGTATGAATTGAAGCCGGGCAAGCTCACCGCGGTACGCTTCGGAGGCCTGGACGGTGAGTATCGGCTGTTCGCGGATGAGATGGATACCACCGAGGGGCCTGGGACAGATTCCACCTATGTGTGGGCAAAGGTGGCAAATTGGCCCAAGTGGGAAGAAAAATTTATATATGGCCCGTATATCCACCATATATCCTGCGCATATGGGAGCTATTCCGATGTACTGCACGAAGCATGCAAATATATGAACGGGATCAAACCGGATTCTATAGAGGCGTGATGGATTTTTGACGGGAGGAGTAGAGCGTATGAAAGTATGTATCATAGGAAGCGGTTCCCAGGGAACCGGTCTTGCGGGGCTGCTGGCAATGGAACCGGATGTGGAGAAGCTTGTCATCGCCGACTGCAGTGAACAGAGCCTTGCGGCTGCAAGACAGCTGGTGG
>CALWRT010000102.1 GCA_944384015.1 uncultured Lachnospiraceae bacterium | reverse complement strand
CACAAGGGTTCTGACCTGATGAACATGGATTACGATATGCTCGCCCAGGTTCGCGGGAAGGATCCGCGTTTCCCGAAGAAAAAGTACGTGAAAATGAAAGATCCTTTCTGGGGGAAGGAAGATGTGGTGCTGATCCCGTCGGCGACCCCAGATTTTGCCTTCATCCATGTACAGGAGGCTGCTCCTGACGGAACCGCGCGGATTCGCGGGGCAATGGGGGCAGACTACTATTTGGCGGCGGCCGCCAAGACGACGATCGTCACCGCGGAGCGTATTGTGCCGGAGGAAGAGCTCTTCGCCGAGCCAGACAAGAATACGCTGCCGGCCGTGTTCGTGGATGTGGTGGCAGAAGTCCCGTTCGGGGCGTTTGAGACACAGTGTATGGGATACTACGAGAACGATCCCCAGTACATCAAAGAATATATCCAGGCGTCCAAAAATGAAGAGACGCTGAAGGTATGGATGGATGAGTGGGTGTACGGGCTGAAAGATCACGAAGCGTTCCTGGAGAAACTTGGAAGAGACAGGCTGGAGGAGCTGAAAGCAGATCCCAAGCTGGGATACCGCAGAGGGATGAAGCGGAAGGTATAAGGAAACGCGTTCATCAGCGTTTTCCGAACGATCACAAGATGAACAGGGACTATGGAAAGTGCAGGAGGTTTTACTATGAATGAAATGAACGTATCGACCAGGGAGATGCTGGCAGTAGCCGGAGCTCGCTGTATAGAGGACAATGAGACGGTCTTTATCGGATTTGGCCTGCCGATGATATCTTCCATCCTCGCCAAGAATACCCATGCGCCGAATTGTACTTTGATCACAGAGTGCGGGATCTACGGGCCGAAGCCGCTGGAGCTTCCGATGGCTGTGGCGGATGCCAGATGGTATCAGGGAATCCCGTGTACGATCGACACGGTCAAGGTCATGAACATGGTGCTTCAGAACCGGAAGATTGACAAGTCTTTCCTGGGCGGGGCTCAGGTTGACCGCTACGGCAACATCAACTCTACCGTGACCGGAGATTATCTTCATCCGAAGCGCCGCCTGAACGGCTCCGGAGGGGCTTCTGACATCGCAGCGATGGCCAATTCGACAATTATCACGATAGACCATGAACCGAGGAGGTTTGTGGAGAAGGTAGATTACTTAACCAGCCCCGGCTGGAAGTGCAAGGACGATGAGACTGGCGAGATGAAGTTCCGGGAAGAGCTGGGCATGTGGGGCGGCCCGAAGAAGGTGATTTCCAACCTGGGAATTATGGAGTTTGACGAGGATACGAAGGAGATGTATGTGGCCTACTACTACAAAGAGCTGGGCGTGACGCTGGATGACATCATCAAGAATACATCGTTTGATATCGACGTGTCCCGGGCGAAGCCATTTGAAATGCCTACCAAGGAAGAGATCGACATGCTGAGGAACCAGATAGACCCGGAGGGGATCTACATAGGTTAAAGAAAAAGATAAGATAGGGGGTTAGCAATTTGGAAGAGGTCAAGAAAACATCAAAACAGATTATGAACGAGATGACGCGGGATGTGTATGTCCGGGCGGCAGAGGCCAAGAAGGCAGGGAAGCCGGTCTGCTGGGCGACGGGCATCGCTCCCCAGGAGCTCATGACTACGATGGAGATTGACACCGTATACCCGGAGAACTTCGGAGCTGCCATGGGGGCTAAGCACCTGTCAGGCCCGCTGATCGAAGTGGCGGAGGAGCAGGGATATTCCAATGATATCTGTTCTTATGCCCGCAACAATTTCGGCTATGTGGACGTGAAACATGTGGACGACCCGGTGAACTTACCGATGCCGGATATGCTGCTGTGCTGCGGCAACTCCTGCAATACCGTTATCAAATGGTATGAAAATCTGGCCAAGGAGATGAATATTCCGATGCTGTTCTTAGATACGCCCTACAACTACATGGACGAGGGGGCGTCAGAGCACCAGATCCGCTTCATGGAAGAGCAGGTCTATTACATGATCTCCCAGCTGGAGGAGATTACCGGGCGCAAATTTGATTATGACCGCTTCAAGGAAGTCATGGAGATCTCCATGCAGACAGGAGAGTGGTGGCTGAAGGCCATCGGGGTTGCCAAGCATAAACCGTCCCCGATCAGCGGGTTCGACCTGTTCAACTACATGGGAATCATGGTATGCGACCGGGGCAGGCCGGAGGCGAGAGACCTGTTCAAGCAGTGGTATGAAGAGTCTATGGAAAAAGTGGCGAGAGGAGAAGGGCCGTGGAAAGACCAGGAAGAGAAATACCGGATCCTGTGGGACGGGATTGCCTGCTGGCCTCAGCTGAACTTGACTTACCGCACACTGAAAAAGTATGGAATTAACATGGTGGCTTCCAACTATCCGAGATTGTGGATGATCACCTATGACAGCCCGACAATTGCCTCCATGGTACGGGCATACTCGGAAAATGTGGGAGCCAACCGGGAGATCCCGTTTGAGCTGAACGCCTACCTGAAGGATACGGAGACTTACCATCTGGACGGGCTCATCTACCATTCCAACAGGAGCTGCAAGCCGATGGACTTCAAGCAGTACGCGATCCGCAAGGTGGTCATTGAGAAGACAGGGCTTCCATCGGTCATCTTTGACGGGGATCAGACAGATCCGAGGGTATTTTCCGAAGCACAGTTCGAGACAAGGCTCCAGGCGCTGGTTGAGCTGATGGAGAAGAGAAAAGAGGGGAGGAAGGAAGATGAGTGATTATAGAGCGCTGATCCAGGAATTAGAAGCTGTCTGTTCCAATCCGGCCGCCGCGGTGGCCGAAGAAATGAAGAGGAGCGGCCGCCGGGCAATTGGCTGTGTGCCCGCCTACACGCCGGATGAGATTATCTATGCGGCCGGTATCCTGCCGGTGGGCCTGTGGGGCGGACAGACAGACATTAAGCTGGCTGACAGCCTGCTGCAGAACTTCTGCTGTTCCCTCATCCGGGCAGATCTGGAATATGGGATGAAGGGAACCTATCAGATGCTGACAGCGGTGGTCATTCCGAATTTCTGCGATTCCCTGAAAGCACTGTGCAAGAACTGGCCCTACGGAGATACCGGGATACCGGTGCTGGGAATTGCCTATCCTCAGAATCGTATCCCTGCGGCTTTCCAGTATCTGATCAGCGAGTTTCAGTTTTTCCAGGAGAGGCTGGAGAAGCTGACCGGGACGAAGGTGACCGATGAGGCGCTGGAGGGGAGCTTCGGCATCTATGAGGAATACCGGAAGACCTGCCGGGAATTTGTGAAGATGGTGGCCGACTATCCGGTGACGCTGAACGCCAAGACCCGTCATCATATCCTGAAGGCTGCTTACTTCATGGATAAGAAGATTTATACAGAGAAGCTGAGAGGGATTATAGAGGGACTGAAAGCCCAACCGAAGGAAGAGATGGAGCAGTTCAAGGTCGTCCTCTCCGGTATCCTGGTGGATGCAGAGGCGTATCTGGATATCCTTGTGAACAACCATATCACCGTAGTGGCGGACGATTTGGCTCAGGAGTCCCGCCAGTTCCGCACGCCTGCCAGGGCAGAGGGGACTGCGCTTGAGAAGATGGCGCAGCGATATATGGATCAGAGGGGATGTTCCCTGATCTACGAGCCGGAGAAGTCCAGAGGGCAGATGTTAATCAATATGGCCAAGGACAACGATGCCGACGGAGTGATCGCAGCTCAGATGAAATTCTGCGAGGCGGAGGAATATGACTATCCGATCTACCGCAAGGAACTGCAGAAAGCAGGGGTGAAGCTCCTCTATGTGGAAGCGGATCAGCAGATCGAGGCTGCGGGCCAGCTGGAGAACCGTATCCAGACCTTTGTGGAAATCAACCGGTGAGAGAAGGCGTGAGAGAAAAATAAGGCAAGGAAAGGTGTGAGATCCAATGTTTTTGGGGATTGACATAGGCTCATCCTCCTCCAAAGCAGTGCTTCTTGACGAAGAGAAGCGGGTATTGGCGGAGGAAGCCTTGAACCTTGGGACAGGGAGCAATGGAATCAGCCAGGTGCTGGAACAAGTGTACAGCAAGACAGGCAGGACGCCGAAGGACATCCTATATTCCGTAGTCACAGGATACGGGCGCAATGTATACAAAGGCGCGGATGCCCAGGTGACGGAGATCTCCTGCCATGCCAAAGGGGTTACGCACCTGTTTGGGGAAGCAAGGACCGTCATCGATATCGGCGGCCAGGACGCCAAGGTAATCCGGCTGGACGGAGAGGGAAATGTGGCGGACTTTGTCATGAACGATAAATGCGCGGCTGGGACCGGACGGTTTCTGGAAGTTATGGCGAGGGTATTGAACTGTGATATTTATAGGCTGTCAGACCTTGCGGCGAAATCCCTGCGGGGGACGCAGATTAGCAGTGTATGCACCGTGTTCGCAGAGGCGGAAGTGATCTCGCAGCTTTCTTTGGGGAGCAAAGTAGAAGATGTGGCCAAGGGGGCGCTGCAGTCTGTGGCGAAGAGGGTATGCGGACAGGCAAGGAGAATCCAGGTAGCGCCCCAGGTGGTCATGACCGGAGGTGTGGCATTAATTCCAGAGGCAGTCCACATGGTGGAGAAAGAGTTGGGCGAAGAGATTGCGGTCCCAGGCAGTCCGCAGACGGTGGGCGCCCTCGGCGCGGCACTGTTCGCCTGGGAGAAATACCACAGGTAACGATGTAAGGGAGGTTTTTACTTGAAGAAACGATTAGGGGAAGTATTAGGGGTAGGAAGCGTATGTTTCAGCACACATGTTGGGCCTGGGTTCGCGTCCGGCACCATGTGCCTGATCTATCTGGTGGAAAACGGATGGACGGCATTTATTCTCGGGCCATTGATCGGTGCAGGGGTGGCGGGGATTATCCTGTATGCCCACCTGGAGACCGGGCGTCTGTACAATGTCTATGACTATAAAGGAGTCAGCGACGTGTGGATGGACTGGAATAAGCCGCTGCAGAAAATTATCGCTGTCGCAAGGGACATTGTGTGGGTAGGATTTACACTGACCGTGACAGCCAGCTTAATGGCGATTATGCAGACCGTATGTATGGACGTGTGGGGGATTCCAAACTTGGCTTCTGGAGTCTTCTATGTGGGGCTTGTGATTATCCTCTGCCTGTTCGGGGACAAGTTGGTACGGGACAGCGGAAATTTCATTGTGGCAGGAATTATTGTGATCATCCTCTTTATTGTGGTGATCTGCTGGCCTCAGGCAAGCCCGCAGGGATTTGAAGTGATCACAAACTTTGTGTCCTACCGGGCTCCGATCCTGGTGGCCTACTACCTGTATCTCTACATAGGCAACTGTACGTCAGGCATCTACGCAGCCCTGGCTGCCTCCGAAGGGGCAATCAAGACAAGGAAAGACGTGATCGTCGCGTGCCTGTCATTTGTGATACCCGTTGTGGTGCTGAACAGCCTGGTAGCGGTGATCTTCCTGGCAGGCATGCCGGAGATCAGCGGGCAGGACATCCCGTTCTTGTGGGCGATCAGCAACTTCAGCAACAGCACGGCAGGGGCGGTCTGCTATGGGCTTCTTGTTATCTTCGCGGTCATCGGCACCGGCGTTGGGTTCTGCCAGACGATCTTCAAGAGGCTCTGCAATTTTAGCTGGGGGAAGAAGCTGGAGAAGGAGCACTATAAGCTGACTATGACCATTGTCTGCCTGATAACGATGCTGGTAGTCACGCCGCTGGCCGGCCTGGGAGTCTACACATTGATTTCGGTCGGCATATCTGCCTGCATGAACTTCCAGGTTCCCCTGTATATCTTCGGCGTCATCACCGCTGTGTATGCCGTGTCCAAGCAGTGCAGGAAGCTGCGGGCGAAGGGGATCAACCCGGCGGGAGATGTGACAGAGACTTACGGGGCAATGATCCAGGAGCAGAGCGAGTGAGAGCCGGGTAACCGGCAATAGGATGGGCGGCAGCCTGCTATATGCGACCGGCGGCAGGCCGGGAATGCGGTGTAGTTTGCTGCTGCTCTTTTTTACCCTTTTATTAAGGAAAAAGCCCTGACGCAAGGGCGCTGGGAGGATTCCCGGAAAGGAGAAGAAGAAATTATGGCTTTGATGACGAGCGAGCAATATGTTGAGAGCTTGAGAAAGATGAAGAGAAATATCTATTTCCAGGGCAGGAAGCTGGACAATCCGGTGGATCATCCGCTGCTCCGCCCATCGATGAACTGTCTGATAGAGACCTATGATATGGCGCATATGCCGGAGTATGAAGATCTGATGACTGCCACCAGCCAGTTTACCGGCCACAAAATTAACCGATTCAACAATATCCATAAAAGCGTGGAAGATTTAAACAAGAAGGTAAAGCTTCAGAGGCTGATGGGGCAGCGGACAGGCTCCTGCTTCCAGCGCTGTGTGATCATGGACTGCGCGAACGCCTTCTATTCCACAACTTACGAGATTGACCAGGCGCATGGGACTTCCTATTTTGAGCGGTTCAAGAAATTCATTATCCGGGTGCAGGATGAAGATCTGATTGTGGCCGGGGCGCTGACAGACCCGAAGGGCGACCGGTCCTGCGCGATCGGCGAGGGGCAGGATCCGGATCTGTATCTGCATGTGGTGGAGAGAAGGCCAGACGGTGTCGTGGTGACAGGGGCCAAAGCGCATCTGACCGGCATCACCAACGCCCATGAAGTGGTCGTGCTGCCCACCCAGGCGCTGAAACCAGGACAGGAGGACTACTGCATCGCGTTCAGCGTCCCTCTGGACGCGCCGGGGATCACCATGATTGTGGGCCGCCAGTCCTGTGACACCCGCAAGCTGGAAGCAGGGGCGGATATCGATCTGGGCAACGCCCGCTACGGAGGAGTGGAAGCGCTCACGATCTTCGACCATGTCTTTGTTCCTAATGAGAACATTTATCTGAATGGGGAAGTGGAATTCGCCGGCATGCTGGTAGAGCGGTTCGCCGGATATCACAGGAACAGCTACGGCGGCTGCAAGAGCGGTGTGGGAGACGTGGCAATCGGCGCGGCCAGCCTGATCGCCCAGTACAACGGGACAGAGAGGGCCAGCCATGTGAAGGATAAACTCATTGAGATGACCCAGCTCAACGAACAGCTTTACTGCGCGGGCATTGCCTCCTCGGCGGAAGGGTGGCAGACGAAGGCGGGGAACTACATGGTCGATTTGCTCCTGGCCAATGTATGCAAATTGAACGTGACCCGTTACCCCTATGAGATTGTACGCCTGATGGAAGACATCGCGGGGGGCATTATGGTGACAGCCCCTTCGGAGGCTGACTTGAGAAGCGAAGAGGTCGGACATTATGTGGAGAAATTCATGGTGGGGAACCATGTAAACGCCGAGAACCGCCTGCGGGCCCTGCGGCTCTGTGAAAACTTGGCGCTTGGGACTGCGGCTGTAGGATACCGGACAGAGAGCATGCACGGCGCTGGCTCTCCCCAGGCCCAGAAAATTATGATTTCCAGACAGGGGAATTTTGCGCAGAAGAAGCAGTACGCGAAGCGAATTGCGGGAATTCACGGGGAAGGCAGCCAATAAGGAGGGAAGAGCATGAATGTGAGCGAAGCGATCAGGACAAGGAGAAGCATACGGGTATACAAGGCCCAGGAAGTGCCGGAAGAACTGGTGAAGGAACTTCTGGAGGCGGGGACGTGGGCTCCGTCAGCGGTGAATTTGCAGCCCTGGTATTTTGTGGCGGTCAGGAGCGGACAGCAGATGAACCGCCTGCTGGAGATTATGGGGCAGGTGTCCATCGACATTGAGCCTTCCCTGCAGGAGAGGTTCCCGAGACATCCCGCCGTTGTGGAAGAGACCACAAAATTTATACGCAATCTGGGCGGGGCGCCGGTGTGCATCCTGGCCTTTTGCCAGAACCAGGAGACTTCCAAGACAAAGGAGACCATTATACAGAGCGTGGCCGCGGCGCTGGAAAATATTGCTCTGGAAGCAGTGGAACAAGGGCTTGGAAGCTGCTGGCTGACAGCGCCCTATGAGACCGGGATGGGAGACCGGCTGCGGGATGAATTCGCACCGGGCAAGGGGACGCTGGTGGCAGTGATGACAGTGGGATATCCGGCCCAGGAGCCCGCAGCGCCGAGGCGCCGGGAAGGCAGATACATCATAGTATAGCGGCGAAGGGCACAGACAGCGCCCATATATATCGCTGATAAGAGACAGCAGGAGAAAGAGGAGAGAGATGGCAGGAAAAGAGATCGTAATTACAAGCGCGGCCCGCACGCCCTTCGGAAAATTCGGAGGGAGCTTAAAAGGGCTGAAAGCGGTGCAGCTGGGGGGTCTTGCGATTCAGGAGACGCTCAGGAGAGCCAATATCGAAGGGGAACAAGTGGATGAGGTAATCTATGGAATGGTAGTGCCTGCGGGACAGGGGCAGATTCCGGGGAGGCAGGCGGCCATACGCGGGGGAATCCCCCACAAAGTGCCGGTTCTCACGATCAACAAAGTATGCGGCTCCGCGCTGAAAGCAGTTACATTGGGGACACAGATTATCAAAGCGGGGGATGCAGACATTGTTCTGGCCGGAGGCATGGAGAGCATGTCCAACATTCCCTATGTAGTCCCCGCAGCCCGCTGGGGGGCCCGCATGAACGACGTGAAGATGCGGGATGCCATGGTACTGGATGGTCTGTGGTGTCCGGAGAACGATGTCCATATGGCAGTGATCGGCGGGGCTGTGGCGGCAGAGTACGGGATTACCCGCCAGATGCAGGATGACTGGGCGCTGCGCAGCCAGAAGAGTTGGGCAGAGGGGGAGGCGGCAGGAGCATTTGAAGAGGAGCGCTTTCCGGTGGAAGTTCCTGGGAAAAAGGGAGGCAGTACCCGGGTGTGCAAGGATGAGGCTCCCAGGCCGGATACGACGAGGGAAGGACTGGCTGCGCTGCCGCCTCTCTTTGTCAAGGATGGTACCGTCACCGCGGGGAACGCTCCGGGGACGAACGACGGGGCTGCGGCCATCCTGCTGATGAGCAGGGAAAAGGCGGAGGAACTTGGGGCTCCTATCCTGGCGGTTGTGAAAGATTATGCCCAAGTCTCTGCCCAGTCCAAGTATATCGCCACAGTTCCGGGCCTGGCGGTGAAGAAGCTGCTGGACAAGAGGAAGATGGGGCTGGAGGATATCGACCTGATGGAAATCAACGAGGCGTTTGCGGCCGTCCCCCTGGTCAGCTGTCTGGGGATTCTGGGCATGAGTATGGAAGAGATGGATGCCAAAGTAAATGTCAATGGAGGCGCGGTAGCCGTGGGACATCCTATCGGGGCTACCGGGGCGAGAATCCTGATGACGCTCATCTACGAGCTGCGCAGAAGGAAGAAGAAGACTGGAATTGCGGCTATCTGTTCCGGTATGGCCCAGGGAGATGCCATTTTCATTGAAATCCCAGAGTGAATGGCTGTGATACAGAGGATAAGAGGAGGATTAGAATAACATGAATGTACAGAAAGTGATGGTAATCGGGGCCGGACAGATGGGGCAGGGCATTGCCCAGGTGATGGCCCAGGCAGGCCGCGATACCTATCTGAACGATATCAGCGAGGAGATTGCAGCCAAGGGGATGCGGGCCATTCAGAAAATATTGGAAAAAGATGTGGTTAAAGGGAAAATAACCGAAGACAGGAAGGAAGAGATACTGGGCAGGCTGAAACCGTCGGCGAAGCTGTCCGACGCTGCGGACTGCGACCTTGTGGTGGAGGCGATTGTAGAAAATATTGAGACGAAGGGCAGAGTGTTCCGTACGCTGGACGAAGTGTGCAGGACTGGCTGTATCTTGGCGACAAACACGTCCTCTCTTCCAATTACGGAGATAGCGGCCTTTACCAAACGCCCGGAGAAGGTCATTGGCATGCATTTCATGAATCCGGTTCCGGTGATGAAGCTGGTGGAAATCATCCGGGGGCTTGCCACCTCTGATGAGACTTATGAGCTGGTCAGAAGTGAGAGCCTGAACCTGGGCAAAGTACCCGTGGAAGTGAGGGATGTACCGGGATTCATATCCAACCGGGTGCTGCAGGTCATGATCAATGAAGCGATTTACTGTCTCTATGAAGGGGTGGCTTCGGTGGAAGACATTGACCAGGTGATGAAGCTCGGCATGAACCATCCGATGGGACCGCTGCAGCTGGCCGATTTTATTGGGCTGGACACCGTGCTCGCCATTATGGAGACGCTGTATGAGGGATACGGAGACTGCAAATACCGTCCCTGCCCTCTGCTCAGGCAGTATGTGAAGGCCGGCTGGTATGGGAAGAAGAGCGGCAGAGGCTTCTACAATTATCGCTGAGGGGAGCCCCGCCGTCAGGCAAGGAGGGAAGGCAGCATCTTTCCAGACGCGGCCTGCCCTAAGGCGCAGCCTGTTCTAAGACAAAGCGTCCGACTCATAGAATGGTGGAAAGAAGAGATATGCGCTTGGAGGCAAGAGGCGATATTTCAAAACAAAGAAGGGATTCATCCTGTGAAATGGCTGTGTAAATGTGTTGTGCTGGCCTTGATCGGAGGACTTGTATACTATGTGATAGAAGTCCTCTGGAGAGGCCGCAGCCACTGGACGATGGCTGTGCTTGGAGGGCTCTGCTTTGTCCTGTGCGGACTGATCAATGAGCCCATGCCGCGGGAAGTTCCTCTGTGGAAACAGATGGTGCTGTGTTCTGCTGTGATCACAATGATGGAGCTGGCGGCAGGGCTCATATTGAATGAATATCTCGGCCTGGGAATCTGGGACTACAGCCAGATGCCGTTCAATTTTCTGGGACAGATATGCCTGCCCTATACCGTTTTGTGGCTGTTTTTAAGCGTGCCAGCCATTATGCTGGACGACTGGCTGCGGCACCGGCTGTTCGGCCAGGACTGCCCCCGATACCGGTTTTTCTAGAAGGATGGCTGTTCCATGGAATCGACAATTTCCTTCATCGTATCGACAGATACTCTGCCGGATAGAGTATAGCGGATGCCGTCTGCGACGAATATGGCGCATTTTTCAGAGACGACGCCATCCGGAAGAGGGGCTGCCCCATCCACGGTATCCTCAACAATAGTTACCCGATAGTCCTGGGAAGAAACGTAGTTCAGGACAAATTGATAATAGCCCAGATAATCGTGGCTCCAGCCGTTGGCCAATTGCTCGTCGCTCAAAATGATGTCAGCGGTGAGGGACACCGGAGAGTAGAAGATCTGCCCGTGACCCTGGCTGTAATACCGCTCATCTTCCATTTGGCGGAAATCCTGGCAATCCCCGATGATGTAATTGTGTACAGAGATGACGGCATAGTCCTTGTTGTCTGTCTCCACAGACACATGCATATAAGGATTGTCTGCGGCGAGGCTGGAGTCCAGAACCGGGACCTGCAGCTCCTGGGCGGCAGTGTCATAGGAAGAGTAGTCTTTGGAATAGAGCCCATATTCATCCGGTGTCACCGTCGGGGGAGCGATCTGATGGAGGGTCATGGGATCCAGCTCCGGGAGTTCCTCCTCATTCACATAGATGCGGTGATTGATATAATAGGCCGCCCCGACGGACACGCCGCTGAATGCCAGAACCGCCAGGATGAGGGCGGCGGCTCTCCAGGCAGGGGCGCGCCTGCGGCGTCTGGCGGACGCTGAGGATGCGATAGGATCCCATGCCTGGCGGCGCAGGACAACCTGGCTTAATTCCTTGTCTATTGCTGATTTTATCTTAGCTCTCTCTATGATATCTCTCTGTGTGATATCTCTGTTCGCCGCGACGCCGTTTATCAGATCTCTGTCCGTCAGTTCTTGATTTATCGAATGTTTATCCATCATATCCCTCCTTGTAGCCCTCTTTTAACAGCTGTTCCTTTAAGCGGTTCCTGGCCCTGGACAGTCTCTTGAGGATGGTGTTTTCCTTTTTGCTCAGAATGGCGGCAATTTCTCTCGTGTCAAATTGCTGATAGTAATATAGGAGAAGTACTTCCCGGTCTTTCGGCCCGAGGCTCGCAATTGCCCCGGCGATCGTGCTTTTCTCCAAGAGCTGTTCCATATCCTGGAACGGGGAAGAACGGTCCGGGACGTCTGCATGCTCCAGGCCGAAGCGGCAGCTCTGGAACCACCGGGTCCTCATGGTGTTCTTGCAGCAGTTGACGGCGATCCTGACAAGCCAGGTCCGCACAGAAGCGTCCTGCCGGAACGTCCCGTAAGAGTTCCATGCCTTCCACAGGGTTTCCTGTACGGCATCTTCAGCCAGATGGTAATCCTTCAGATAGAGGAAGCACATGCGCAGCAGCTCGTCCCCATAGGCATCAATCCATTCTTCTACCAGTTGCTTCGACTCCAATGCTATCTCCTCCTTTCAACTATTAGACACCGGATTCTCAAATTTTATGACATCTCCATAAGAAAACAGCCGCCGCTACTTGCGGTAGCGACGGTCTGCGGCAAAATAGAACAAGAGACGATGACCTATTAAGGACACAAAAAACCGGAAACACTGATGAATTCCTTCATGCTTCCGGCTCCTACTAAGCAGATAGCGGGAATCGAACCCGTCTCTCCAGCTTGGGAAGCTAGCGTTCTACCGATGAACTATATCTGCATGTGTTGTAGTATAACATAACCATAAAAAGATTGCAAGTCTAATTAATAAATTGTTGAAGGGAGTTGTTTGAAAATTATTGCCGAATTATGACGATATTTTGGTTTATACTTGTTATGCATAAAGGTTTCATGTATAATTATCTTATGTAAAGGCAGATTGCCGGAAAATTGTCGGAATAATCTTAGCAGGAGGCTGTGATGAGGCGAAACCGGGATATCTGTCAGAGCTACAACAGGAACAGATGAAGAGATATCTG
>CALWRT010000101.1 GCA_944384015.1 uncultured Lachnospiraceae bacterium | reverse complement strand
CAGAGAAGAGAAATACCGTCATATAGGATACAAGGAGGTGCAGAAATGAAAGAACGCAGCGGGAAGAGGACGACTGGACAAAGAGGACAGCTCAGAAGAGGCAAGCTGGCGGCGGCAGGAATCGCGGCGGCGGCTGTTCTGCTCTTTTTATGGAGGGGTGCAGCAGGTGCCGCCGCTGATAAAGGGGACCGGGAAGATGAAGGCGCCTTCCCGGCGGCGTCCAGTTACGCGCAGATCTATGAGCGGATATCCCGGACGGGAGTCACGTATTTGTACAAGGAGTATGAGGGCTGGGCTATGACCGGGGGCCAGGCTTCCGGTGCCGGAAGAGAAGAGAGCACGGCATCTGCCGATATGGCAGGATCCCAAGCCGCCTATTCTGAGACAAACGTGCGTCAGGAAGGTGTGGATGAGGGAGATGTGGTGAAGACCGACGGAAAATATCTGTATGTGTGTGACGGGGACGGACGCAGCGTACAGATTGTGAATGTCAGTACGCTAAAGACCGCCGCTTCCATCCAGGCAGAGGGAGAAGGTGAGATTCAGGAAGTATATGCAGATCAGGACAGGCTGATCCTCCTGGAGAACTCTTCCAGCACACGTATAGCGGAAGACAGGGACGGCATGTATTATCCGGAACGGGGAGAAGAATCCCGTGTCCGTATCTTTGATATGACGGATCCGGAACATCCTGTCCAGTCAGGGAGCATGTCCCAGGAGGGCAGCTATCTCACTGCGAGGAAAGTCGGGGACTGGCTGTACCTGTTCACTTCTTGCTACAAGGAGGCTGGTTCTGGAGAGGAGGATGTGGAGCGGTACATACCCAAGATCAATGGAAGCCTGATGTCCTATGAGGATATTTACCTGCCGGATGTGCAGACGGCAGACCACTATGTGCTTATCAGCGCCGTCAACGCGGCGGATCCCCAGGAAGCAGGAGATCGGAAGGGCATCATGCTGCCCGGCTGTGAGATCTACGTCTCCGGCCAGCATGCGTATTTTTTCCTCCCAGAATATTCCGGCAGTCAGGAGATGACCGGTATTTACTGCATGGGAATAGAGGACGGCGATATATGGGCAGAGAGCGCAGCCCAAGTGCCGGGTCTGTTGTACGACAGCTTCAGCCTGGACGAGTACAAGGGCTGCCTCAGGCTGGTGACTACGGAATGGGATTATGAGAGGGGCACACAGCTCAATCACCTGTATGTGCTGGATAAGGAGCTGGAGACGATAGGCGGGATCGAAGACATTGCTCCCGGGGAGACGGTCAAGTCGGTCAGGTTCTGCCAGGATACGGGATATTTTGTTACATTCCGGAATGTGGATCCCCTGTTCACAGCCGATCTGTCTGATCCGAAGAATCCGAGGATTGTGGGAGAATTGAAGGTTACAGGATTTTCCAGCTACCTGCACCCCTATCAGGAGAGGCTGCTGCTCGGCATCGGACAGGAGGCGGATGAGAACAGCGGGGCCGTGGAGGGATACAAACTGTCGATGTTCGATATTTCGGATCCGTCCAAGGTGACAGAGGAGGATAAGACGCTGCTGGGCGGGGGATATGTGCCGGGAGCGACGGACTATAAGGCTGTTTTGGCCGACGGAGGGCGGAACTTGATCGGTTTGTGCAGAAAAGAGAATCAGGAGCTGTATTATGAAGTGTATACATACGAAGAGGATGGAGGATTTGCACTGCTCCTGACCTATCATCTGCAAAGAGCTGACAGTGTGGACGGTTATATAAATGAGAACCAGGTAAGAGGGCTGTATGTAGGAGAGAAATTCTATGTGGTCAGCCCGGCGGAGATCGCGGTGTTTGATATGGAGCAGAATTTTGAGAATATAGCAGGCTTAAGGCTGTAACATCCAGAAAAATTTTCCTTGTACGTATCCCGCAGGCTATGATAGTATGAAAAAAAGCCATTTGTATTTTTTAGAGGGGAACGATGAGGAAATGAAGGAGAAGAGATGTTATGACGGCTATCTGGTCAAGAAGCTGGATCCGGTAGTATTCATGATGCCCTATGTCATGCCAAGGCGTACTGACAGTGAGGTTATGGTGGATCTCAGGCTGGATTTGGCGAAGGTAGAGGCGTTTATCAGAGAAAATAGGAAAAATATACCAGATTTGACGCTGTACCATTTTATATTTGCTTCTCTTGTGCGGGCGGCTGCGGTAACGCCTCAGATCAACCGCTTTATTACAGGCAACCGGATTTATCAGCGCAGGGCGGTGCGCATCTCGATGATGGTGAAAAAGCGGCTGGAAATTGAGGGAAAAGAATCGACAATCTATCCGACGTTTGAAAATTCTGATACGCTGGAGGAGATTGTGCGCAAGACAAAGACTGTGACGGACGAAGCCTTTGCCAAGCTGGACGCAGAGAGCAATGGCTTCGATCACCTGGTGGGGCTGCTCTATGCCGCGCCTGCCTGGCTGCTGCGCTTCTGTGTGAAGATTCTAATGTTTATGGATCGATATGGAAAACTGCCCAGGGCGTTGGTTGATCTGCAGCCCTTCCACTCCGCATTCTTTGTGACGAATGTGGGGTCCATCGGCCTGCCGGTTATTTACCATCACTTATATGAGTTTGGGACAACTTCCGGGTTTCTAAGTATCGGGAAAAAGGAGATTGTGACAACAATCACGCCCAAGGGCGTCATCAAGACGAAGAAGATTCTGCCCATCAAGCTGGTGCTGGACGGGAGGATATGCGACGGCTATACTTACTCATGCGCGTTCCGTACCATTCGGAAATGTTTTGAACATCCAGAGTGGCTCCTGGAGTCTTACAGACCAGAGCAGGCAGCCATATCCCAAGAGTCCAAATCTCAGCCGGGAATGGTATGAGCAAGGATCAAAAAGCTGTGCGCCGCATGTGAGGAGCCGCAGACTGCGCCGACTGAAACAGCGAGGTCTTCTGATCTCGCTGTTTCAGTCAATTTTATTAAGAAAAAGGGAAGGTACTTTTCAATTTCCGGAAAATATGCTTTAATAAGGGATAGATGTCAAGGGCCCGCAGCCTTTGTCATCACGAAGCGCGGTGCAGGAGTGCGCGGGAAATGCCCGGATCGGCGTTCCCCAGTGAACAGAAAACGGGCAATGCAGATGCGCAAAGAGACTGAATAGAGAAAGGAACAGGAAATTGAAAAAGAGAGGATTATTTGGTGCGATTGTCCTGGCGGCGGCTGTGGCGGCAGCAGGGTGTTCAGGCGGCAATCAGACAGTGAAGACGGATTATGTGGATGATCTGAGCCAGTATGTAGAGCTTGGGGAGTACAAGGGAATAGAATACGAGCCTGCGTCTACAGAAGTGACAGAAGAAGATGTGCAGATGGAGATTGACAGCCTGGTGCAGAGCTATGCGGACTACGAGCAGATTACAGAGGGCACGGTGGCTGACGGAGATACGGTGAATATCAACTACACTGGAATGCAGGACGGCACAGCCTTTGACGGCGGAACGGATGATTCGGAGGAAGGAACGAATCTTACCATCGGATCTGGAAGCTTTATTGATGGATTTGAGGAGGGACTGATCGGCGCGTCTGTTGGAGACACCGTCACGCTGAATCTGACATTCCCGGATGATTATTATAACTCGGAGATGGCTGGCGTCGACGTTGTATTTGAAGTGACGGTCAATTACATTTGCGGAGAACCGGTTGTGCCGGAATTCAATGATGAATTTGTACAGGCGCATACAGAATATGAGACGGCGGCAGAATTTGAGGAGTATATCCGCAGTTATCTTGCGGATTATAAGGCATCTTCCGCAGAGGCGGCCGATCAGGATACTGTATGGCAGCAGGTGATGGACAATGCCACGATTACGCAGCTTCCCCAGGATAAGGTGGATGAAGAGGTGGAAGCGATGTATGCTGCCTATGAAGAATACGCGGGGTATTATGGGATGACGATGGAAGACTTCCTGGAGCAGTCGGGAATGACGGAGGAAGATTTCCGCGCTGAGATGACCACTTACGCGGAGGAAACTGTAAGCAGACAGCTTGTCTTCTACGCAATTGTGGAGGCGGAAGGCCTAACCATCAGTGATGAGGAATATGCAGAGCAGGCACAGACGATGGCAGATGATTACGGCTATGAGTCGGTAGAGGCTATGGAAGAAGCGCTGGGGCAGGATGTCCTGAAGGAGGACATGCTGTGGACGAAGGCGCTCGCGGTTGTCATGGATAATGCCCAGGCAGTGCAGAGTGCTGAAACGGACGAGGCAGAATAAATATAGTAATAAATAATATAAAAACGGGAGAGATTCCAGCATAGGCGAGTTTTTTGCTGCGGCGATGGAATCCTCCCGTTTTTGAGTTTATGCTGCTGAATGATAACGAGGATAGACATTCAGCGGCTGCGGGCGCTTTTTTGGCTTGTACCATGGTATGAAGTAATGGTATAATATGACAGAAGCAGGATGCAATAGGCATATCTGCGTATAGATTGGGGAATTCTATTCCACAAAAGGGGGTATACGGATGAAAGTATTGAATTTTGGCTCTCTGAATTATGATTTTGTATATGATGTGGATCACATCGTTCAGCCAGGGGAGACATTGGACTCTCTGAACATGGAGACGTTCTTCGGGGGAAAGGGACTGAATCAGTCCATTGCTATGGCAAGGGCAGGCGTGCATGTGTATCACGCCGGGCTTGTGGGAGAGGACGGAAGCGCCTTCTATGAGCTCTGCCGGGAGAACGGGGTGGATACCACTTATCTCTCCCAGATAGACGGCAAGAGCGGACACGCGATTATCCAGGTGAATAAGGATGCGCAGAACTGTATTATCCTTTACGGGGGAAGCAACCGCCGAGTGACCAAGGAGTTTGTGGATCAGGTACTGGCAGATTTCCAAGAAGGGGATATTCTTATGCTGCAGAATGAAATTAACTGTCTGGACTATATCATTGACCAGGCCTATGAGAAGCATATGACGATTATCCTGAATCCTTCCCCCTTCGACAGCGCGCTGGATCAGTGTGACTTGAAGAAGATATCCGTCTTCCTCCTGAATGAGGTGGAGGGGAAGCAGATCTCCGGCCATGAGGATCCTGAGAAGATTCTAGAGACGATGCAGGAACAGTTCCCGGACGCGAAGATTGTCTTGACGCTGGGGGAGAACGGTGTAGTATATGCTGACAAGGAGAGGAGAATCCAGCAGGGAATTTTCAAAGTAAAAGCTGTGGATACGACTGCAGCCGGAGATACTTTCACAGGCTATTTCGTGGCGGCGCTGGCTAAGGGCCTTCCGATGGAGGAGACGCTGAGGCTTTGCTCGAAGGCATCCGCCATCGCGGTTTCCCGCAAGGGGGCGTCTCCGTCAATTCCCAAGATGGAGGAAGTGGAGCATACCGAATTATAAGGTGGATTGGAACATGACAATGGACGAGTTTATCGTGATTATCCCGTCTTTGGAGCCCGACGTCAAGCTGGTAAAGCTGGCTGGAGAGTTGAAGGCAGAGGGCTTTGCGCGCATTGTGATTGTGGATGACGGAAGCGGGCCGGAATATGATAAGATTTTTAGAGAGGCGCAGGAGGCTGGCTCCTGCGTCCTTTTGAGGCATTGTGTGAATCAAGGGAAAGGAAGGGCCTTAAAGACGGCGTTTAACTACTGCCTGGAACAGGAGAAAGGCTTCTTTGGCGTGGTCACAGTGGATTCCGATGGACAGCACTGCCCGGAAGACATACGAAGATGCTGCCAGGCTCTGGCAGAGCATCCAGACTGCCTTGTACTGGGCAGCAGAGATTTTGCCGGGAAGGATGTGCCATGGAAGAACGGTTTCGGCAACAGGCTGACGAGGAAAATTTTCGGCTTTTTGAGCGGGATCCATATTCAAGATACACAGACAGGACTGAGAGCCTGCAGTGCTAAGCTGGCGAGAAAATTCTTGTCTACGGCGGGAGAGCGGTTCGAGTATGAGATGAATATGCTCATGGACTGCAAGGAATATGGCATTTCTATTATAGAGGTGCCAATCCAGACGATATATCTCGGGGAAGAGGGCTCCACTCATTTCCATCCGGTCCGGGATTCCCTAAGGATCTACGCAATCTTCGGGAAATTTTTGGCCGCATCCCTCTCTTCGTCTGTGATAGACATTATCATGTTCACGGTGCTGATCTGGCTGCTGAAGCTGTTTGGCGCAGATCACCCTATTCTGCTGGCCACGGCAGGGGCTAGGATCGTATCGTCGATATACAACTACCTGATGAATAAGGGCGTTGTTTTCCGGTGTGAGGGGAATGTGCGCGCTACTCTGTGCAAATACTATGCCCTGTGCATTGTCCAGATGCTCTGTTCGGCGGGGCTTGTATCGGCGCTGTTCACATTTCTGCATCTGAATGAGACGGCATCGAAGATTATCGTGGATACGGTGCTGTTCCTGATCAGCTTTCGTATACAGAAGGAATGGGTATTTAAGAAAGGATAAAAAATGACATCATTGATCGGAGTTGGTATCCTGTGCGCGATTGCGGGCGCCTATGCCGGGCTTGGCCGCAGAAGGGCGGAGGAAATGCTTCCTCTGGCGGCAGGTACGATTATTGGGATTTTGTATCTGTCGGGACTGCTGGGGGATCTGAATATAGGCATGTATGGCTGTGCGGCGGCCGGGGTGCTGGGGGCAGCGGCGTGCGTCTATTTTTTCTTGAAGAGGAAGAAGATGTATGCCGCTTATGTGCTGACGCCGGGCCTGCTGGGGTTTGGCCTGCTTATCCTATATCTGTGGTTTATGAGCAGAGGAAGACTGTATCAGCAGTGGGATGATTTCTCTCATTGGGGTCTTGCGGTGAAGAACATGTGCTTCTTTGACCAGCTGGGCAGCGCTGCTCAGTCTACGGTGAAGTTCAAGGAATATCCGCCGGCGGCCTCCCTGTTCGCCTACTTTATAACGAATTTTGGACATTACAGTGAGACGAATGCCATACGGGGAATGAGCTATCTGACAGCAGCAGCCCTGGCACCCGTGTTCGGGCAGATCAGGGGATTTTTCCCAGGGCTTGACGGGGAAGAGAGGGACGGACGGAAGAAAGCGCCGCTTCCCTGCCTGGTTCCGCTTATGGCGCTTGTCTACCTTCTGCCGACGAGCCTGCACCGAAACACCTATGCAGGATTATATGTGGATGCCTTTCTTGCTGTACTGTTCTTCTATCTGATCTATGCGGCATTTACCTATGAGGGAGGGAGGTTTCGCACAATCAGCCTTGCGGTGACCTGCGCTCTTCTCGTTTTGACGAAAGAATCCGGGCTGGGGCTTGCGGCGATTGGATTGTTGATTACGGGAGCAGGACGGCTGATCCTGGACAGAGGCAAGAAAGAAAAACAAAAGGCAGTGCTGAGGGAGTCGGCTGTTTGCGCCGCCTGTGCCGCAGCGGCACAGCTGTCCTGGAATATTTATCTGTCTGTGACCAATACGGTAATAGAGTCCTCGGGAGCCGGAGAAGGAATCTCTTTGGCGGGTATCGCAGAATTGCTGAGCGGGCAGGCACCGCAATACCGGTATGAGACGGTGAGAAATTTTTGGACATTCCTCTTTACGGAACCGATGGGGGGATTGTTCATCACCTTTCCCGTTGCTGTGTGGATTGTGCTGTTTCTGGCGGCGGCCGGGATTTTCCTGTATCTATGCAGGAGAAGGGGCGAAGAAGAGATGCGGAGGAATTACACCGTGATCTTTGCCGGTCTTCTGATCGGGTTCGCTGTGTATATGGTGTCCCTCCTGATGCTGTATTTATTCTCGTATTCTGAATTCGAGGCACTGCGTCTCGCATCCGCTCAGCGCTACCTGTCGATGTATCTGACAGGGATGCTGTGCTGCTACAGCGTTTTCTATCTGAGATTATTTACGAAGTGGCGCCTTCTTGGATATTTCGGCGTTCTTGCCTGTGTATTTATCTGCTCCACCAGGGACGGCGTGGAAAATGTGATTTTGTATCCGAAGGAGTCGGTGCTGACATCCCAGCTTCTGTGGGAGGGATACGCCGGAGCTCAAAGGTTTCAGGATAAGTTGGATTATAAGAAGGACCGGGTATATGTGATCTCTCAAAATGACGAGGGCATTGACTATTGGGTGCTGAAAGGGGTATTTACTCCTGTACAGATAAATCCCAACTACAGCTGGAGCATCGGAGAATCCTACGGGGAACAGGATGTCTTCACCGCCTACAAAAATATATATAGCTGGTCAGATGATTTATCGGATTACACGTATGTATATCTGTTCCGGGCGGACGATCAGTTCCGGGAACAGTTCGGCAGTCTCTTTGATAATCCAGACGACATTGCGGATGACACCATGTTCCGGATTGAACACGGGGCCGGAGAAGATGGCCTGGTGAGACTTGTAAAGGACGAAGAGATGACGGCCTATTGAGTGCGGGAGACGCTATGCCAGGGTGAGGCGGCCGGTATGAGTGTGGATGCGGCAGCGGACCCCCAAGGGGATGGTTAGAGCTCCGGGATGATGTCCTGCAGGCAGGCCCGCCAGGACAGGAATCCCTAACGGTGCAAATAATTCTCGAACCAGTTGCGCTATTGTAAAGTTCCAGGCCGGATGCCGCTCATCCGGCCTGCAGTTATAAAAAGAACCGAGAAGGATGCCGCTGCAGCCTCTGAGCATCCCGCTCTGAATCAGAGATGTGAGCATACGGTCGATGCGGTAGAGAGGTTCTCCTACATCCTCCAAAAAGAGCAGGCACCCTTCCAGGGCCGGCTGCCAAGGAGTACCGGCGAGGGAAGCCAGCACTGTGAGATTGCCTCCTAAGAGTATTCCTTCTGCATGAGGGCTGCGGCCAGGGGAGATACATTGCAGGTTTTGTTCCTGCGGAAGAGACGGGCGGCTGAAGAGGCTGGCTCTGAGAGAGCGGAGGGCTTCTCGGCCTAATTTGGAAAACTCGAATACCATAGGGCCGTGCAGGGTAATGAGAGCGCACCGCCCCTGAAGCAGCAGATGGATGGCAGTGGCGTCGCTGTAGCCGAGGAACCACTTGGGATGGGCGCTCAATTGGTCAAAATCCAGCAGAGGGAGGAGGCGGGCAGAACCGTAGCCTCCCCTCAGACAGAAGACAGCACTGAAAGAGTCATCGGCGAACGCCTCCTGGATATCGGAAGCGCGAAGATGGTCTGGGCCGGAGAACCAGCCATGCCTGGCGAAGCAGGAGGGGAAGAAAAAGGGCGTAAGACCTAGGGAATGGAATATTGGAAGGGAGGATTCGAGCACAGCTCTTTCTGCCGGAAAAGCCGGCGCTACTACAGCGACCCGGCTTCCAGGACGCAGCGGCGGAGGAAGAAACATTGTGAATGCCTCGAAAAGGAATGTTATTCTATTCTATGAAGAGTGGACACAGAACAGACGCGTCAGTTTGGCCTTTCAGCTTCGCTGCCGCAAACGGATCGGCTTGGAAGACGAATACTTGACAGGGATAGAATCTAATTGTTATAATAAAAAGACAAAAACAATACAATAATTGCGAAAATGGCGGATAATTTCTAGAAAATGAAGTAAAATAATAGAACAATTGTGCATAGAGTATGGAGGGATTACATATGGAATATGTGACACTGGGTAAAACAGGGCTGCGGATTTCGAGGCTGGGGTTCGGCGGGATACCGATCCAAAAGATTGACGCGGCAGGGACAAGAAAGCTGGCAGAACGGATGGCAGCGGCCGGGATCAACTATATTGATACAGCCAGAAGCTATACAGTCAGCGAGGAACTATTGGGGCAGGCGCTGGAGGGGCTGAGAGACCGGTTCGTGCTGGCGACGAAGAGTATGGCGAGGACTAAGGAGGCGATGGCTGCGGATGTGGAGACGAGTCTGAGAAATCTGCGCACAGATTACATTGACCTCTATCAGTTCCACAACCCGCCGATGAAGGACTTGGACACCATAATAGCGCCCGGCGGAGCGTTAGAGGCGCTGATGGAGGCGAAAGAGCAGGGGAAGATAGGACATATTGGAATTACTGCCCATTCCTTGGCTGTATTTGAGCGGGCAGTGTCTCTTCCATGGGTAGAGACGATTATGTTTCCATACAATATTGTAGAGTCCCAGGGGAGCAGACTGATGGAGGCCTGCGCGGAGAAAAATATCGGATTCATTGATATGAAGCCGTTAGCAGGAGGGGCCATTGAAGATGCCAGATTGGCCATGCGTTTCGTCTGTTCCAATCCGAATGTGACAGTGGTAATTCCGGGAATGTACGCGGAAGAAGAGATTGAGCAGAACCAGAAGGCAGTGGAGGACACACGGCCCTTGACAGAAGCTGAATTAAAGAAAATCGAAACTGTGCGGGCAGAGCTGGGAACATCCTTCTGCAGAAGATGCAATTATTGTGCCCCGTGTACAGTAGGGATTGATATTCCCGGAGTTTTCCTTATGGAAGGATATCTGAGGCGCTACGGATTAGAAGGATGGGCAAGACAGAGATATGGAAGTTTCCAGGTGAAGGCCAGCGCCTGCGTAGAGTGCGGTGTATGTGAGACAAGATGCCCTTATGAACTGCCCATTCGGCAGAAGATGAAGGAGGCCGCGAAGGCCTTCGGGGAATAAGCGCGCTATTCTCCGATGGCCTGGCGGAGCGCCTTGGACAGCTGGTCAGGACAAGAAGTAGGACGGGGGCCGCATGTAATGCCTTCCAGACGGCGGATGGCTTCATGCACCTCCATTCCTTCTACTAGAGCTGCAATGCCCTTTGTATTGCCGTTGCAGCCGCCGACGAATTCTACCGACGTGATAATATTATTCTCCACTTCTACGTTAATCAGACGGGAACAGACTCCCTTTGGCTGATACATCATGATCCATTCCTCCTTATGTACAATATCGGCTTCAAAATGTCCGGCTGTTCTTTCAGTATAGAAGAGAAGGGAACTTTTGGCAAGAGGGGACTTTCTATTCTTGGATATCCCCTGGCTTTTGTGAACAGCAGAGTCCTGGACGTTGCTGTCCCGACATCACGGGATGCCCGGCAAAAATAGAACAGCCGCTATTTCCTTGCTTTTCTGTCTGGCAGGAGGTATAATGAAATTAATCATGGCAGCGGCAAATATGCGGGCCAAATAGGATAAAGTTTTATGGAGGATGAAGCAATGGCGATGACAAATCTGGAAAAATATGACAAGGCATTTATGGTGAATCTGAAAGTGAAGAAGGAGGAGCTGCCGGGATTGAAATACCAGGGCATTGCCTCGTGGGATTCCGTCGGACACATGGATCTGATCAGCGACCTGGAGGAAGCTTTCGGCATCATGATGGAGACGGTGGATGTGATGGACTTCAATACATATGAGCACGGCAAGGAGGTGCTGGCCAAATACGACGTGAAGATCGAGTAACTGCGTCGCAGATGATGACAAGGAGATGCAGGAAGATGGATAGTCCAATAGAGATTGTGACCATTACAGATGATCAGACAACGAGTAATTGCTATGTACTCTTATCGGGATGTAAGGCAATTATCATTGATCCCAACAGGGACAGCTTGATTCAGGAGGTCATTGAGAAGAACCAGGCAGTGCCGGAACTGGCTATTCTCTCTCATGAGCATGCGGATCACATCCGGGCTCTGGAACCTCTCCGAGAGCAGTATCCATACATGAAGACCGTGGCGTCGCTTCCGTGCAGTGAACGGATACAGGATATCCGCAGCAACCTTTCCAGGATTTTCGGGGTATATTTGATGTTCATAACAGGAGAGCGGGTGTTAGATTATCCGAAGTTTACATGCAGAGCAGCCGATGTCGCTTTCGAGGGCAGGCTGCTTTTTTGCTGGCAGGGCAGGCAATTTGTTCTGACCCAGATACCAGGGCATTCTCCTGGAAGCATTGGAATTATGGCAGAAGGAATCGGGCTGTTCTGCGGGGATTCCCTGCTTGGAGACCGGGCGGTGATTACCAGGTTCGACGGGGGGAGCCGCGAAGACTATGAGCAGAAGGCCGTCCCCTATTTTCGGTCGCTGGATCAGAAGATAATCGTATATCCCGGGCACGGACCTGCGTTCCCGCTGGGGGAAGGCGTCTTGATGGATGACTGGCAGGAGAAAGAGCTGCAAAAGCCGTGACAGCGGGGGAGATTCGATGAGCGCATGACATCGGAAGAATCAGAGATAAAGAAATAAGCGCAGCATATACAGGAGGTGAGGATATGGATTATGCCCAGATATTGGAAAGAGAACCCTATAAGGTGGGGAAGGAAGAGAAGGAGAGGCTGCTCTACGAGAGGCTCTCATGGCTGACACAGTATCACCGGGAACACTGTGCAGACTATAAGAAAATTACAGACGGACTTGGATACCGGGAAGGGATGGGCACATCGAGCCTGGACATCCCGATGATGCCGGTGCGGATCTTCAAAGAGAGAGAACTGCTCAGCATTCCAAGAGACAGGGTGTTTAAGACGATGACTTCTTCCGGTACGACTGGACAGCAGGTGTCGAAAATCTATCTGGATGAAGAGACATCCCGGAATCAGCAGCTTACGCTGGCGCGGATCGTCAGCGAATTTACCGGACAGTCCCGGATGCCGATGATCATCCTGGACTGCCCGTCTGTCATACGCAACCGGGCGATGTTTTCTGCAAGAGGAGCGGGAATTCTTGGATTTTCCATGTTCGGCTCCAAGAGAATCTATGCGATGGATGACGATATGCATCTAAATGTGGAGGAACTGCGGGCATTTCTGGAAAAATACCAGGGCAGACCGATATTGCTCTTCGGATTTACCTATGTGGTGTGGAAATATTTTTATCAAGAATTGCGCAGGAGCAGGGAGCGGTTGGATCTGTCGGAAGGAATACTGATTCACGGCGGAGGCTGGAAGAAGCTTCAGGGAGAGGCTGTATCCAGGGAAGAGTTCAAAGAGAGGCTCAAGGAGGCCTGCGGTATTCAGAGAGTCCATGATTATTACGGGATGGTGGAGCAGACTGGCTGCATCTATATGGAATGCGAATGCGGACATCTCCACGCTAGTACGTACTCGGACGTGATTATGCGCAGGATGGGAGATTTCTCTCCGTGTGAGGCGGGGGAGAAAGGGGTGATCCAGGTACTGTCCATGATACCGACTTCGTACCCAGGACATTCGATTCTTACCGAAGACGAAGGGATTCTGCTGGGGGAGGATGACTGTCCGTGCGGACGCAAAGGAAAGTATTTTGAAGTGACAGGGAGGATACGCAATGCAGAAGTGAGGGGGTGCAGTGATACCTATGAGCAGAAATGACCAAACTGCAGGGCAGATGCCAAAAGAGCTGAGAGGACGAATCCGTCTGTTGAGCGGTGTATATGAACCGTTGGGACTGCCGGCGGAGCCATTCTCAGAGGAGGCGATTTCTTTTCTGGGTGATCTGGCAAGAGCTCTGAGAGAGGATACTAGGACACCGGCCTATACCGATGTGGCGGCCTTCGGCTTCTGGTGCCGCCGGGCGAACCTTCTGCGCATGAAGGAGAGGCTTGGCCTGTCTGGTACCAGGATTGGGCTGGGGCTTGCCTTCCACATCGCCCCTTCCAATGTGCCTGTGAATTTTGCCTATTCCTATGCCCTTGGCCTGCTGGCCGGAAATGCCAACATTGTGCGGGTGCCGTCGAAGGAGTTTGCGCAGACGGATATTCTGTGCCAGGCGGTGGAAAGAGTACTGGCTGGAGGCGGTTATCCTGCTATACGGGAGGCTACTTCTATTGTGGCCTACGGGCATGACAAAGACGTAACCGATTGGTACTCCTCCATCTGCGATGCCAGGATTATCTGGGGCGGGGATGAGACCATCCAGGCGATTCGGGAGTCTGCCATAGGAAGCAGATGTCGGGAAGTGGCGTTTGCTGACCGCTATTCTCTGGGACTGATTCGTCCGGAGGCGATTGCCAATATGGATGAGGGACAGCTTACGCAGCTGGCGAAGCGCTTCTACGACGACACATATCTGATGGATCAGAATGCCTGTTCGTCTCCTCATCTGATCATATGGCTGACCGACCAGTGGAGAGGAACCCAGCAGGAGAAGGAGAAGGTACAAGACCGTTTCTGGGAAGCGGTTGTCAAGATGGCCGGCAAGTATGTTCTGGAACCGATTAAGGCGAGCGAGAAGTATGACCGGCTGTGCAACTTCCTGGCCGATACAGAGGACGAAGCAACTGTCCGAAGGTATGGCAATCTGCTGTACCGTGTCAGCCTTCAGACCTTCAAGCGGCCGGCAGATACATATCGGGGAATTTTCGGGCTGTTCTTCGAGAAAGAGATGGAGAGCCTGCAGGAACTGGCTTCGGCAGTGACCAAGAAGGTGCAGACAGCGGCAGTGTGCGGGATATCCCAGGAAGAGGTGGTTCAGCTGATTCAGGAAAATCACCTGAAAGGGATCGACCGGGTAGTGCCCTTCGGAGAGACATTGTCTATGGATCTTGTGTGGGACGGATATGACATCATCGGTTCTCTGTCCCGAAGAATTGGGTAGGAGGCAGGAAAATCAGGCAGACTGCAAGGCCGAAGGCACTGCGGGGAAATGCTGACAGAAGGAGGGGATTTTATGGCATATTATGATGAATACCACAAGTATGGGGATGAGCCGATTGGGATAGAGCCGGGAGGGAAAGCGGCCACGTACCGGGATTTGGAGAATTTGTCCAGGGAAATGGGAGAGTCAATAGGGGGAAGAACACTGGTATTTGCATTCTGCAAGAATACAATCGGATCTATGCTGGGTTATCTAAGTTTTCTGGAGAACAGAGTAGTGCCCTTGCTGCTGGATGCTCACATTAACCGGGAATTGGCGGATGAGCTGATTCGGACATACCGGCCGGCTTATCTGTATGTGCCGAAGGAACAGGAGACAGAGTGGGAAGGGGAGGCGGTACTGGAGAGATACGGATATATTCTGCTGCGCACGAAGCATCCGAAGGAAATACCGCTGTATGAGGGGCTGGCGCTGCTTTTGACCACATCTGGGAGTACGGGAAGCCCGAAACTTGTGCGTCAGAGCTATGAGAATATTCAGTCCAACGCCCAGTCCATTGCCGAATATCTGAAGCTGGATGCCAGTGAACGGCCGATCACGACGCTGCCGATGAACTACACCTATGGGTTGTCCATCATCAACAGTCATGTATGGAAAGGGGCAGCGGTGCTTCTGACCACGAAGACGCTGTTCGAGAAGGAATTTTGGGAATTTTTCCAGGAAGAGCAGGCAACTTCCTTTGGAGGAGTGCCCTACACCTATGAGATGCTGAAGAAGCTGCGCTTCTTCCGAATGGATCTGCCGAGCCTGAGGACGATGACTCAGGCGGGCGGGAAGCTGGCGCCCAATCTTCACAGAGAGTTTGCCGAATACGCGGCCCGGGAGGGCAAGCAGTTCGTGGTCATGTACGGGCAGACCGAAGCGACGGCCAGGATGGCCTATCTGCCGCCTGAACGATCACTAGAGAAGTACGGGAGTATGGGGATCGCGATTCCGGGTGGTTCCTTTACGCTGATCGACGTGGATGGACAGCCGATTGACAAGCCGGATGTGGTTGGAGAGCTCGTGTATGAAGGGCCGAATGTAACGCTTGGCTACGCTCTTTCTCAGGAGGATTTGTCGAAAGGGGACGAGCGGGGCGGCAGACTGGTGACAGGGGACATGGCCCGCATGGATGAAGACGGATATTTCTATATAGTGGGGCGCAAGAAGCGTTTTCTGAAAATATACGGCAATCGAGTGAATCTGGACGAGGCTCAGAGAATGGTGAAGGAGGCTTACCAGGATTGGGACTGCGCATGTACCGGTGTGGATGACCATATGGACGTGTATATCACTTCTCCCAGAGCAGAAGACAGGGAAGCTGTCGCAGCCTTTCTCTCAGAAAAGACAAGGCTGAATCAAAAGGCATTCACCGTCTATTCCATTAGTCAAATACCGAAAAATGAGGCGGGGAAGACGCTATACAAAGAACTCCGCCCGTAAAGAACAATCCAAGGCAGGCTGGATCAGAAGCCGAAAAACAACAAAAGAATCAGACAAATCATGAGGAAAACAAGGACGAAGTCATCATTTCCTCCCTTAGAGAACTCCCGGGGCAGACCGTTACAGGTATACCCCGGGAGTTCTCTGCAGATCCTTCAGAACGGAACGGAACTGGAAATAGAAGGTGGTCACCGTCGTAAGCACTGCGAGCGTGTCGGCCACCGGCTCGGAGAGGAAGACCGCGAATACTTTATTTTCCAAAAACATTGGCAGAATAAAGATAAGCGGTATAAGCAGTATGATTTTACGCAGCACAGCCAAGAACAGAGAAGTCTTTGCATTGCCGAGAGCGACAAATGTCTGCTGGCAGGCCATCTGAGCGCCGAAGATCAGTGACATGGACATATATACGCGGATTGTCCACATGGTGTACTCAGTCAGTGCCGGATCGCTTGTGAAGATGGCGATAAACAGCTGGGGCAGAAACATACAGATAGCCCACAGCAGAGTGGAATAGGTGAGGCAGGTCTTCAAAAGAAGGAAGAAGGCCTTCTTCACACGTTCGCCGTTGCGCGCGCCGTAGTTGTAGCTGATAATCGGCTGAGAACCCTGAGTCAGCCCCTGCAGAGGCAGCATAGAGAACTGCATGACACTGGACAAGATAGTCATTGATCCGACAGCGATATCTCCGCCGTACTTCAGCAGAGAAGAATTATAGCAGACGGTGATGAGACTCTCGGTCGCCTGCATAGTAAAAGGCGATAGCCCGAGAGCAATACACGGCAGATAGACCTTTGGGCTGATGCGCAGGTTCTTGAGGCGTATCTTCAATATAGTACGCTTGCTGCACAGGAAGGAGAGTACCCATGCAGCGGACAAAGCTTGTGAGATAATCGTTGCCCAAGCCGCCCCCGCAACGCCCATGTCAAAGCCGAAGATGAAGATTGGGTCTAAAATAATATTGCAGATGGCGCCGATCAGCACACTCACCATGCCGGTCTTAGCGAATCCTTGGGTAGAGATAAAGTTGTTAAGCCCCAGGGCAATCTGGACGAAGAGGGTCCCATAAGCATAGATACGGAGATATTCGGAGGCATAGGGGAAGGTGTCTGCACTGGCGCCAAAGAGCATCAAAAGGCGGTCTCCAAATATTAGAAATACAACGGTGAGGATAATACCGGATATTATCGTACCCATCGTACAGTTGCCAAGAATTTTTTCGGCACCTTCGTTATCCTGCTGTCCCATCAGGATAGAAGCCTTGGGAGCTCCTCCCATACCGGTGAGAGCGGCAAAGGCAGATATAATCATAATGATCGGAAGGCATACCCCCATGCCGGTGAGAGCTGTGGCTCCGACGTCTTTGATATGGCCGATATACATACGGTCTACCATATTATAGAGGACATTCACTACCTGTGCCGTTATGGCGGGAAGGGATAGGCGGAATAACAATTTGCCTACGCTTTCAGTGCCGAGGCCTGCTGTCTTGCTGTCATCATTCATGTGTGATTTCCTTCTTTCCATACATTTTTTGCCATTTGTTCGAGGATGGACTGAAAATGGGCAATATCCTCCTGGGAGATATGTTCCATAAGCTGTTCCATGAAAGTCCGGCGGCATTCCCGCAGCGCTGCCTTCACAGGCGCCGCCTTCTGGGTAAGGTGCAGACGGGCAATCCGGCGGTCTTTGCCATCGGGCACAGATGTGAGAAAACCTTCCCGTACCAGGGAATCTACACTGCGGCATACGAGAGCCTTAGAGATATTCCGAAATTTGGAAATATCAGCCGCCGTATCAATCCAATCATTGTTGGATAATACGGTGAGGACATCTACTTCCCCTGGGGTAAAACCATATTCAGCAACTTGGCTCTGGCAGTACTTCCGATAGGCTTTGTGACAGCGGGAAATATTGCGGAAAACCATATCTATGCGGCTAAGATCGCCGTGCAGATCCACAAGAATCCCTCCTTACGAAACAGGCAAGCCCGCCGAGGCGGGAACCTCCATGATTACAAATAAAAATAGTTGAAATGTAAACTATCTGCGCATAATATCATACGCAATTTTGACAGGAATGTCAAGCCAGATATACGAAAAATAAAACTAGGCAAATGACGGACGCAGCCCGGGAAGGATTCTCTTATATATATCCAGACAGGGCAGGCAGTTATTTCAGAAAAGAGAATGGATCCTCTCCCTGAGGGGTATTCAGGAAATGCATAAGCATGTAGGCGCACATGATGGCCACATGTTCTTCCTGGAGAATACGGCGGATTTCAGCCCGGTCCGCAAGAACGACGCGGATGTCCTCTGTGGCTTCCTGGAAGCGCTCGCTGGGGAGGCCGGAGGCATAGCCATATACGGTAGCGCAGGACTCATCCGTCATCCCAATGGTGGTAAAATATGGTCTTGTAAAGGAAGGCGCGGCGGGAATAGGAGAAAGCGTGAGGCCGGTCTCTTCCTTTAATTCCCGTATGCCGGCTTTCATGAAAGTCTCTCCAGGTTCTACAAGACCGGCCGGAAATTCATAAATGTAATCATCCAGAGAATAGCGGTATTGGCGGACAAGGACAACCCGGTCTTTCTGGGGACCGAAGACGCTGTAGATGATTACCCCATCAGGAGTATTCTGTCTTGTCCGAAGCTTCAGGCTGTCAGCGCTGCGGGCACGGGAGGCAATCTGGTACACGCCTTTCTTGCCGTTATCGTAGCTGATGTCCAGGGCGTACATGTTCAGATAAGGGTGATCGGTGAGTCTGCGCACCCGATCAATATGATGGTCATGCATATGGAACCCTCCTTTACTTTTTTCTGCGGGTTAAGGCGCTGGCCGGCACCACTGCTTCTTTGCCGAAGCGGTCTCGAATATCCGACAGAGCCTTATCCAGCTTCTTGTGTTTCTCATCTTTATGGAACTGGGAAAAATCTAGATCAAACAGATTCATCTGTACCGGGGCGCCTTCCCGGGCAAGGTTCGTACCACGGATGCCGAGAAGACGGATGGGTTCTTGGTTCCAGAGCTCATCGAACAGGCGGCATGCTGCCCGGCAGAGTGCCGAACTGTCGCTGGAAGGGGTGAGAAGAGGCATCTGATGGGATACGCTCTGAAAATCATAGTATTTGATTTCCACGGCAAGGGTTCCTGCCAGCAGTCCTGCCTTCTTCAGGCGAGAACCTACCATGGATGACAGCTCTTCCAGAACCTTCAGGGCGTCTTCCCGCCTCGTTATGTCCTCAGAGAGGGTGGTGGAATTGCCAACCCCTTTTGCCTCCTGTTTCTCGGAGATCACAGAGGAGGCGTCAATCCCGTTGGCGTATTCCCACAGAAGCCTGCCGTGGCTCTTCAGATGAGAGATGACCAGATCCGGATCGGAGAAAGCCAGGTCACCGATGGTGTAAATGCCCAGCTTGTGCAGCACCTGGACGCTGGAACGGCCGGCCATATATAACTCGCTCACGGGAAGCGGCCAAAGCTTCTCGGCAAGTTCTTCCGGCCAGAGCGTATGAACGAGATCCGGCTTGCGAAAATCCGAGGCCATCTTGGCTAGGACTTTCTTCGTAGAAATACCTACATTTACCGTGAAGCCAAAGGAATCCCGCACCCGGTCCTTGATCATGCCGGCCCCGTGGATGGCGTCCTCCCTTGTGGACCAGAGATCTGTCACGTCGAGAAAGCATTCGTCAATGCTCAGCTGTTCAAGTTTCGAAGTATACGTGCCCAGAAGAGCCATGAGGCGGCGGCTGTACTCCCGGTACAGCTTGTGGCTGGGAGGGGCGATGACTAAGCCCGGGCATTTCTTCAGCGCCTGGGCCACAGGCTCTCCGGTGGAGATGCCGCAGGCTTTGGCCTGGAGAGACTTGGCCAGGACGATTCCGTGGCGGGAGCGCTGATCCCCGCCGATGATGGAGGGGATGAGGCGCAGATCCGGCCCTCCCGATTTAAGATTTTCCACAGATGTCCAGCTTAGATAGGCAGAATTC
Organism: uncultured Lachnospiraceae bacterium; assembly: GCA_944384015.1. Classification (GTDB taxonomy): domain Bacteria; phylum Bacillota; class Clostridia; order Lachnospirales; family Lachnospiraceae; genus JAGTTR01. The sequence continues at coordinate 21,273 of CALWRT010000101.1, read as the reverse complement.
ACATCAATGTGAAAAATAATAGGCTCCAAGACGCTCCCTCCTTTTGTCTTCGCAGAATACCCCGCCCCAAGGCTGCCGCTTCTGGACGGGCGGTGCTAAGAAAAGTGTATTACATATTCGGCGGCATTTCAATAAGGGAAAGGCTTCGGCGGATAATTGGGACGATATGATGCTGATGGACAAGCAGAAAAATAGGTAAATTAATAATATCTTAAGAATGATCATCCCAGTATTTAAAAATGAACAGTTATAGTAGCAGCATCAAGGAAGACGCCGGATACTTTGCTCATACGGAAAAAATCTTTCGTTGAAAAGAGGAGGGGGCGTCAGTATAATGAGGGGGAGGTGAGGAAGATGTTCCATATTTTAGTATGTGACGACGATAAAGAGATTGTGGAAGCGATAGAAATATATTTGATGCAGGAGGGGTACTGCGTATGGAAAGCCTATGACGGGATAGAAGCGCTGGAACAGATGAGGAAGCATGAAATCCATCTTCTGATAATGGATGTGATGATGCCTAGGCTGGACGGAATACGGGCCACCCTGAAAATCCGGGAGGAGAACAGCCTGCCGATCATTATTCTTTCGGCTAAGTCCGAGGATGCAGACAAGATACTGGGGCTGAATATCGGGGCCGATGATTATGTGACTAAGCCGTTTAACCCGCTGGAGCTGACAGCCAGAGTAAAGTCCCAGCTCAGGCGATATACGAAGCTTGGCAGCCTGACAGAAGAAAATGCCAAGATCTATCGGAACGGCGGGCTGGAGATCAACGACGATCGGAAGGAAGTGACCGTGGACGGACAGAGCGTGAAGCTGACGCCTATTGAATACAATATATTGCTGCTGCTCATGCGCAACCAGGGCAAAGTATTCTCCATCCATCAAATATATGAGAGTATCTGGAATGAGGATGCCTATGGCGCGGAGAACACAGTGGCTGTGCATATCCGCCATATCCGGGAGAAAATTGAGATTAACCCGAAGGAGCCCCGCTACCTGAAGGTTGTGTGGGGGATTGGCTATAAGATTGAGAAGGCAGGGGACGGCAAATAACAGTGCCGCCCGAAGGGAGGCAAATAAGATTAATGAAGAAGAGTGAGAAGAAGAAGCTGTTCGTGTCCATAGCGCAGCATCTGTGCCTGGCCGGGGCATTTATCTGTGCGGTGGTGATCATTCTGTTCCTGGATGACTACGGGCCGGAGGGGATCCGCGCGGACCGCTATGAGAATACAGACAACTTTCTTTATAACTATGAAGACTATCTGCAGATGACAGCGGAGCATATCCGCTATGCCAATCTGTATGAGACCGACGGGGAGCTGGACTTGGACAAGGAGATAGCGGTGACTGTCCACGCAGGGGGTGAGAAGCAAGTACTGCACTACCGCCTAGGGGATCTGGCTGTCTGGATGAACCGAGGAGCTGAGACATCGGATATGCCAATATCGGTGGACTCCTCTACCGGAATGCCGGCAGATTACGAGAGCCTGAAGGGAAGGGTAGAAAATGAAGGGCATGCCCAGGACTCCCAGGCAGAGAAAGTGCTGGAGCAGGTGGCCAAGGATGCCGAGAACCGGGCGTGGGGAAGCAGCATAGGGTACGGCCTCGCTTCGGACTATTGGGTACATGTGACAGGGGAGGAATCCGGGCCAGTGGCCACAGAGTATACGGAAGAAATCACAGAAGAGGACGGAGCCGGGCAGGAAGGGACAGACGGCGGTACTGGGCTGGCCTCGCCGCAGGCCCCCACAATTGTCACCCAGACAGTCACAAGCCTGATCCAGGAATACGCTCCTCTGGAGTACGCGAGTCTGGAGGACGCGGCTCAGGAGTGGCAGCTGACGGCGTCGGAGCTGGAGGCCATGTATCAGGAAGTACTGGAACAAATATCCTACTATACAGAGGGAATCTATCTGTACCAGTACAATAAGACGGCACTGCAGGCTGACAACACGAATTTTCGCTACTATATCATCGGGCAGGACGGCAGCGTCTGCACGAACATGGAAGATGCGGCCGGCGTGGAAGATGCAGGGAGGATTCTGGAGCAGGAAGGTTGCCCGTATATAGAGGCAGATGCCGGCCTGAGGACCTACCAGGTATCTGGCGCTGACTTCGGCGGGGATGCCTCGGCTTATGTTATGGTGAGCAACTGGAGCTCTTATGCGGACAGCGATATGGATTATGAGTGGGTGTGCGGCGTAGATCTGTCTATGTCAGCTAAGGATGTGTTCTATGAGGACAGCAGCGGCTATTCAGCGGGACGGACGGCGGCCATCGCGGCTATTGCGGGCGGCATCCTCTGCATCATCGGATATGTGGCCTGCTTTATTCTGCTGACCATGCAGGCAGGCCATACAGACGGAAGCGAGGGCATTGCCTTAAAGCTGATCGACCGTTGGAAGACCGAGTTAGAGATCGTGTTTTTCGGCCTGCTGGCAGGAGGGCTGCTGCTTGCAGACTATGTGATTCTCAGCAGTTTCTTCTCCATCGACGAGTCCTACGTCGTCTTTGGAACAGCCGCCGTATGCGCGGCCATTATCGTGTCAGACACCGCCCTGATGTGCGGCTGGCTCAGCCTTGTGCGCAGGCTGAAGGCGGGGAACCTTTATTCAGACAGTTTGCTGCGCTCCATTGTAAATAGTGTGCAGGACTGCCGCACAACCTGGAAGATGTGGGTGATCTACCTTATATTTTTGCTGGCGAACTTATTCTTCGTCATATTGGGATATCGGATGCCCCTGTGGATACTGGCTGCCGCCGCCGCGGATATCGGCATTGGCTTTTACCTGGGCGGGGAGATGACGAAGCGGGGAAGGATTGTGGAGGGAATCTCCAGGATTACGGAGGGAGATATGGACTATCAGATTCCCATGCAGGGGCTGACAGGAGATAATCTCAGACTGGCCCAGGCAGTCAACCATATTCGGGAAGGACTGTCCAACGCGGTGGAGAAGAGCCTGAAGAGCGAACGCCTGAAAACTGATTTGATTACAAATGTCTCCCATGATATCAAGACGCCTCTCACATCTATTATTAATTATATTGACTTGATTAAGAGGGAAAACATACCGGATGAGAAAATACGGAATTACCTGAAAGTACTGGAGGCCAAGTCACAGCGGCTGAAAAATCTGACAGAGGATCTGGTAGAGGCATCCAAGGCAAGCTCCGGCAATATGACGCTGGATTTTGTCAACATTGACTTTGTGGAGCTGGTCAATCAGACCAACGGAGAATTCCAGGAGAAGTTCACTGCCCGGAGGCTGGAGATTGTGGCGAACCTGCCGGATCCGCCGGTCTATGTCAAGGCTGACGGCCGGAGGCTGTGGCGGGTGATTGAAAACCTGTACAGCAACGTGGCGAAATACGCGATGGAAGGGACAAGGGTATATGTTGACTTGACGGCAGATGAGCTGGAAGTGGTATTTACTGTGAAAAATATTTCTGAACAGCCGCTGAATATCCGGGCAGATGAACTGACAGAACGGTTTGTCCGAGGTGATGTTTCCAGGAGCACAGAAGGGAGCGGCCTGGGTCTGTCTATCGCGAAGAGCCTGACAGAGCTTCAGAACGGTACATTTGAGATTTACCTGGACGGAGACTTGTTCCGGGTGACGGTTAAGTTCCCGTGTGTACAAGGGAGCAGGAAGAAGGAAGCAGCGGAGAAGAGCAGTTAAGGAAACGCCGGCGCATATATATTTGTAAGCGGAACTACAGCGGGCGATGCTGTTTTTTCCCTATAAAGCTTGCAATCCATCCTATAGAAAGATATAATTTATAGCAAACGTCAAAAAATTTGCCGTTTGCTATAATTGTTTAGAATGACCGGCAGATAGGAGGATGAAGGATATGATACAGCTATCCAAAGGCGGAGCATGGCTTCTTGAAGGGACACAGATCATTGAGGACGGGGAAGGAAGCAGCGCGGTACTGCAGGAGAAGTTGGGAAGAGTGCCGACGAAGGAAGAGGGGACGGGACAGACCATCGCCTGCCGTATTCTGGAGGCCCACAATACTTCTGGCAGCAGGAAGCAGCTGAAGATAAAATTTGACAAGCTTACGTCCCATGATATTACCTTTGTAGGTATTATACAGACAGCGAGGGCTTCGGGCCTGGAGAAGTTCCCGATCCCCTATGTGCTGACCAACTGCCATAACAGCCTGTGCGCAGTTGGAGGAACCATCAATGAAGATGACCATATGTTTGGACTGTCGTGTGCCAAACGCTACGGCGGTGTCTATGTCCCGCCGCACCAGGCAGTCATTCATCAATTTGCCAGAGAGATGTTAGCAGGCTGCGGCAAGATGATTCTCGGCTCAGACAGTCATACCCGGTATGGCGCCCTTGGCACGATGGCCATTGGGGAAGGCGGGGGAGAACTGGTTAAGCAACTGCTGAATAAGACATATGATGTGAATATGCCAGGTATTGTAGGCGTCTATCTGACCGGGACGCCAGCGAAAGGAGTCGGGCCCCAGGACGTTGCCCTGGCAATCATCGGGGCGGTCTTCGCCAATGGATATGTGAAGAATAAAGTGATGGAGTTTGTCGGGCCGGGGGTGTCGAACCTGAGCGCTGATTTCCGTATCGGTGTGGATGTGATGACGACAGAGACGACCTGTCTGTCCTCTATTTGGAGAACCGATGAGAAGATCGAAGAATATTTCGCAATCCACGGGCGAAGCGAAGAGTATGAGGAGCTGAATCCCGGGGAAGCCGCATACTATGACGGCATGATTACCGTAGATTTGGGCAGGGTGAAGCCGATGATCGCTATGCCCTTCCATCCAAGCAATACTTACACGATTGAAGAGCTGAATGCCAACCTGATGGATATATTGGATGACTGTGAGAAAAAGGCCGAGGTCAGCCTGGACGGCGCAGTGGACTTCCATTTGAAGGATAAGGTGAGGGACGGACGGCTCTATGTAGACCAGGGAATTATCGCGGGCTGCGCGGGCGGCGGATTTGAGAACATCTGTGATGCAGCCGATATTCTGAAGGGGAGGAGCATTGGCGCTGATGAGTTTACCTTGAGCGTATATCCGGCGAGTACGCCAATCTTTATGGAATTGGTGCGCAATGGCTCTGTGGCGGCCCTGATGGAGACCGGAGCGATTGTCAAGACTGCGTTTTGCGGTCCCTGTTTCGGCGCGGGGGATACGCCGGCAAACAATGGATTTAGTATCCGCCATTCCACGCGGAATTTCCCAAATAGAGAGGGATCCAAGCTTCAGAGCGGGCAAATCGCGTCGGTGGCTCTGATGGATGCCCGCTCCATCGCCGCGACGGCAGCCAACAAAGGATATCTGACAGCTGCGACGGACATGGACGTGGAGTACCGCGGGCCAAAGTATTTCTTCGACAAGCAGATATACGAAAATCGGGTATTCGACAGCAAGGGAGCGGCTGATCCTACCGTAGAAATTAAATTCGGGCCAAACATCAAAGATTGGCCTGCGATGCCGGCGCTTCCGGAGAACCTTGTTCTTCAGGTCGTGTCCGAGATCCACGATCCAGTGACCACAACCGACGAGCTGATCCCTTCCGGGGAGACCTCCTCCTATCGCTCGAATCCTCTGGGACTGGCGGAATTTACCTTGTCCCGCAAGGATCCCCAGTATGTGGGAAGGGCGAAGGCAATTCAGAAGGCGCAGAAGGCAGTAGAGGCTCATACGTGCCCGCTGGAGGCGGTTCCGGAACTCAGAGAGATTATGGCAGCTATCCAGGAGGATTACCCGGAAGTGGGGAAGGGCAATGTGGGCTTTGGCTCTGCCATTTTTGCCGTGAAGCCGGGAGACGGTTCCGCGAGGGAACAGGCGGCTTCCTGTCAGAAGGTGCTCGGGGGATGGGCCAATATTGCCAATGAATACGCCACGAAGAGATATCGCTCGAATCTGATTAATTGGGGAATGCTTCCATTCCTGATAGAGGAAGGACAGCTTCCCTTCCAGAACCTGGATTATCTGTTTTTCCCTGGAATTCAGGAGGCGGTTGCCCAGAAGAAGGACGCTTTTACGGCATATGTAGTCAAAGATAGGAAATTATATCCCTTTGAACTAAGGCTCGGGGAGCTGACCGATGACGAGCGCAGTATTATTCTGAAAGGATGCCTGATTAATTATAACAGGCAGTCATAAGGCCAAGGATTTCCGATAGGTTTAGAAGGCATGGATAGACAGGAAAAAAAGGAGACAGGCGCAAGGCCAAGCCCCGGAAGAAGCAGAGATAGACAAAGGAAGATCCGCAGGAGTCCAGATACAGACAAAGACAGCGCAAAGAGAGCGGCTGCTTCCTCTGGACATCCTGTGAGACGGTCTGGCGCCGGGGAGAAGCAGCGGGAACATGATTACCATTCTGAAGGTTCCCTCCTCCCAGGGCCGGGAGTGAGGAGACGGCGAAGGAAGCTAAAACGGCGCAGATCCAATACAGGACTCAGAGGAAATGTGCTGTTCGCCGTAATCCAAGTACTGATGCTTACTGCGCTCATCGTCTGCGGGGTGATTTTCTACAATCGCTTTGGCGCAAGGATGATCGAGCTGTATCAAGAGGCTCGGGAGACGGTGGACAACAGTGATGAATCCGTGTTCCGGTCTTCCCTGACCACACTCATCTACGACGGGGAAGGGGAGACGATCAGTACGCTCAAGGGAGACAAGGATGCTTATTATCTGACGTCCGAAGAGATTCCGGAGTATGTCAAGCAGGCGTTTGTAAGCATTGAAGATAAGCGGTTTTATGAGCATGGAGGATATGACTTGATGGCGATTGCCAGGGCGGTGCTCTCTCTGATACAGAAATCTGCGATCACTCAGGGGGGCAGCACGATCACCCAGCAGCTGGCAAGAAATATCTTCCTTACCCATACGGTCCGTTGGGAACGCAAAATAGAAGAAATCTTTATCGCCATGCGCCTGGAGGATAAATATACAAAGGATGAAATATTGGAATATTATATTAATAATATCTATTACGCCAACGGTTACTATGGGATACAGGCTGCCAGCAGAGGGTATTTCGGCAGGGATGTATCAGAACTGACTTTGTCGGAGATCGCATTTCTGTGCGCGATTCCCAACAGCCCCAATCGATATGATCCCAGAGAGAGTCCGGAGAATACACTGGAGAGAAGAGACCGGATACTGGAGTCTATGCTGGAGGACGGTGTGATTGGGCAGGCGGAGTATGATGAGGCGGTCAGCCAGGACATTATTCTGACGGAAGCGGAAGAGTATACGTCCGGGGGATATATGGAGTCCTACGCGGTGAACTGCGCGGTCAAGGAGCTCATGAAGAAGCAGGGGTTTGAATTTGTATATGAATTTGCCAGCGACAGCCAGAGGGAAGCCTACGACGAGGAATACGGGGCGGTGTATGAAGAATGTCTGAACTTGCTGAGAACCGGCGGGTATCGGGTATATACATCCCTGGAGCCCCAGAAACAGGAACTGCTGCAGCAGAGCATTGATGAGGCGCTGGAGGGCTTTGTGAACCGGGGAACGAACGGTGTGCTGGATATGCAGGGGGCTGCCGTGTGTATCGATAATGAGACTGGATACGTGGCGGCCATTGTGGGAGGCAGGACGCAGGACGATGTGGATACGAGCCTGAATCGGGCTTATCAGAGCCCGAGGCAGCCAGGAAGTACCATCAAGCCCCTCGTTGTTTATACGCCTGCGCTGGAGAACGGTTATACGCCGGACACGATGGTGACAGATCAGAGGCTTGAAGATGGACCGGCCAACGCCAATGGACGGTATTATGGGCAGGTAAAGCTGTCCTATGCGGTGGAGCAGTCGCTGAATACTGTGGCTTGGCAGGTGCTGGAGGATATTGGCGTTGATACAGGGCTGGAAAAATTATACGCGCTGCATTTCGCCAAAATTGTGGATGAAGACCATCAGCTGTCCTCTGCGCTGGGAGGACTGACCCAGGGGGCGACAGCGGCAGAGATGGCCGGCGGCTATGCGGCCCTGGCTAATGACGGCAAATTTCGGGAGCCCACATGTATTGTGAAAATGACAGATTCCTTTGGGGAAGTGGTGGCAGACAATACGGTTCTGGAGGAGACGGCAGTATATGAGGAAGAAGCGGCCAACGAGATGACTGAAATACTGGAAGGCGTAATGGAGAGGGGAACCGGCCAGGAGCTGGCGCTGGAAGGGATCAGCTGCGCAGGCAAGACCGGAACGACAAATGATAACAAAGACGGATGGTTCGTAGGGTATACCGATGATTATACGACGGCTGTGTGGGTCGGATGTGATCAGGTGAGAAGACTTAACGGACTTGCAGGCAGTTCTTATCCAGGAGAAATATGGAAGAATTATATGCAGGAAATTCATGAAGGACTGCAGTGAAGAAGACATGCGGCTCAGGGCATAAGAGTAAGAGGAGGAAAAGGAAATGGAACAGTTTGTGGACGTCGTCCAGCAAGTAAACAGCGTATTGAATGGATTTGCATGGGGGCCGGTGATGCTGGTGCTGATTGTGGGAACCGGGATATTTCTCACAATTCGGACAGGGTGTATTCAGGCAAGAAAATTTGGCTTTATTATGAAGAATACGATCGGATCACTTTTTCGTAAGTCTGATAAGGACCACGGGGCGAACTTATCTCCATTCCAGGCAGTGACAACTGCGTTGGCAGGAACGGTGGGGACCGGAAATATCGCAGGAGTAACCGGGGCAATTTTTGTCGGAGGTCCTGGGGCAGTCTTCTGGATGTGGGTATCCGCATTCTTTGGCATGTGCACAAAATATTCCGAGATTGCCCTGGCAGTGAAATACCGGGAAAAAGATGAGAAGGGCGCCTACATGGGCGGGCCGATGTACTATATCAAGAATGGACTTGGAAACAATTGGAAATGGCTGGCAGTGTTATTTTCTCTGCTGGGAGGCTTGGCCTGTTTTGGTATCGGCAATATAGCCCAGGGCAATGAGATTGCCGGGGCGATGGAAGGTTTGCTGGGCGTGCCTGCGCTTTACACAGGAATCGGCATTGCCGTTATTGTAGCCATTGTGCTTTTGGGCGGAGTAAAGCGCATCGGACAGATTACTTCCTACATGGTGCCGTTCATGGCGATTTTCTACATATTGGCAGGTATTGCGGTCATCGTTCTCCGGATTACAGAGCTTCCGGCTGCGTTTATGGTGATTATAAGAGGAGCGTTCAGCATGGAAGCTGTCGGCGGAGGAATTTTTGGATACGCGATGATGGCGGCTATGCGCCAGGGGGTGGCAAGAGGCGTCTTCTCCAATGAGGCCGGGCTTGGGTCCGCGCCGATTGCCCATGCGGCATCTTCTACGGAAGAGCCTGCAGAGCAGGCGATATGGGGAGTATTCGAAGTGTTTGTGGACACGATTATCATCTGCACAATTACAGCCCTGACGGTCGTTCTCTCCGGGCTGTATACAGGGGATATCGAGAGTTACGCGTCGAACGGCACTGCAGCGGCGGCCGCGTTCAATATGATTCTTCCCGGTGAACTGGGGGGATTGATCATCCAAATCAGCCTGTTGTTTTTTGCCCTCTCCACGATCATCAGCTGGAGCTATTACGGTGAGAGGTGCTGGGGATATCTAACACACAATAACAAAGTGGTGGGCTTCCTTTACAAGATCGTGTTTATTATTGTGTGCGTGGTAGGAGCGGTCGGCTCCGGAAAGCTCATGTGGGATATTTCCGATACGCTGAACGGCCTGATGGCTATCCCGAACCTGATAGCCCTTCTGCTGCTGTCCGGGGCAGTTGCGCAGATTACGAAAAACTATTTCAAAAAGTAGACAGAGGATCCGACATAATATTGAGATGGAATAAGCAGAGGCAAGACCAACGGATGGAAGGTCTTGCCCCTGCGTTCTATTTTTGAGAAGTATCTGACTAAATCTGGTTGTGCTCTTCTTTGTACTGCCTTACCCTTCTCTGGATGCGGTCGATAGGGCTTAACAAATCGCTGATGGAGGAATCGTGATTCAGGGTGTCAATGATATAGGCAATATATTTGCTCATATCGCAGTTTACATAATAAGGCTTTTCCAAAAGTTCCGGAGGCTGATATACCAAATTTGTTGTCAGAAGCTTGGTGATATAGCCGTCCTCGTAAGCTTTGTCAAATTTTTTCAGGCCGTTGGTGAACAGGCCGAAGGTTACAAAGACAAAGATCTTCTTCGCCTTTCTTCTCTTTAATTCCATTGCCACTTCCAGCACGCTGTCGCCGGAAGAAATCATGTCGTCCATGATGATGACGTCCTTGCCTTCCACGTCTGTTCCGAGAAATTCGTGCGCAACGATAGGATTCCGGCCATTGACAATCCTTGTATAGTCCCGTCTCTTGTAGAACATGCCCATGTCCAGTCCCAGGACATTCGCCACATATACTGCCCGGGACATGCCGCCTTCATCCGGACTGATAATCATCATGTGGTCGCTGTCTAAGATAAGATCAGGATCGGTGCGCAGAAGACCTTTGATGAACTGGTAGGCGGGCTGAACCGTCTCAAATCCATGCAGAGGAATGGAGTTCTGCACCCTAGGGTCGTGGGCGTCGAAGGTGATAATATTCGTAACTCCCATACGTATAAGTTCCTGGAGGGCCAGAGCGCAGTCCAAAGACTCCCGTCCGGTGCGTCTGTGCTGGCGGCCTTCGTAAAGAAACGGCATAATGACGGTCAAGCTCTTGGCTTTGCCGCCCACAGCAGCGATCACTCGCTTCAGATCCTGATAGTGGTCATCAGGAGACATGTGATTAATCTGGCCGCACAGAGAATAAGTGAGACTGTAGTTGCAGACATCTACCAAGAGGTACAGATCATAGCCCCGGACGCTCTCCATGAGCATTCCCTTGGCTTCACCGCTGCCGAAGCGGGGAACCTTCGCCCCGATGATATAGTTATCCCGCTGATAACCTTCAAAGGCGATATTGGAATGATGCTCGTTCTCGCGTTCCCTGCGCCATTCAACCAGATAATTGTTGACTTTCTCACCCAGCTGAGCGCAGCTTGCGAGAGGGATAATCCCAAGCTTGCCTACGGGGATCGTCTCCAGATTTCTCGTTTCTTCGTTAGACATTTCATTTTCCTCCATAGTGGTTGTGCTAAATGTAGTATGAAATTGTAATAGTTGTACAGACAAGATTGGCATCAGAAGATACCGGCCGGACTGCCGGGCGCTTTCACCGGCATCCTGCCCTCCTAATAGTAACATAAATGAGAAACTTTATACAAGCGAAGAATCTTGCTTTTATCTGTCATGATGCGAACAGATTTGCAGTGGAATTGCTGCTTCACGGGCAAATCTGGCGCGGGAAACGCTTTCATCAGCGACTTCCTAATTTCTTTTTGAGCCGGATATCTTCACCGAAGAATTTCAGCAGAGTATAACGGCTGGTAATTCGGGAGAAAACCCTCTCCGAATAAGTATCCTTCAATTTCCCCAGGGGGAGATTCGTAGAAATGATTGTGGACTTCCCGCCGAGGATGCGTTCATTCACCAGGAGGAACAGCTGGGAGGAGACAAAAGAATTGACCAGCTCCGTCCCCAGATCATCCACAATCAGCAAGTCACAGCCGAACATATGCCGCTGAAATTCCGAGTCATCTCCATCCCGGGCGAAGGTATGCTTGGCAAACTCTTCAAAGAGCTGGTAAGCGGACAGATAGATGACCGGAATCCCCTTCCCAAGAAGCTCTGCCGCAATGCAGTTGGCAAGAAAGGTCTTACCGGTGCCGGGAGGGCCGTAGAGCAGGAGATTGGAATGGAGCGTTTGGAAATCCTCTATAAACTGTCGGGCTTTCCGGCAATTATCTTCAATCATCTGGCGCGCGCTCTTCGCGGTGGCTGGGTCAATCAGGCCGGGGGAATAATAATCCAGGCAAAAATGGGAAAAATTCTCGTGCTTCAGTATCTCCTGGAGATTAGACTGGGCATACAATAGGTTGATGGCAGCCTGCTGGAAGCAGTGACATTTCTCCCGGCCGATATAGCCCGTGTCCCGACAGTCGGGGCAGATATACACCGGCTCCAGATAGTTGGCTGGGAAACCGTTCTCTGCCAGGAGGCGCGCCTTCTCCTTGGTCAGCTGGGACATTCTGAAGCGGAGCTCATCCAGTGCTCCCGCATCCCCGTCCAGCAACTGCCTGGCCTGGGAGACGCTGAGAGAGCGGATCTGCTCCTCTATCTGAGAGAAGCCGGCAGCCTTCTGAACCACCTCCTGATACCTGGCGGCAGAGATCTGCCGGCTGCGGGCCTGCCTGAGGCTGTAATCCCGCATGATCGCATCGTATTGTTCGTTCGTTAATGCCATATCACTGCGCTCCTTCGGTTCGGCTGTTACGATTCAGAATGAACCACACACGCTTACGTGCAAGCACGACGCGTTGGTTGTTCATTCTGAATCGGCTGTGAATCGTAACGTTCGGTTACGGAATGTTCAGGAGCTGGCGCTCCAAATCGTCATAATCATAACTGCGCTGATCAAAGTTGTTGAATTTGTTGGCTGAGGCAGAAGTTCCGCTGGATGCCTTCCCCACCGTGCGCCGATTCTTCTGGTATTGCATATCAAGGGCGGAGATATCTTTCGCGTGCCGGACGCCCTGCTGCTGCCAGCGGCTCAGTATCTTGTCCGCATACTCGAAAGAAGGCTGGTGGATGGCTGACATAGTACGCTCGCATGCCAGGGCAATGATCTCCAGGGTGAATCCATAGTCATCTGTCCACTTGCGTATGTAAGACAGTTCGGATTCTACCGGATTGCGTCCGCGGATACCGAAGCTCTTCAGAACGGAGTAGACAGTCTTGCTGTACTGGGAAGAGACTTCCCGGGCCTGCTCTACGGTGGTGATGTGGGCCTCGTGCCAAGAGAGAGCTACCGATTCTATATAGCGGAAGCTTTTGCTGCCTCGAGACACACAGTATTCTACGAGATATTCGATGAGCTCTGCGGAAAAATGCAGGCTGTCATATAAGTATAGAATCGTCTGCACGTGGGAGGATGCAAGAGGACGGCCAATGTACTGCTCCACGATAAACAGCAGCTGCTTGATATCTTCTTGGGAACAGAGAACATCCGCCCGTTCTCTTGTGACACCTTCTCCAGCGGTCTCCTGGGAGGCGGCAGGCTGCTTGTCGCGGGAAGCTTTCCGGGGCTTGCCGGGGGACAGCAGACGGATGCCGGTCAGAGACTTCTCCTCTGTCTCCAGCTTTAGGAGTCCAAGCTTCTCCCAGTATTTGAGAGCGCGGCAGACGTCATTCTCCGTATTGTTGAATTTGTCGGCAATCTCGCTTACGGTGAGAGCCGCCTCCCCGGAACCGAGACAGCGCAGCAAATACAAGTAGACTTTGACGAATTCCCCGTTGGCTTCCGGCATATAATGATCGATAAAAGCGTTAGAAATAAGAGTGAAGTCAGCTCCACTCTCGCTATGTAATGTGATCGGCATAACAATCCCCTTGATTCTGCAAATTCCTGCTTTGATACCTGGATTATAGCATATGTAAATTGAAAAGAGAATAGCATTTTTCCGACGGTAAAGTTTTACAGGCTCGGACAGAAATTTTGTGGATATTGTGGAAAATGTGGATAAGTTGGAAAGGGGATCGGAAGAAATGTGAAAAAAGGCCCGCTTTTTGTGGGAATATAGAAGATAATGTCGAATGGAGGAAGAAGGCTTATGTCAACAGAGTAATCCACAAAAAAATCCACATGCTTTTCCGGCAAAAATGTTGAAAAGCATGTGGAAAGTGTGGATAACTATTTCTCTAGCAGGTTTTCGCCGATGTTTACCACATCTCCGGCCCCCATAGTTATCAACAAGTCTCCGGGAAAACAATTTTTTTTCAAAAAGTTTTCAATCTCATCGAAGGATGGAAAATAGGAGGCGGAGCAGCCGAGGGCTGTGAGCTCATCCAACAGTGTCTGTGAGCTGATCCCAAGGGTATCCGTTTCTCTCGCGGCGTAGATATCTGCCAGGACAACACGGTCGGCGAGAGAGAGCGATTTGGCGAAATCCTTCAGGAAAGCCTTCGTACGTGTATAAGTGTGAGGCTGGAAGACACACCAAAGAGTTTTGTGAGGATAGTTCCTGGCGGCTTGCAGGGTGGCGGCAATCTCCGTTGGATGGTGGGCATAGTCATCAATCACAGTCACCCCGTTCCAGTCTCCTTTGTATTGGAAGCGCCGGTCAGTACCAGTGAAGGAGCGCAGCCCTTGGCGAATGATCTCTGATGGGATGTCGAAACTGTCACAAAAGGCGATCACTGCCAGTGCGTTGGCTACATTGTGTTCTCCAGGAACCATCAGGGAGAAGCGTTCTCCCGGAACCTGATTCTTCACCAGTGTGAAAGAAGGGCGGGCATAGGAATCATAGCAGATATCCGAAGCGGTGTACATAGCTGGTCCGCGAAGAGCGAAAGTGATCACATCAGCCGGCACGTCCCGGGAGATTTCCTCATAGCCGGGGATATCCGCGCTGATGATTAAACGGCCCTGGGGGGCAGTCTTCATGGCAAAGCGGCGGAAAGAACTGCGGATATCGGCCAAATCCTTGAAGAAGTCCATATGATCCTCTTCAATATTTAAAATAATAGAATCTGTCGGCAGAAAATGAAGGAAGCTGTTCGTATATTCACATGCCTCTGTGACGAATACATCAGAGCTTCCTACACGAATATTTCCGTGGATAGACTGCAGAATACCTCCCACTGAGATGGTGGGATCTGTGCGGGCCAGCATAAGTACTTCCGAGAGCATGGAAGTGGTGGTTGTTTTGCCGTGAGTTCCGGCCACAGCCACAGAGGTTTTATAATTCGTCATGAGCTGTCCCAGCAGTTCTGCCCTGGAGAGCATTGGCAGACCGAGCTGGACGGCACGCTGATATTCTGGGTTGTCAGGATGGATGGCAGCTGTATAGACGACAAGCTGGGTATCCGGCTGTATATTCTCGGGCTTTTGCCCATAATATACAGTACAGCCAAGAGACTCCAGATGCTGCGTAAGAGCAGACGGCCTGGAATCAGAACCAGTAACGCGGAATCCTTCTTTGCACAGAATCTCTGCGAGGCCGCTCATACTGATGCCGCCGATTCCAATGAAATGAATATTCAGGGGAGATTGAAAATTAATGTGGAACATGTGAACACTTCCTATCCTAATTTGTTTATTATAAAGGCCCAGTACCAAAGCAAAGATGTGCGGGCCTGGTATACCCGTTAGTCAGTATAACATGGGGAAGAAGGGCATACAAGGGAATGTTGTGAGGCCTGAGAAGAAGACGCTAGCCGTTTGAAATCCGGCTCTTCTTGTCGAAAAAAATCATTACAATCCGATCTTTGTCGAAAATGCCCTGAATTAAAAGCGGCAAATTGTAAAAATATATGCAAAATGACGCTGGAAAATTCTGGGATTCGTGTGATATTTCTATTTGAATAGTGCATACTATATTAAAATTGTAAAAGTTAAAGCAAAAAATTGTAAAAAATGTTCACTTATCAAATGCTTTATGGTATAATAACTGCAAAGCAGGTATTATACCTGCGCAAACCGAGCTGTGCGGCCCCGCACAGGATCGGGCGCATCAAAGATATCATGTCCGGGAACGGACATAATATAAATATGTCATAACTACAACTACAAGAGGTGATATTGTGATTAAGAAAGAAATGATTGCAATGCTGCTTGCCGGCGGGCAGGGAAGCAGACTAGGCGTTCTTACGTCCAAAGTAGCCAAGCCGGCTGTCGCCTTTGGAGGTAAGTATCGGATCATCGATTTCCCGCTGAGCAACTGCATCAATTCGGGTGTAGATACTGTCGGTGTATTAACCCAGTATCAGCCGCTGCGCCTGAATTCGCATATCGGAATCGGTATCCCCTGGGACTTGGATCGCAACATCGGCGGCGTATCCGTCTTGCCTCCGTATGAGAAGAGCGTGAATAGTGAATGGTATAGCGGTACCGCGAATGCCATTTATCAGAATCTGGAGTATATGCAGAGCTATAATCCAGAATATGTGCTCATACTCTCCGGTGACCATATTTATAAGATGGATTACGAGGTTATGCTGGAGTTCCATAAGGCTAACAACGCTGACGTTACCATTGCAGCAATGCCAGTTCCCATTGACGAGGCTAGCCGGTTCGGTATTGTCATAACAGATGAAGATGGGCGCATCCAGGAATTCGAGGAGAAGCCTGAACATCCCAGAAGCAATCTGGCATCCATGGGCATTTACATTTTCAGCTGGAAGGTGCTTAAGGAAGCGCTGATTGCCAATGCTGACATAAGCGGCTGTGATTTTGGCAAGCATGTCATCCCCTATCTGCATGAGCGGGGAGGACGGATGTTCGCCTATGAATACAACGGATACTGGAAGGATGTTGGAACTCTCGGCTCCTATTGGGAAGCCAATATGGAACTTATTGATATTATCCCTGAATTTAACCTGTATGAGGAATTCTGGAAGATCTATACAAAGAGCGAAATTATTCCGCCCCAGTATATTTCTTCAGAGGCTGTCGTAAATAGAAGCATTATCGGAGAAGGGACGGATGTGCACGGGGAAGTACATAATTCCGTTATAGGATCTGGTGTGGTTATAGGCAGGGGGGCAGTGATCCGGGATTCTATTATTATGCAGAATACAAAAATTGGTGAAAACTGCATCATAGATAAATCTATCATTGCTGAGAATGTGGAGATTGGGAAAAATGTCGTCCTGGGTATAGGA
This sequence comes from uncultured Lachnospiraceae bacterium, assembly GCA_944384015.1. GTDB lineage: Bacteria > Bacillota > Clostridia > Lachnospirales > Lachnospiraceae > JAGTTR01. The sequence goes on along the minus strand of CALWRT010000101.1, from coordinate 4,540 downwards.
GAGGATATTCCCAATAAGGAGAAACCCAGTGTGTATTGCTTCGGGCTGGTAACTATTGGCGATAATACTGTTATTCCGGCTAACGTGAAGATTGGGAAAAATACGGCAATTGTGGGTGCTACTGTGCCGGAAGATTATCCGGACGGCATACTGGAGAGCGGCGAGACTTTGATTAAGGCAGGTGAATTGGCATGAGGGCAGTAGGAATTATATTAGCGGGAGGCAATAACAATCGGATGCGGGAACTGTCCAGAAAGCGGGCCATCGCGGCGATGCCCATAGCCGGAAGCTACAGGAGCATTGACTTTGCGCTGAGCAATATGTCTAATTCCCATATCCAGAAGGTGGCTGTACTGACCCAGTACAATTCCAGATCCCTGCATGAACACTTGAGTTCTTCCAAGTGGTGGGATTTTGGTAGGAAGCAGGGAGGTCTGTATGTATTTACTCCTACGGTAACTGCCGATAACAGTTTCTGGTATCGGGGCACGGCAGATGCCATCTATCAAAATCTGGATTTTCTAAAGAAGAGTCATGAGCCTTATGTAGTCATCGCATCCGGAGACGGGATCTACAAGATGGATTACAATAAGGTGCTGGAATATCATATTTCCAAGAAGGCAGATATCACGGTGGTCTACAAAGAAATCGGGGAGGATGAGGATGCGACCCGTTTCGGCACCTTGAAGATGGACGAGGAGGGAAGGATCCAGGAATTTGAAGAGAAGCCGATGGTGGCCACAAGCACGAAGATTTCTACCGGTATCTATGTGATTAGGCGCCGTCAGCTGATAGAGCTGGTCGAGAAATGCGCATCTGAAGAGCGGTTCGATTTTGTGCGGGACATTTTGATACGCTATAAAGGACTTAAGAGGATATATGGTTATAAGATAGAGCAGTATTGGAGCAATATTTCCACAGTGGACTCTTATTATAAGACGAACATGGATTTTCTGAAGCCTCAGATCCGGGATTATTTCTTTAAAGAATATCCGGATGTCTATTCTAAGATTGACGATCTGCCGCCGGCTAAGTATAATCCGGGGGCGAACGTGAAGAATTCTCTGATATCAAGCGGCTGCATCATTAATGGCTCCGTGGAGAATTCGATACTGTTTAAGAAAGTCTTCGTAGGAAATAACTGCGTTATCAAAAATTCTATTATATTGAACGATGTATACCTGGGAGACAACAGCTATATTGAAAACTGTATTGTGGAGAGCAGGGATACTATCCGGGCGAACTCCTGCTATAAGGGAGAGGACGGAGTGAAAATCGTTCTAGAGAAAAATGACAGATATATTATATAGGTATACGAGAGAAGGGGGGCAATTTGTATGCTCATAACAGATGTACGCGTCAGAAAAGTGACAAAAGAAGGAAAAATGAAAGCGGTGGTTTCTATTACCTTGGACGATGAATTTGTTGTACATGATATCAAGGTAATAGAAGGGGAGAAAGGCCTGTTTATCGCTATGCCCAGCAGGAAAGCTGCTGACGGGGAATACAGGGATATCGCTCATCCAATTAATTCCGGGACAAGGGATAAAATACAGCAGACGATTCTAGAGCATTATGAGAATGTGCTGGCTGAGGCGGAAGAGGCGGAAGCCGAGGCATAAGAGACGGCGCCGGCCGCACAGAGCAGGAGATCTCAGGAGGGTATGTCAATGACCGAAGATGGTGTTGACATACCCTCTTGTTACGATTTGCAGCCGCTCAGTCCGCATTCGCGCCCGCTTCCTCTTTGTCATTTTCCGCTTTTCAATTTAGCTCTTACCTGATAAAATATACACGCATAAGATGATGTTGGGGTCAAAAGCCCCAGCTATGACGTCCGCGGAAAATTCCGCGGGAAAGGATGGTTTAGGAAGATGTATATAATTGCAGGACTTGGGAATCCGGGGAGAAAATACGCGCATACAAGACATAATGTGGGCTTCGACGCGGTGGACCGCCTTGCTGAAGACTGCCGGATCTCCATGGAGGGGAAGAAATTTCAGGGGATTTACGGAATAGGATATATTGGAGGACAGAAGGCAGTGCTGGTAAAGCCTCAGACATATATGAATTTGAGCGGAGAATGCATTCGGGATTTCCTATACTATTACCGAGTGGATCCCGAGCAGGAGCTGCTTGTCCTGTTCGACGATATCAGTTTGGAACCGGGAAATATCCGCATCCGCAAGAAGGGAAGCGCCGGGGGCCACAATGGGATCAAGAATATTATTCTCCACGCTGGGACGCAGAATTTTGCCAGAATTAAAATCGGAGTAGGCGAGAAGCCGTCCAGCTGGGATCTGGCAGATTACGTGCTGAGCCCGTTCTCGAGACAGGACAGGGAACTGGTGGACGGTGCGCTGGATCACGCCGCAGATGCGGTAAAAATGATACTGGAAGGCAGTATGGAGGCGGCGATGAACCAGTATAATAGGAAGAGAGAAGCTCCTTCGCCCCAGGCAGAAGGGCGCCGGACAGGAGAGTGATGCCCGGGAGCCAGCAGGCCGGGCAGATAATCGATAGAAGCCGGGAAGGCAGAAGCGGCGTCGGGCTGCTATAAAGGAGAGAGGACTATGCAGACATTTTTGTACCCGTTAAGGCAGTTGGGAGAATTTGAGACAATGGAAGAGACGCTCGCCGCGCAGCCAGGCATGATGCAGATCGCAGGCTGCGTAGATTCCCAGAAAGCCCATCTGATCTACGGATTAGGTCAGAGGAAGAAGTACCGGGTAATTCTGGCGGCTAATGAACTGAAGGCCAAGGAGCTGTATGAAGACTACCGCTTTTTTGACGAAAATACTCTGCTTTATCCAGCCAAAGATTTGATTTTCTTCAGCGCTGATGTCCACGGCAATTATCTTGTCAGGCAGAGGATGGAAGTGTGGAAAACACTGCTGGAGGGAGAACCGGCTACGATTATCACAAGTATTGACGGCTGCATGGATCGTGTCATGCCGTTAGAGCTCATACGGGACAGTGTAGTGAAGATTCATCAGACGAGCATGGTGGAGATGGAGGCATTGGCTGTCAGACTGGCGGCTCTGGGCTATGAGCGGACGGCACAGGTGGAGGCTTCCGGACAGTTCGCGGTTCGGGGAGGGATTGTAGATATTTTTCCTCTGACAGAGGAGAATCCCATCCGGATAGAGTTCTGGGACAACGAGATTGATTCCATCCGCAGTTTTGATGCAGACAGCCAGCGGTCGATTGAGAATCTATCCGAGGCAGTTCTCTATCCGGCATCAGAGATCCTGCTGGATAAGAAGCGGCGCAGGAAGGGCATTGAGAAGATAGAGAAGGAGGGGAAGCTGCAGGCGCAGAAGCTTGCCCAGGACGGGAAGACGGAAGAATCTGGAAGAGTCAAGAGCCTGACAAGAGAGATCCGGGAACGGCTGGAGTACACAGAAGGCAGCGGTTCCCTGGATGGGTTTATCAACTATTTTTATGACAGCACGGTGTCCTTTCTGGACTATTTTCCGGCAGAGGATACGTACTTTTTCCTGGATGAACCATCCAGGCTGTTGGAGAAAGGGGAGTCTGTAGAGGCAGAGTTCCGGGACAGCATGGAGAATCGGCTGTCTAAAGGCTATGTGCTGCCCAGCCAGGCAGATATCCTCTACGGCGTGCGGGAAGTGCTCGGACGCTTGAGCAGGAGGCACTGCGCCGCCCTGTCTATTATGGAGGGCAAGAGCAGGGAATTTAACTTTTCCAGAAGCTTTTACCTGAACGTCAAATCGGTTACCGGCTTCCAGAATAGCTTTGAGATGCTTACAGATGAGCTGAAGCAGTGGAAGAGGAAAGGGTACGGCGTCCTCTTATTCTGCGGCTCCAAGACGAGAGCCCAAAGGCTGGCCCAGGAATTAAGGGACTTCGGTCTGTCCAGCTTCTACAATGAGGATATGGACCGCGTTGTCCAGCGCGGGGAGATTATGGTTATCCACGGCAATCTGAAGAGAGGATATGAATATCCGATGCTGAAGCTGGCCGTTCTGTCCGAGAGCGATATTTTCGGCGAGAAGAAGAATCGCAAGAAGAAAAGAAAGGTATATGAAGGGCAGCAGATCCACAGCTTCTCCGAGCTGAATGTGGGAGATTATGTAGTCCATGAAAATCATGGAGTGGGAATTTATCGAGGGATAGAGAAAGTAGAAATTGACCGCACAGTTAAAGACTATATCAAAATTGAATATGCGGCAGGGGGCAACTTGTATATTCTGGCCACCCAGCTGGAAGTACTGCAGAAATATGCGGGCGCAGATGCCAAGCGTCCCAAATTGAACCGGCTGGGAAGCCAGGAATGGAATAAGACGAAGACGAAGGTGCGGGGGGCTGTGCAGGAGGTGGCACGCGACCTTGTGGAACTCTATGCGAAGCGCCAGGCAAGAGAGGGCCACGTCTACGGGCCGGATACAGTGTGGCAGAAAGAATTCGAAGAGATGTTCCCATTTGAGGAGACAGAGGATCAGACGCTGGCCATTGAGGCGACGAAGCGGGATATGGAGAGCACGAAGATTATGGACCGGCTCATCTGCGGGGATGT
>CALWRT010000100.1 GCA_944384015.1 uncultured Lachnospiraceae bacterium | reverse complement strand
TCGATTCTTCCCGACTTTCAGCACCCGGCCAATTGGGAGCATCCCTTTGCGCATCCGCACCCGGACAGCCGCCGGGTTAATGCCCAGGATATCGGATGCCTCCCGGACGGTAAGGCGGGTCGATTGTTTTTGCATGCCCGTTCCCTCCTTCTTCCTTTTTTCTATCGCTGTGATATAATGAACACAAATCAACTAATGAAAGGAGAAATTATTATGAATAAATTAATAACCGCATCTTCTTTAAATCCTGATATTGAAAATGAGTCCTTCGATCTTCCGGTTCCCACCCAGTGCCCTATTTGCTCTATTGCTTATTTTGACAAGCCGTTAGCTGCTTATTACATAGAGTCAGAAACCTTTTTGGGCGGCCATGAAACTAACATATATGCCATATACTTTTGCCCTCATTGCGAACATGTCTTTTTGGTTCAATATTCTTCATCAGGACACTCGGCTTATTACGGTAGACATCGCACAGGCTACATCACGCATGTTTATCCGTCTCCGTCAGGAAAAACTAATTTCACAGATCATATCAAAAATCTATCCCCCAAATTCATAGAAATATATCATCAATCTGAGGAGGCTGAACATATCGGTCTCACAGAAATATGTGGCATGGGATATCGAAAAGCTCTTGAGTTTCTTGTAAAAGACTTTGCTATATATAGTCATCCTGACAAGCAGACTGAAATTGAATCCCCCAAAATGATACTAAGCAAATGCATCGCCGACTATATAGACAGCGAAAAAATCAAAGTCATGGCAAAAGCCTCTTCATGGATCGGGAACGATGAAACCCACTATTCTCATACACACGAAAAGTATAATGTTAAAGATTTAAAGCGCTTTATTAATACTACTGCCGCCTTTATTGAGTTCGAACTCAATCTTGCGGATGCCTCCTATTTACTGAGCTCTGAATAATTTCTGATAATCTTTTGGATTCCCAAATAGAGAGTTCAGCAAGATATTGCGGGTCTTGATCGCATTCTGCAAGAAAATTCCCATCTAAGTCCCAGTACTGTATCACATCACGTACTGGGTCTTTTTCTATTCCTAAACCTCTTTTCGCTCTCGTTTCAATAACTCGGATAATTCTAGCACCCTTTGTTCCGTTCGGTCTTTCCATCCTACCTCACCTCCTTCCCTTCTTCGCCTTCACTGATGAAATACTCACGCTGTAGCCTCCATGTACGCCAAAACCTTCTCCGTCTCAAAAATATCAATATATTGTGTCTCTCTTCTCTTACATGAATATATGTTGTGGTTCTTTACCATTTTTATATTGACATACTACATATTGTGGTTTACCATATTATCAGGAGCCTCGAAAATCTACAAGAAAGGAGGTAAATCACATGAGCTACTACTACTTCAACAACAATACTGACGAACACGGATATCACGAAGTCCATACCGAAAATTGTACATTCCTTCCATCTCCGTCCAACCGTACACCCATTGGATACTATGAGAACTGCAAGGTTGCTATTCTCGCTGCCCGCATTGCATATCCAAATAAGAAATTTGACGGTTGTTATTTTTGTTGTCGCGAATGTCATAAGGGATAATAGGAGGCTGGCTATATCGTCAGCCTTTAATCGTGGCATTTTTTCTGTAGATTTCCCTCACACTCTCACATGCTTCATCAAGGTTTTCCAACGTCATACCATTATCAATCATGCATCTGGAAATAGCATTGATTAAAATAGCCTTCTGCTCTTCTCTCGATACGCTGTCAATATTCTTTGTATTCATTTCTATCACTCCCCTTTCTTTCCGGCTGAATAAATATCGTCTGGGCTGACCATAAACAAATAGTTTGCATCTATACCAACATCTTTCAACGCATTTATGATAGACGCTATATCTACCGCTCTCATCAACCGTCTCCCATTCAACATGTCGCTGAACTCTTGAATTGTAAATCCGGCTTTTTCAGCCAGTGCCGTTTGTTTGAGCCCTTTATCCTTTATAATTTCTCGAACTCGATTCGCCACGACACTATTTGATGTCTGAATATCAAGCAACTTGTTCCCTCCTTTCAAATGATAAGTTTCTTGTCATTTACAAATATATAACAAGTTTCTTGTTTTGTCAATACTGTTTTAATAATTTTCTTGTTTATTTATATTGACACAACAAGAAAACTGAAATACAATGCTAATATAAGAATAAAGAAAGTTGGTGAGATAATGAGTGTTGGTAGCAGAATAAAGGAGTTACGTGAAAATAAAGGTTTTTCAAGAAGTGAATTAGCAAATTTGTTGGGAGTAACGGTAGGGGCTATTTCTAATTATGAAAATGAAGTAAGCTCCCCTAAAGAACCCATACTTTTCAAAATAATGGACGTATTAAACTGTGATGCAAATTATCTATTTCAGGATGCTTTTGATATGCCTGCGATGAAAAATAGCGTATCTGTTGACGAGTACGAAATAATAAAGAAATACCGATACCTCGACGATCACGGCAGAGAGATGGTGGATTTCACACTTAATAAAGAATATGAACGTTCAAAAGCTCTGGCAAAACAAGCAGATGACAATATCGTGGAAATGCCTTCTTATCTGGAAGTCAATGCTGCCCACCACTCAAAAGGCAAGTTCACAGCCGAAGAGCGGCAAGAAGACGAGGACATGCTAGATTGAGTTCATTTTTTTAGAACAGCCGAAATGATAAAATCTATGCTGGGGGTGTAAACTGGTGAAATATGAAGCCTTATTAAATGACGCCGATGCTGAAGGCCTTACTATAAAAGAACGTCCTTTTCATACCTATGATGGACGCATAAAGGGAAAGAATATATACCTGCGTAAAGGGATGACTACAACTGAGAAAGCCTGTGTCCTAGCAGAAGAACTCGGGCATCATTATACAGCTGTGGGTGATATCTTGGATATGGATATAACTTCCAACCGAAAACTAGAGCGTGCTGGGCGCCTTCATGCCTACAACCGCATGATCGGCTTGATTGGTATCATTAATGCCTATGAACACGGCTGCCGAAATTATTATGAAATGGCAGAATTTTTAGATGTTACAGAAGACTTTCTAAAAGAATCTTTGGAGTGTTATCGGCAAAAATATGGCCGCTGCGTAACCCTCGATAATTATATTATTTATTTTGAGCCTTATTTAGCGGTAATGGAACGGATTGATTAATTCGCCTCGGCGTTTTAATAAAACACAAAAGAAAAGAGAGGGAGAGATATGGGATTATCTGATATTTTTAAGGCATCCAAAATCAAAGCAGAAAATGATGACCTAAAGAAAATGATGACTCCAGAAATGCTTGATGCGGCAAATATTCAAAGTTACATACGGGATTTGAATGCAGAGGCTGATAAATTGGAAAAGTCTATTCAAAAAAGGCAAGATGCCTTGGACATTAATGAATACATAGAAAAGAGGGTGGACGATCAGATAAAGTGGTACGATGAAAAGTCGCAAGAAGCACAACAATGGTATAAGAGACTCCAAATTGCTGAAATAATACTCGCCGCACTTATACCATTACTTTCAGGATATTCAACATCATGTTCGCAAATAGCATTTATCGTTGGACTATTTGGTGCAATTATTGCAGTTATCGAATCCGTGTCCAAGTTGAATAAATATCATGAGAACTGGATTCAATACCGCTCTACTTGCGAAATGCTAAGATACCAAAAACATTTATATTTAACAGAATCAGCACCATACAATAGACAAGATGAAACCATCGAAAATATTTTTATCCGCACTATCGAAACTATTATTTCATCCGAAAATAATCAGTGGAAAAACATAAATACAGCTCGCGAAGAAGCTAATGATAATAAATCCACTAATTAATTTTCTGATAAGTTTTTTCAAAAACATCTGGTTTACAGGGATATTGTTCTCCCTCCACGCCAGTAATAATCCAATCTCCTGGAGACGCTTTCATGTCTCCTTCAAGAGTATGGATAATCATTTCGATATCTGTCTGGTATGCTTCAACAATAACTGGCTTTTTCTGGAATTTTTGAACTTTTTTCAACACAATCACCTCATCAAAGAAAGGAATATATTATATGCCGCAATTATATGATTATCGTTTATTTATTAGTCATGCTTGGAAATATGGGGATAACTACGATAAATTAATTAACCTATTAGACAATGCCTCTTATTTTTCCTATTTTAATTATTCTGCGCCTTCGCAAAAGCCTTTATTTCCTCCGGGAACTCCTAAAACGAATTCGCAAATACGAGATTTAATTACAGCAAAAATACGTCCGTCACAGATCACCATTGTCATATCGGGAATGTACGCAGCATACAGTGACTGGATGCAATACGAAATTGATGAATCCGTACGCATGGGAAAACCTATTCTCGGCATATACCCGTGGGGGCAAGATCGAGCGCCATCCGCAGTAACAAGTGTTGCCAATGAAATGGTTCGTTGGAACACTTCTTCCATCGTGACTGCAATCCGGAGGCTAGTATAATATTATTTATACTAATATAACATTTTAATTTATAAGTTTCAATAATAAAAACCGCCCCAGCGCTACAACACCAGGGCGGCCCGTGTCCCCGAAGACACAAAACTCTCATCCATATAATATCATCTTCGGGGCGGCCACGCAAGCAGAACATAAGTTCCTGCTGGCTGTCATTTTTGTACCCATTTTTAAGGAGGATATATTATGCCGGAGCAAAAGAAACGCAGAAAACGTAAGCACCCACGCCTGCCGAGCGGGTATGGCACCATCAAATACCTGGGCAAGCGCCGCCGCAACCCCTACGGGGTATATCCGCCGACACAGGACTATAACCTCAACGGCAGCCCCATCTCCCAGCCAGCTATCTGTTATGTGGATGACTGGTACAAGGGGTTCGCCATCTTAACTGCCTACAAGGCCGGCACCTACGAGCCGGGCATGGAGACCGATCTGGAGATCGGCGAGGAGAACATCAGCCAATTCACGCAGCGGATCCTTGCAGATTATAACCGCATCCGGCAGACCGATGAGGAACTCACCGGGAAGACATTTGCGGAGGTCTACGAGGAATACTATGAGTACAAGTATGTCCGGGACAAGAGCCGGGAATATTCCAAGCAGGCAATGGCGTCCACCCGGGCAGCCTACAAGAACTGTGCCGTCCTTCACGACCGGATATTTCGTGATCTCCGGCATCCCGATCTGCAGGCGGTAGTGGATAACTGCCCGCTCAAGCATGCCAGCCTGGAACTGATCGTCTCCCTGCTGCATCAGATGTACCAGTATGCCGATGTGATGGAGATCGTGGACAAGGATTATTCTGCCAACGTCAAAATCAACAAGGCGGAGGACGATGAGCACGGAGAGCCATTCACGGAGGCCGATCTGGCAACCTTGTGGGCTCACAAGGATGATCCGACCGTAGAGCTCCTGTTGATTATGTGCTATTCTGGATTCCGCATCATAGAATACCGGGCGATGGAAGTTAATCTGGAGCAGAAATACTTCCGGGGCGGCGTGAAGACCCGGACTGGAAAAGGCCGTGTTGTTCCTATCCACTCTTCCATTCTTCCGCTTGTGGCCGCCAGGATGGAAAGATATGATTGCCTGCTGCCATCTACCCCTGACACGTTTCGCGGGAAGATGTATGAGGTTCTGGAACAGCTTAGCATCCAGCGTCACACGCCTCACGACTGCCGGCACACGTTCTCGGCGCTGTGTGAAAAGTATCGTGTCCATGACAACGACCGCAAGAGGATGCTCGGGCATAGTTTCGGGAATGATGTAACCAATGCCGTCTATGGACACCGAAGCCTGGAAGATCTGCGGGAAGAGATTGAAAAGATCAAGGTTACATAATCCACCCACAGTGATTTGTTGCTATTTTGTTGCTATTCTTTACAATTTATTCATTTTTATCTCATCTTATATCGACACTTAGAATGCCCGTAAATACGGGGAAAATCGAAAAAATTACGAAAATACGCTGATTTACATAATTGCGTCTTTTTTAGAAGATCATTAAAAAGAAAAAAAGTTTTTATCTTTGTAATTTGTTCTTATTGCTCCCGACGCAGCAGCTCCGCATCAAAATTTTTTTGAAAAATAAGACGATAAGCACCTATTCGTTTTTGCTTATTAACCATTGTTATGATATGATAGTAAAAAAGCGGAAATCATCCGCCGCTCCTATAAAATTTTAGAAGAAAAGAGGGTGCCTATGATCGATTTTGAAAACAAAAAGGTATTTAAGCTCAGCAAAGGAAATGAGAAGAAAGTTCCCGGTGATATTCTGGAACTTCTGATTCCCCAGGAGGAGATTGTCGGTTATTATACGGCACTCAGGGATTATGTAGTATTCACCAACAAGAGCATCATCGCCTGCAACACACAGGGGGTGACAGGCAGCAAGAAGGATTTTTCATTTCTGCCTTATTCCAAAATACAAGCTTTCTCTATTGAGACCGCAGGGATCCTGGATATAGATGCCGAGTTAACTGTGTGTCTAAGCGGTTTGGGGGCAGTGAGATTTGAATTTTCCGGAATGGGCAATATCAAGGAAATCAGCAGGGTAATTGGCATGTACCTTCTATAGGACTGTATACGCTTTCACAGAGATACCCGACAGATACCCGGCATGCTCACCCCCCTGCTCATGACACGATCTTCACATGGTATACAGAACAATTGTCCCGTCGCGGCGGTCATAACAGCGCGTCTCGTTCTTGGCGCTGTACTGCCCTTTCCGCAGAGACGCCGTCAGTATTAAAACTTATAGGAGGTACTTAAGATGAATTGTCCAAAATGCGGCAGGCCCCTTCGGCACAGTAAGAAAAGTCCCGGCTACGGACTTTGTGATCACTGTAAGAAAAAGTTCCGGCTGAAAGAAGATGATGAAAATGATCAAATCTCTCCTGTCCGCAGGCATCCGCCCCGGAAGCAGAAGCTGAACATCTTTCTATTGATTTCTCTCATCATCGGCGTCTTATATCTAATCTACAGCGCTGTATACTGGTCCGGGACATTGGGAGAAGCCTCTGGTGCCGCAGAACAGATCGGGGCAGGAATTGCCACGGCTCTTGTCATGCCTCATATCGTTATAACTGTCCTGGCTGTTATCTTCAACGCTCTTGGCCTATTTATGCACAAGAGAGGGTTCGCCCTGACAGGAGCTATTCTGTACGCGGTTGCCCTCGTCCTGTTCCCTCTTTATTTTATGTTTGTCATTGCGGAGATGGTCTTATCCTTCATCGGTTTTGCCAAAACGCCCAAACGCCGGTAATCACAGACCGGTTATATTCCTATCCAGATTCCCTTCGCCGGCTTCAGGAAGCAGACACAGAGCGGACAATGTGTAGAAAATGAATAGGTAGGGATAGGGAAGCGATATATAGATATCAGCAACCATTATAAAAATAGATGCAGGAAGCCTGTAAAAAGGTCTATTCCTGCATCTTTGTCTTAGCTTTGCTGTGTGTCGGAAGCTATTAACTCCTGCGCATCTTCTCACATCCGTCTCCCTATGCGGGTACTTATCACAATCAGAAGGAAAGGCTGGATCACGATGACTGCCCCCAGCAAGACGGCTGGGAGATCATAGCCCAGCACGATAAAAACTACAAGCAGCACTCCCAACAGCGCCATATTGATCATGTTACCAATATTCCCAGCCTTTTCCTTAATAGCGATATTGCGCTCATCCATGACGTTCATTTTGTAATCTTCGTCCTGCTCCAGCATTTTCTGATGGACACAGCGAACATGTGTAACTGCAAATACAGCAGCAAAGGCAACTCCAAGACCGGCATCGGTTATCTCCGAAAAATCCCCGAACAGGATGACAGCGGCAATGCCGGCAGCAATCGCATAACCAATATACCACAGGCGGGATTTTTTAATCTTCATCCTCCTTCTCCTCCTCATAGACAAAAATTTCTTCAATGCTCTTCTCAAAGTATCTGGCAATTTTAAACGCAAGCAGTATAGACGGATTGTACCGGCCGTTCTCCAAAGATCCGATAGTCTGGCGTGATACGTGCAGGGCAGCCGCCAATTCTTCCTGCCGGATCCCCCGCTCCTTCCGTAATTCTTCCAGGCGGTTTTTCATCATTGCCTCCTTTTTCATCTTCTGGCCATCAGATGTATGGAAAGCTCACTTTCCATACATTCATTATACTGCATTTCTCAGAAATGTCAAGTAAGCTTTCCATTATGCTGTTGCTATCCTTTAAGCTGACCGAAGGTCATTTGAGCTTCTTTTGCAGATATATCATGTCCTTCAGCATGACTCCCTGTTCAAAAATGGGATGATCATAATGCTCTGTGAAAAAATTGGGCACCCTGTGGGTTCTAACAAAGCCGCAGCGCTCATAAAAGGGAATCGTCATCGGACTATCCCCTGTACCCACCTGTATCGTATGAAAACTTCCCCGGTACACCTCTTCTATATATCGAAGGAGTTCCCTTCCATATCCCATCCTCTGACTGTCTGGATTAACAGCCATATTTTTCACCTCCAGCAGCCCCTCCCCTTCTTCCGTCACGACGCAGACAGCTTTCACATCTCCATCCCGGAGAATATACATCCTTCCCCGTTCCAGATACCGGTCAATCATATCCTCCTGTTCATCCGCAAGCAACAACAAATCCAGGAACTGTTTCTTTTTTTCCGTAATTTCTTCGATTACGCAGTTTTCTGTTATCCCATCCTTCTTCATTTCCCGATTATCCTCTTTTGAATACATCCTATTCTATTGGTTCTTGGCTCATAAGTCATATACAGCCAGCTCCAAAGGCCAAATTTTCATTCGACAAGATGACTATATCTTCTTCCGCCTAATCCCTTCTGTCATCTTTCTCCTGCAGCCTGTGCCGCCTTAGTACCCTGAAACACCGCCTCTCGTCCCTCTCCCAGATAGATGTCATAATCCGCGTACTCTCCATAGGCGGCTTTCAGCGCCTCCTCTATCTCCGCCAGGCTGCCCATCAGGTGTTCCTGTTCATCCGCAGAGAGCTTCTCTACTCGATAATCATGGGCAAGAATATGGATATAAAAATCGTAGAGATCTGTGCTCAGATAATTGGCAGCCGTCGTTTCCCTAGCCGTGAACCAAGGCTCTTCCAGCAAGACATCATACATATCCGGCGGCGGATTGCCGTTCCGATAAAAGATCTCCACATCCAAACAGTCCGCTTCCTGCTCTGGCAGTATATCCAGCAGAATATCTTCACGCAGCTTCTCTCCTGCCGCCGCACAGGACACATCCATAAGTTCCAGTGCCAATGCCTGCTTGGCGGAGTATCTGTCTGGGCTGAACAGCCAATGCCGATCCTGATTTATTCTCATCGTATGGTCGCTGATTGACCATATCTCCCCTTCACCACTGCTGTCAATGCAGGCAATATCCCACGTATGAAATTTCCCCGGACGCTCCTCAGATCCTATCGCGCGGTTTGATGAGCGATAGCGGACCGTATATATCATGCTCTCTTTGGCTTCCGAAGAGACTGTCTCCCAATTGCCTTTCCCGAAAAAAGCATCCAATTCCGCGCGGAAACGCAATGGCCACATCTGCAGATAATATCTTGCAAACAGGATAACGCTTACGATCATAATCAGGGCGGCAGCGATTCCTATCTTCTTCCATCTTCTCACGTCACTTTTCCTCCTCCCATACATCCGTCAACCTTATTGATACCGACGCTTTCTTACAGCGGCAAATTGACCTGCTGATTATATTCGGGGATGCATCTGTATGGCATCGTATTTTGCAAAATCTATGATGGGCCATCTCCCCTGTCTAATTACAGTGTATCTATACTGCCGGGCAAAATCAATAAAACTTTACTTTATATTTCGCTGTATATTTCTGTAGTATAAAAGCCCTTATAAGCGGTGCATTATCACTGCTTATAAGGGCTTATCTTCAAAATATCAACACAAAACTCTGCGTCCTTCGGACTTGATTCCCTTAGTTTCCAGCCATCTGTTTTGCGACTTCTTCAGCAAAGTTCTCTTCTTTCTTCTCGATTCCTTCGCCAGTCTCATAGCGAACAAATCCTTTGATCTTCACATTGGCCCCATTAGCCTTGGCAACCTCTTCCACATACTTGCTTACAGGCTGCTTGCCGTCTTCGGCCTTCACATATACCTGATCCATCAGGCAGATCTCCTTGAGTTCTTTGTTGATGCGGCCCATTACCATACCGCTGATAATCTTGTCATTGGCATCTGGCTTCTCATTCTTAGCAGCTGCGGTGAGAATCTCTTTCTCCTTCTCAATGTACTCTGCGTCCACTTCATCTCTGCATGTGTACAGAGGCCTAAGAGCTGCCGCCTGCATGGCCACATTCTTCGCCATCTCTTTAATTGCGTCATTGACAACATCTGTCTGTACATCAACAAGGACCGCAATCTTGCCGCCTGCATGGATATAAGAAGCGACAAAACCATTCTCCTCTGTCACCTGAGCAAATCTGCGGATGTTCATGTTCTCGCCGATCACTGCGATCTGAGCAGCCAGAGCTTCCTTCACCGTCATAGTCGGATCCAGATCCCATTTCTCAGCAAGGAATTCCTCGATATCCTTCGCGTTTGTCTTCACTGCCTGAGCTGCCACCTGGGCAACATAGGTCTGGAACTTCTCATTCTTGGCAACGAAATCGGTCTCAGCGTTAACCTCCACGATCACGGCCTTCTTGCCGCCTTCTACCACGTTCGTTGTGCACAGTCCTTCTGCTGCGATCCTGCCGGCCTTCTTTGTAGCGCTTGCAAGTCCCTTCTCACGCAGGAACTCAACAGCCGCATCCATATCTCCATCCGTAGCGGTAAGGGCTTTCTTACAGTCCATCATTCCCGCTCCCGTCATCTCTCTGAGCTCTTTTACCATTGCTGCTGTAACTGCCATTTGACTCTCCTCCTAAACTATCGTTTTCTTAATCCGAATCAGTCTCAGCTTATCCTTCTCAACCCGCTCCGGGATTATGCCTCTGCCGCTTCCTCTGCAGTCATCTCTTCTTCTGCAGCATCCTCTGCAGCCTCTGCCTCGGCAACGCCCTGGTTCGCCTCAACAACAGCGTCTGCCATCTTGGAAACAATCAGTTTTACTGCGCGGATAGCATCGTCATTGCCCGGGATCACATAATCCAACTCTTCCGGATCACAGTTCGTATCAGCAATACCAATCAGGGTGATGCCAAGGGTATGGGCTTCCTGTACGCAGATTCTCTCTTTCTTCGGGTCAACTACGAAGATTACATCCGGCAGTCTCTTCATGTTTTTGATTCCGCCCAGATTCTTCTCCAGCTTCTCCCACTCTTTCTTTATCGCAATAACTTCTTTCTTCGGCAGAACCTCAAATGTTCCGTCCTCAGCCATTGTCTCAATCTCTTTCAGTCTGGCAATTCTGCTCTGAATTGTCTTGAAGTTGGTCAGCATTCCGCACAGCCATCTCTCATTGACATAGAACATGCCGCAGCGCTCCGCTTCGGTCTTAATCGCATCCTGTGCCTGCTTCTTCGTGCCGACAAACAGAATAGTGCCGCCGTCCGCAACAATATCCGCAATCGCCTTATAGGCCTCGTCCACCTTGCCGACGGACTTCTGCAGGTCAATAATGTAGATGCCGTTCCTCTCAGTGTAGATGTACGGAGCCATCTTAGGGTTCCATCTTCTTGTCTGGTGTCCAAAATGTTCACCTGCTTCCAGTAACTGCTTCATTGAAATTACGCTCATGTCTTTTTCCTCCATTCGGTTCAATTCTTCCGCAGGCTTCCTCTTCCCAGAAAAACCGAAAATCTCCGGCACCGTTTCCAGAATCCGCCTGCGTGTTTACTCACAGACTGTTACACTATAACATATAAAAAGCCCTTTTTCAAGGGCTTTTCGTTATTTGCAGACATATTTCTTCCCATGCAGGCGCAAATATCCCTGATAAGCCCGCCGTCCCATACCATCTTTGAGGTATGCCTGCGGATCAAGCGTCAAGATGCACAGCTTCCCCCGCAAAAAGACTCATTACAAGATCCCCTGCAGGAATACAAGGAACACGAGTACCGGCAGCACGAAAGTAACGTAGCCCCTAATCCACCGGGGAACCTTGACCCCGTCTCCTGTATTTGCCTCTGCCGCGAAATTGTCGAAGCCCCAGCCAACCCGATATACGCAGAAAGCCAGATAAATAAGCGATCCAAGGGGCAGCAGCAGATTGCTGACCACAAAATCTTCCAGATCCATAATTGTCTTGCCCGCTCCCAGCGGCTGGAAACCGGACCAAAGGTTAAAGCCCAGCACACATGGGACTGACAGCACCGCAATGATGATCCCATTGATCACACATGCCTTTTTCCTGCTCATCGGCCATATCTGGGAAGTACAGGCAAGAATATTCTCAAACACAGCAATGATTGTCGTAAAGGATGCAAAAAACAAGAACAGGAAAAACAGAGCTCCCCACAGCCTGCCTCCCGCCATATTGTTGAAGACATGGGGCAGGGTGATAAATATCAGGGACGGCCCGCTGTCAGGAGACACGCCGAAGGCAAAGCATGCCGGGAATATAATCAAGCCCGATGTAAAAGCCACAAACGTATCCAGGGCGGCAACCCGAATGGACTCCCCCAGCAGTGCTTTTTCCTTATTTAAATAGCTTCCGAATATGAGCATCGCTCCGATTCCAAGACTCAAGGTGAAGAAGGATTGATTCATGGCCCCGCTGATGGTCTCTCCAATACCGACCTCCTTCATGCGCTCCAGATCTGGAATCAAATAAAACGCAAGCCCCTTTGCTCCCCCTTCCAGGGTCACGCTGTGCACGGCCAAGACGATAATCAGTATCAGAAGAGAAAGCATCATCCATTTGGACACCCGCTCCACCCCGTTCTGCAGACCTCTGGCACAGATGAAAAATCCAGCGATTACCACAAGCAGCATCCAGAAGCCCATAATCTGCGGTGAAGCCAGCATATTGTCATAGACTGCGCTCACTGCCTCTTTGTCCGACGCTTCCATAATCCGTCCGCTGCAGTACAAATAAAAATAGTGCATCATCCAGCCAGTTACCGTTGTATAAAACATCATCAGCACAAAATTGCCTGCCATTGCTACATATCCGTGGAGATGCCACTTGCTTCCCGGCTTCTCCAATTCATAGTAGGCCCTTACCGTGCTCTTGCGGCTTGCCCGGCCGATCGCAAACTCCATCGTCAGAACCGGCACGCCCACAATCGCGAGAAACAGCAGATAGATAACGACGAAGGCTCCTCCTCCGTACAATCCCGTTATATACGGAAATTTCCACACATTTCCGATCCCGATCGCGCATCCTGCCGACAACAGCAGGAAACCCAGCCGAGAACGGAAGGTCTCCTTCTCCATAGGATCTCCCCTCTTCTAATTAATATTGAAGGCCCTGTCTAACGAATTTTATGACCTGCTTCACATTTTTCTTGCCAGTGCCGCTGTCTCAAATATGCAGCATGATGGTCGCGCACTGGAAATATACGAGCAGAGACAGGGCATCTACGATCGTTGTAATGAACGGGCTGGCCATAACCGCCGGATCAAAGCCCAGTCTGTCGGCCAGCATCGGCAGGATGCAGCCTACAATCTTCGAGCAGAACACCGTGATCACCAGCGTAACACATACGACAAGCGCTACCTGCGTGCCTACCCGGTCAATGATCATCATCTTGACAAAATTGGCCGCAGCCAACGTCAGTCCGCACAGGACCGCTACCCGGATCTCCTTCCAGATAACCCGGAACAAGTCTTTGAAGCGTATCTCTTTCAAAGACAAACCGCGAATAATCGTAACCGATGTTTGGCTTCCTGCGTTGCCGCCGGTATCCATCAGCATCGGGATAAAAATAGTCAATGCCGTGCAGGCGCTCAATGCATCCTCAAAAGATGAAATAATCCTCCCGGTAAAGGTCGCCGATATCATCAAGAAGAGCAGCCATGGAATTCTCTTCTTCCATGTCTCAAAGGTGCCTGTCTTCAGATAAGGCTTGTCCCCCGGCACGATAGCCGCCATCTTCTCAATATCCTCTGTGGCCTCCTCCTGCAGGATATCCACAATATCATCCACTGTAATAATGCCCACCAGCCGGTTCTCATTGTCTACGACAGGCATAGAGGTAAAGTCATATTTCTGAAACTTCCTGGAGACGTCTTCCTGGTCGGTCAATGTGTGGACAGACACCACCTTCTCGCGCATAATGCTGCCGATCGTCTCCTCATCCGAGGCAAGCAGCAGATGACGCAGCGTCACGGTCCCGATCAGCCGCCTTCCCGCGTCCACCACGTAGCAGGTATCAATCGTCTCCTTGTCAATCCCTGTCCTACGGATCTTCTGGATAGCTTCTCCGACTGTTGACTCCGCCTTAAGGTCTACATACTCCACGGTCATGATACTGCCTGCGGAATCCTCTGGATACATGAGCAGAAGGTTCACGTCCCGGCGGGTATCCGGGCTGGCATTCGCCAGCAGACGCTTCACCACATTTGCCGGCATTTCTTCCAAGAGATCTGCCGCATCATCCGCCATCAAGTCATCAATGATGCTCCCAGCTTCTTTGTCAGAGAGCGCCGTAATGATTGTCTGCTGATGCTCCAGCGGCAGATAGGCGAATACATCGGCCGCCATATCCTTTGGAAGAAAACGGAAAACCGTGAGCATCTCGCTGCCTGCCATTTCTTCCATGGCAGCTGCGATATCCGCTACGTTCATCTCCGGGAGTTCTTCTCTCAAAAGCCTGTACTGCTTTGTCTCAATCAGTTCTCTAATTCTCTCCATAGCAATCTTCCTCCATATGCAGTTTTTATGTGTTCGGATGTCCGTATCGGCCCAGGAACGTCAAGGCCCGTATCGCTTATACTTTTTGACATAAAAACCACCACCTTTCGGAAAATCACTTATTACCCTTAGGGCACTTATACTATAGCGTAGAAAATTGGAAATGTCCAGTAAAATCCATTTTAAAAACATAAGAGCATCACACAAATGACAGGGAAGTCTCCCTGCCATTTACCAATTATTCCATGCCTGTCCGAACAGTCCTCTTATATCTCGTATCTATATAGCTCCTATTGCTCTTCTGCCGGCAAAGCTGTCAGGACAATCTCTGTCGGTATCAGATTTCCCCCATAATACCGCAGATAAAACCGATAGGAGGGCACCATCTCATAAATCAGCTTGGGCAGCCGCCACAAGTCGTCATAACCATGGTACACAGATATCGACAGTTTGGGCCTATCTTTCTTAATATGCTCTGAAGCTCCCTGCAGCGCATCATATTCTGCTCCCTCTATATCCATTTTAATCCAGGTGACAGGCTCTGCAATGTCCTCGTCCAGCGTAACGACTTCCACTCTGTCCATGTCCCTCTCTTGGCTGTCCCTTTCTTCTGCCTCACGTCCCAAATGGTTGGCAGACGGATCTGTGCCTTTGATAATACTGAATTCTCCCTGCTCTTTGCCTGCGCCTTTCCTGCGAATTACGATATCATGATATCTCTCTGTATTCTCTGCTAGTTTTTCCGCATTATTTCCATCCGGCTCATAGGCATAAATCTTCCTGTACTGAATGCCATAGCTCTTAATGAAATCCAGGACACTGTCGCCGACATAAGCCCCCACATCCACGAAGACTTCTTCTTCTCCAGAAGGAACCAAATCCAAGTCGTAGTATTGTAGGCTCCTCTCCCTAACGTCACCCAAAAAGCCTAAGTTAAAATCTGTCCAGTTAAAGAGGACTGCAAGAAGAGACTGTTTTGAACGGTAATCGGCCAGAATATTATACAGCCATATGAGTTCTTCCAGATGTTCTTTTATCATATGGGCCCGCAGGGCAAAGGTCTCGTAGTCGTCCTTGTCTGGATCAAGGTTCCCCCATAAAGGATATTTTCTATAATAAACTACATAAGCAGAATAATTCTCTCGGCCTTGTCCCTTCCACTTTTCAAGGCAGCTCTTCATCTGATCTACCAATTCTTCTTCTGAAGTTTCCCGCATCTTACTAACCCAGGAAACAAACCATTTATCCGCCCGGTTGTGCACCGTAATTCCTATAGTATCCAGAGAAGCTTTCTTTTCTTTCTGTGCCTTCAAGATTTCTTCTCTTACCTCCTGAGGCATCGCTTCTAACGTTCTCTCTCCAAGAGCATCAAATTTGGCCTCTTGGGCACATTTATATAGGAAGAGCAAATCTTTCAGGCTTTGAAAATCATAGAGGCTCTGAAGGAATCTCCAAGTACCATCAGCCTTGCTCATTTCTCCCGGCTCATTCTTCAGCAGCTGCAGGACAGCCTTCAATATATTATCTTGAAAACGATCCATGCGAAGCGAGAGCACGCAGTAGCGCACCGTCTCCTGCGGACGCTTCAGGTAGAGGCACGCCTGTGCCAGCCACACATATGTCATTCTCAGATAGCCGTCTGTCACTATTTTTTCAGTGCCTTTATAGGATTCCAGCCTATTCAAAGCAAGCAAAAACATCTCTCTTGCCTCTTCCATTTCATCCCGATTATAATGCCAGAGCCCCAAATAAAAATAGGGATCCAGATTGTTCGTGTCTGGGTATCCATAGGTCTTAGCCAGCTGATAGATTTCTTCCATTGATTCCATCCCGGCTGCCTTCTCCGCCAGAATAGACATTAACCCGCTCCTGGCTGTCTGATACCGCTGTTTACTAAGCTTGCCCAGCTTCGCCCCTTCTATAGCCTTTCGATAACTGTCAGCTGCTCTATCCAAATCTTTATCAGCTTTCAGAGCATCGCCGATATAGCACCACGCCTCATAGTTCTCTGGATCTTTCGCCAGCTCCCTCTCCAGCAATTCGATATTGCGCTTGCTTTTCCCCGTCTCCTTAAATGCGCTCTGCTGATAGCCAGTATGGAAAATTGTAAGCAGCTTCTCCGCCTGTATACAAACGAAATGGGGATCTTCCGGCATATGAAGCTGTTCATGGATCTTTCCCTGATAACGGATATCCTTCCGGTTCCGGAAGATCCGATCCTGAACATCTACGCTGAATGGGTTCCCATTATCATCTAACTGTATCCAAGAACAGCGCACGAACATAGCCGTCTTTTTCTCTGGATTTGGCGCTGAAATCTGCTCTAAGAGCCGCGCAAGCTTTTGGGCATCTCCTCTGTTCATATACTCATCCGCGTCCAAGAAGGCAATCCAGTCTCCAGATGCCTGCTCAACAGCGTAGTTTTTGGCCGCCGCAAAATCATCAATCCACTGGAAATGATAGACTTTTGCCCCCATCTCCCGGGCAATCTCCACAGTGCGGTCCGTAGAGCCAGTATCCACCACAATCTGTTCAAAAGCAATCTCCTTTGCCCAGGATAAGGCTCGGCGGATATTTTTCTCCTCATTCTTCACAATCATACACTGGGAAATTCGCATCCTTCTTTTCATTTTTATCTATCCTTTCCATTTCTGTTGGTCTGCATATACAAAGAGAGGATATCCGGCATTCCTGCCGGATACCCTCCAAAATCGCTGCGCAGTCTCTGCAATTGATTACTGAAGCAGCTGAAGAACTCCTTGCGGGATCTGGTTTGCCTGGGCAAGCATCGCCTGGGAAGACTGTACCAGAATGTTGTTCTTCGTGTAGGCCATCATCTCTTCTGCCATATCTACGTCGCGGATACGGCTCTCAGCAGACGTCATGTTCTCTGTCGTTACGCTCAGGTTATTGATCGTATGCTCCAAACGGTTCTGGATCGCGCCCAGATCACCACGAGTAGAGGATACCTGGTTAATAGCGTTCTTAATCACATCTACCGCAGCCTGTGCTCCTGCCTGGGTACTGATATCTACCCCATCAATTCCAAGGGATGCTGTATCCATCGCCTTGACAGAAACAGACATCTGGTTGAACGGATCGGATGTGTCGCCGATCTGAAGTGTTAGGTTCTTTCCTTCTGGATCCATAGCATCACCAGCGCTGACAGTTCCGCTGCCAAGGGTTATGCCTGTAGCATCTCCTGCCTGGGAAGCCGTAAAAGTAACCACATTATCCTGTACCGATGCCGTCAAGGTTCCCATATTAGTGCCTGTAAGCATATCCTGGTTGTATGCGGCCACGAATTTCTCAGCGAAAGATGCGTTATCATCAAACTTTGTAACTTCGAATTCGTAGGTCTTTCCGCCGAATTCGACCTTCGCCATTCCGCCTTCTGTTATGCTAACATCCTCAAATGTCAGCGTATACTGTCCAGTAGCGTCTGTTGCCGCTGTGGTTACTGTACCCAGTGTAGCGCTAATGGTGCCTGAAATGGTAGCAGACGGAGTTCCCTCTCCATCCATAGAGCCGTCTAACAGCTGAATGCCGTTAAAGTTGGTGGACTCGGAGATACGGTCGATCTCGTCCTTCAGGGACTGAATCTCTTTCTGCAGATTCTCACGGTCAACCTCGTCCTGATATGTTCCGTTCGCGGACTGATCTGCCAGCTCTACCATACGGTTCAGCATAGAATGAACCTCTGTCAGAGCACCTTCAGCGGTCTGTACGAGGGAAATACCATCATTAGCATTCTTCTGCGCGGTCTCAAGCCCTGTAATCTGCGCGCGCATCTTCTCAGAAATAGCCAGTCCAGCGGCATCATCGCCTGCGCGGTTGATCTTATATCCAGAAGACAGCTTCTCCAAGTTCTTAGATACTGCGCTGTTGTTGTTTGTCAGGTTACGATAAGAGTTGAGTGCTGCAATGTTGTGCTGAATTCTCATAAAAATTTACCTCCTTGGTTAATACCGGGACCATCCTTTGCTGGGGTTAGATAGCGATACTTTTTACATCTACCATGTTACGGCGGTCATGGTTGACAACTTGCGTCGGCTCCTGCTCGGTATCAACCTGTCCGACAAAGCTGTAATGGATTTCGATTTT
>CALWRT010000099.1 GCA_944384015.1 uncultured Lachnospiraceae bacterium | reverse complement strand
AAATGTTTTCTTACAAATTTCTTACTTCAAAGAGAACAAAAAAGTCCTCTGTGCAAAGCCTCGCGCGGACGGCCGCCGGCCGTATTCCAGACAGCAGAAAGGGAACCCCTCTCATTAGTTCTCAAGTCTAATGAGCGAGGTTCCCGACTCTTTGCTGATTACAGCATGGAATTGCCGTACAGATAGACTCTACACGAGCGGATACTTATCCGTAATCCCCTTAATCAATGCCTTAGCTTTCTCCTCATTGGCGTCGGCATCTTTGAGCATCATAGCGATGGCGTCGGCGATCACGTCCATATCGTCCTCCTTCAGGCCTCTGGACGTCACGGCAGGAGAGCCCAGGCGCAGCCCGCTGGTTACAAACGGCGACTGCGGATCATTGGGAATCGTGTTCTTATTGCATGTAATGTTGGCCCTGTCAAGCAGTTTCTCTGCCTCCTTACCTGTAATACCAACGCTTGTCAAATCTACCAGCATCAGATGGTTGTCCGTGTCGCCGGATACAATCCGCACTCCCCGGTTCATCAGCCCGCCGGCCAACGCCTTGGCATTCTTGAGCACCTGCTCCTGATATGTCTTGAATTCTGGGCTGAGGGCTTCCTTCAAGCATACGGCCTTCGCGGCAATCACGTGCATCAGCGGCCCCCCCTGGATTCCGGGGAATACCGCCTTGTTGAAGTTAAACTTCTTCGCCGCCTCCTCATTGGCCAGGATGACGCCGCCTCTTGGCCCTCTGAGTGTCTTGTGGGTTGTTGTGGTCACCACATCCGCGTAAGGGAACGGGCTCGGGTGCAAGCCTGCCGCCACTGGCCCGGCGATATGGGCGATGTCTGCCATCAGGTATGCCCCTACCTCATCGCAAATCTCCCGGAATTTCTTAAAATCAATTGTCCTTGCATAGGCGCTCGCCCCCGCCACAATCATCTTCGGCCTGCACTCCCTGGCAATGCGCAATACCTCTTCATAGTCGATAAAGCCGTCATCGTTCACTCCATAGGGAACCACATGGAAATATTTTCCCGACATATTCACCGGGCTCCCGTGGGACAGATGTCCGCCGTGGTCAAGGCTCATACCCATGAACGTATCTCCCGGCTCCATCATGGCGAAGAAACAGGCCATATTTGCCTGGGCTCCGGAATGGGGCTGGACATTGGCATAATCACAGCCGAACAACTGCTTCGCCCTCTCGACAGCCAGGTTCTCCACAATATCCATGTTCTCACAGCCGCCGTAGTAGCGCTTGCCCGGATAGCCTTCCGCGTATTTATTCGTCATCGGGCTTCCCATCGCCGCCATAACCGCCTTGCTCACCCAGTTCTCAGAAGCGATCAGCTCAATGTGGCTGTTCTGCCGCTTCACTTCGTCCTCAATCGCCTGGGCCACCTCCGGGTCTACTTTCTTAATCTCATCAATACTGTACATTGTCCAAAGTCCCTCCGTATTTAGATTTTACCGAAACTATTGGTAACATTATAGCACCCGTCCAGGGGAATGGCAAAGAGTTTTTGAATCCGTTGTTACGATTCACAGCCGATTCAGAATGAACAACACACGCGTCGTGCTTGCACGTAAGCGTGTGTTGTTCATTCTGAATCAGGACTGTGAAGCAGTCACCCCACCCACATAAGCAGCCTTAGCGCCGCAAGGCGCGAGACTGGAGCCTCGAAGAGGCAACGGGGGCGCATGCGGGTGGGGTGGCTGTGAATCGCAACAATCCGTTGACCTTCCATCGTGCCCATACTATAATAATCATGTGATGCCAGGGTCAAGAGATCTCAATCCCCATATGCCTGCCCACAACCGGACAGGATCGCAGAGCGCAAAACCATCCGCAGACATCATAGTTGGGGGCTTTTCCCCATAACAGGAGGCAGTCTCATGTTCCAAGCAATTGGATTTCCCAATTTTTCTTATCTGTTCCTTATCTATCTGGTATTGGCCAACCTCACGGCTTTCCTGCTCATGGGCGCGGATAAGCATAAGGCGCGCCGCGGAAAATGGCGCATTCCAGAGCGTACCCTTTTCCTTGCTGCCATCCTCGGCGGATCCATCGGCTCCATACTGGGCATGGCGGTCTTCCGGCATAAAACAAGGCATCCGAAATTCACTGTCGGGATGCCTGTCATTCTCATTCTTCAAGTTATTCTGTTGTTGTACCTCGCGGGCCTGCTGCCCTTCTAGCCAATCAGCCGCTCCAGCTCTTTTTTTATCTCTTTTTCCACGGGAAGCAGCGCCCATCTGGAGTAGGCCTGGTCCATCCGCTCACGAATCCGGATCAGTTCTTCCCTTTTCACATGCTTTAAGAAAGGCATGATCTGTCCGATCATTGCCCGCTTCATGAGATCCGTGGTGGAATTGGACTGGGACGGCCTGGGCTCTGTCATAATATCCGCGGCAATCAGGCATGCCTGGGCAGCCTCCTCTTCGTCAGCCACTTCCAGGGCCAGGTTCAGCAGTTCCAGCTGGCTCTGCACATCTGCCAGGAACTTCTGGCAGAGCTGTTCCCGGTCTGTCACCACGTGGCTGCCGCCCACCCATTTGGCCATGCTGGACACCAGCTTGCCGGAGCGCTTCTTGCCCTTGCCTCCAAGGGATTGGACAGCCTCTGTGAAATTTTCATAAATGCCGGCCAGCTGTCCGGCAATCTCGCTTGGCCCTATAGCGCCCGTCATTTCCTGTTCCATACACTGCCCCTCCTTCTTATCCGTGAATCACCGTAGTCTCCCCGTCGACGGTATAGTTATCTACCACTCCGCAGATCACCAAGTCGAAGATCGCGTATTCATCGTCAAACAGCATATTGCCGGCCCCGCCGTCCGTGTTCACGATGACAATGTCGCCCACGCCGGCGTCGGCGCAGTCAAAAGCAATCATGCGAGGGCCCTGGGGCGCGCCTGTAGCCGGATCAAAGTATTCTACTAGCATGAGCTTATAGCCATAATATCCGTCGTCTTTAACGGTGGAAACCACATTTCCCACAACCTTCGCCAGGCGCACCGCCAGTCCCTCCTTTCTCACAGTTCTTCGTTGTAAGTATCAATAAACCCGACAATCGCCACATCCACCGGTATATTCCCCCGGCGGAACACTCTCGCCGCTTCCTTGGAACCGATCATATAGATATAATCGCCCATACCCGCCTGCCGGGTCTGATCCGCCGCGATCACCAGGTCTCCCTCCTTGCCGTCCTCAATCTTGCGGACGACAAGCAGGGGAACGCCTTCCAGCGCCGGATCTTTCACCGTAGCTACCACTGATCCGGCCACTACGCCAGTATACATCTCTTATTCCTCGTCGCCGCGGTCAAGAGTAGGAAGAATGTACTCCACATCAGAGTGGGGACGGGGAATAACATGTACGCCGTACAGTTCGCCGACACGCTTCGCCGCCGCTGCCCCGGCGTCTACCGCCGCCTTCACAGCTCCTACGTCGCCGCGCACCATAACCGTTACCAGTCCGGATCCGATCTGCACCTTGCCGATCAGCCGTACGTTGGCCGCCTTCACCATGGCATCTGCCGCTTCAATGGAGCCAATCAGTCCACGAGTCTCGATCATTCCTAATGCTTCTTTCATTATAATTCCCTCCATATGTTTTAATCGTTATTATTGTATGTGATTGATATTTGCTTTACAGTTATGATATCCTGTGAAACATCTGAGAAAAATATTGATTTCATCAGAGTTTCCTTCGTATTGTGTTTCTATTGTGCGGCATCTTGCGGCTTTTGTCAATGGATGGACTCAGCCGATCGCCCGCAGCATATCTGGATGGGGCGAAGGGATAACTGCACTCTTCGCCATCAGGCCCTTCGTCTCCTCCAGGCTCTCCGCCGCCTTAATGGACGACTGCACTGCCGCCACTTCCCCGGTCAGCAGGATAAAGGATTTTCCTCCCAGCCCCCGGCCTAAGCGTACCTCCAGAAGTTCCACCTCCGCCGCCTTCGCCGCCGCGTCCGCAGCCTGTACAGCCGCGCACAGGGAGTATGTCTCCATAATCCCCAGCGCCTGCAGCCGGTCCACCATCGTGCATGCGCTGATCGCCGGAGCCACCTGAGGATCCACATTGGGGATTACCATGCTGTCGATGAGCAGGCTCTCCGCCACCTCTTTCCCGGCTTCAATCGAAGAACGCACAGCGGCAACCTCCCCGGCAACGACGATATAATATTTTCCCGCGCAGACGCAGCCTGCGCTGATCAGCTCTACCTCCGCCGCCTTCAGCATGGCATCGCAAGCCTGGATACCTGCGGGTATACTCATCACTTCATTCATACCAATGGCACCCATCGTCTCACTTCCTTATCTCTATGAATTCTTCTGTCACCGCCGTGACGGTGCCGTCAATCGACGCGTGGATATTTGCTCCCATTCCCTGGGGTTTCGCGATCAGCTGGCCTTTCGCCACATGCTGTCCGGCGGCTACTACCGCCTCATCCGGCCCTCCGATGTGCATCTTCAGCGGAATCCGCACCTGGCCGCAGTCCACAAATCCGCCCATCGGGGCATCCTTGTCATATTTCTTCAAATCCAGCCTCAGCAGGAGCCGCTCCGTGGGGAGCCTCTTGTTGTCAATCCCGCTGTCCGGCTCGTATTTGACTTCTTTGACCGGTTTCATCCCCTGGGCTATCAGCTTCGCCTTGGCCTTCTGCATCGCCTTGCTGGGCTTCAGCCCGAAGTTGCAGGCGTAATAGGTACAGATACCGCAGTCGCAGCAGGAGAATACCCCGTTCACGTCGCCTATCAGGCTGTCATTCCCCGATGCCAGCGCCCGCATCGCTTTGTGGGGCTGTACGTTGAGCCCCATGGCATTTCTCGGGCACATCTGGGTACACATGGAACACTGGCTGCAGACTGCCCGGGCCAGCATGGCGTCCCGCGCCCCTTCCATTTTCTTCGTCAGGATCGTATGGCCCTTAGGGATAGCCAGAAGCCCTCCGGTCGTCTTCGTCACCGGCTCTGTCAGGTCGTCTGTCACTTTCCCCATCAGGGGGCCGCCTACAATGTAAGTACAGTCCCCCACCGGCCCTCCGGCCGCCTCCAGCAGTCTGGACAGGGGCGTCCCAATCGGACAGGATACCGTGACCGGATTTGCCACGCTTCCTCCCACTGTCACCATCTTCTCTGTGACCGGCTGCCCGTTGATCGCATGGGCGATGTTCAGCACCGTGCTGACATTGCTCACCACACAGCCCACATCCAGCGGGATTCCACCGGTGGGCACTACCCTTCCTGTCACACAGTATACCAGGTTCTGCTCATCCCCGGCCGGATAGAAGGATTCTGACAGATACAGCTCCACCTTCGTCCCTTTCACGGCTGCTCTCAGAGCGTCCACCGCCTGGTCATAGTGCTCTTTCAGGGCGATGACCGCGCGCTTGGCTCCCAGGCTGTCACGGATGGCCCGGACGGTCTTCACAAGCTCCGGCGCATACTGTTCCATCACATGGCGGTCTGTCCGCAGCAGCGGCTCGCACTCGATTCCATTGACAATAAATATTTCTGCTTTGCAGTTCAGTTTTCGATCGGTTGGAAATCCGGCGCCGCCTGCACCCACAACACCGGCATCCCGAATCTGTTCAATCAGCCCCATAAGCCATTATATAATGCGGAAGCCGTCTTCCAGTACACACCTGCGCGCCCGGGTGAAGCTTCTCGCGGAGGTAAGTCCCTCTCCTGTAGGGGTGGCAATGGTCAGCGTGGCATAGCCTTCGCCGTTGAATCCCACACCGGCCGTGGACGGCCCGTTTTTCACGAAAATAGTCGTATTCAGAGCCCTCGCCGCCTTCGTCATGTTCAGATAGTTCGTGGAGTGCATCAGCGCGGAATGCCAGCAGCCTCTCTCCGCCCATACGGCCCAGTCAATGGCCTGGTCCACATTCTGGCAGCGCACACAGCCCAGCACCGGCATCAGCATTTCCACCACGACGAACGGATGCTCCTTCGGCACTTCCGCAATGACCAGGCGGGGATTGCCTGTGTAGGAGACGCCAGACTGATCCATAATGTAGGTCGCGTCATGTCCGACGAATTTCCGGTTGATCACATATTTGCCGTCCTGGTTCACCAGAACTGTACGCACAATCTTGTCGATGTCTTCTCCCCGCACCATCCAGGCGCCGTTTTTCTGCATCTCCGCCATCAGCTGGTCGAATACGGTATTGACCGCGAAGCATTCCTTCTCCGCCACGCACAGCACGTTGTTATCGAAAGATGCCCCGTCCACGATATCCTTTGCCGCTTTCGGGATATCTGCCGTCTCATCCACAATCACCGGCGGATTTCCCGGCCCTGCGGAGATACATTTCTTCCCGGTCTTCATCGCGACGCTGACAACTGCCTCTCCGCCTGTCACAGACAGCAGCTTGATGTCAGGATGGTTCATAATCACATTGCTCGTCTCCAAGCTGGGGTTGGTGGGACAGCAGATCAGTCCCACAGGCCCTCCGGCCGCCACGATCGCCTCGTTGAGTATGCGCATCGTCTCCTGGCAGCATTTCTTAGCCGCCGGATGGGGATTGAAGACGACAGCGTTCCCCCCGGCAATCATACTGATCGCATTGTTGATGACCGTTCCCGGCGGGTTCGTGGAGGGTGTGATGGATCCGATCACTCCGAACGGTGCCTGCTCCACAAGGGTTAACCCCTTGTCCCCTGTAAACACTCTCGGTACAATGTCTTCTGTTCCCGGCGTCTTGTTCGCCACCAGCAGAATCTTCTGGATCTTATCCGGGACTTTTCCGTATCCTGTCTCATCGTGAGCCATCTGCGCCAGCTTCTCGGCGTTGTCTACCGCCGCCTTGCGCATAGCCCGGATGAGAGACTCCCGCGCTTCCATGGTCATGGCAACCAGCTGCTTCTGAGCTGCGCTCGCTGCCTTGATGCAGTCCTCTGCGCGGTCGAACATCCAGCCATTGCCCAACGAGGAGGCGCCTCCTGCGGTGGCTTGTGCCTGGCTGTTCATCTGAGCGACTGTCATCTCGACAATCTGCTCAATTTGCTCCTTCGTAAGCATTAATTATCCACCTTCTTACTTTCTTCTTTTTCTTTGCTGAATATGCGTTTGTTATATAAGTCAATATAATCAATGATGGCGATAATCGCCGTGTCAGACGGTTTGTTCTCAGTCAGCGCTGTCTGGCGGGAGGAAGAACCGGAGACAATCATGACCACTTCCCCTTCTCCTGCGCCCACCGCGTCGAACGCTACCACGATGTTTCCCTTCTCCTGAAAAGTCTCCAGGTCAATAGGCTTCACAAGCAGCATCTTAAGCCCGGTCAGCTTCTCGGATTTGCTCGTACTTACTACCGTCCCCACTACTCTCGCAATCTGCATACGGCTAATCCCTCCCTTTCATCCGGATAATCTTGATTCCGGCAGCCACCGCCCGGTCTCTTGCCGACGGCGTGATCAGTGCCTTTTTCTCGCAGTAGATCTGCTTCTTGTTGTCCCGGTAGGCGTCGTTGATGTCCCGCTCCGTCACAAGCTCCAATATGTCTTCTTCCGGCACTTCAATCACTTGCCTTGTGACTTCCACCGGACGGAACTCATACTTCTGCGCTGGTGTGGGCGATCTCCACGCTTCCGGGATGGGAGCATTGCCCTCCCTCATGGACGGCGCGATATTCCGTTCCAATTCTATAGGCTTTTTCTCTTCCCGGATCCCCGCAGGCTCCTGTTTAGATGCCGGACATTCCTTGGAAGAATGCCGGACTGTCTCCCCCGGAATCACAATCTCCACAAGATCCCCGCTGCCCAGGGCGCATGCGTTCGCCTCGTCAGTATCCAGGTGCAGCTCCAGCTCATGGCCGCTGCCTGTACGGCAGATGACATTGTCCAGAAGACAAGGCCTCGCCCCTGTCACTTGGACAGCGATCACTTGTTTGTCGTGAATGCCGAAGGCCCTTGCCTGCTCGTCATTCATATGCAGGTGCCTGGCCGCCACAATGAGCCCTCTGGAGAGCTCCACCTGGCCTTCCGGCCCCAGCAGCTTGACACCCATACTGCCTTCCAGGTCCCCGGACAAGCGCACCGGGCAATTCTTCGCTCCCAGCACAAAAGAATCCGAGATAGATATCTCCACCTGGCTCTCTTTTCTCGCCGGGCCTAACACCCTCACATGTTCCAACCGTCCCCTTGGGCCGATGACAGTCACCTGCTCTCTCGCGGCAAACTGCCCCGGCTGTGACAGCGGCCTGATGGGATTCAGCTGGTAGCCTTTCCCGAACAAGGTCTCGATGTCTGCCTCTGTAAGATGGACGTGCCGAGCCGATATCCCTACCGGAACAAATCTGCTTAACCCATGGCGGGCCAGTTCTGTCAGGACGGTACGCCGGATCTCGGACTTATCAATGTTCAAACTTCCATCACCTGCTTTCTATGATTACTATTCACAGCCGATTCAGAATGAACAACCAACGCGTCGTGCTTGCACGTAAGCGTGTGTTGTTCATCCTGAATCAGGACTGTGAAGCAGTCACC
Organism: uncultured Lachnospiraceae bacterium; assembly: GCA_944384015.1. Taxonomy (GTDB): domain Bacteria; phylum Bacillota; class Clostridia; order Lachnospirales; family Lachnospiraceae; genus JAGTTR01. The sequence goes on along the minus strand of CALWRT010000099.1, from coordinate 6,177 downwards.
CCACCCACATAAGCAGCCTTAGCGCCGCAAGGCGCGAGACTGAAGCCTCGAAGAGGCGACGGGTGCGCATGCGGGTGGGGTGGCTGTGAATCGTAACTTTCTATGCGATACCCATTCCAGTTCATTTACAATAGCCGTTCTTGGCGAGTATCTGCTGGACAATCTGCGCAACCATCTGTGCATCCTTCTTGTCCTCCTCACTGCTGCCGCAGCTCGACGTACCGCAGGAGGAACCGCCGCAGGAATGCCCCGCGCCAGATGCCTGACAGCTGCTTGAACATTTGCCGGCCACGCAGGCAGGCACCCCGTCCGCCCCGCAGTTGCGGCACAGCGGACGTCCTCCGGTGGAGATTCCGCTGTTCGTACGCCGTTCAATAAGCCGATCCACCTGATCGCATGTCAGCTCGTTGGCTTGTCCGATCAGGCCATTCGTATACATGCTCACAAGCGCGAAATGTTCTACAGATTCCATCCGAAACCACGCTTCCATAGCGTCCCTGCCCCAGGTTAAGGCTCCATGGTTCGCCAGCAGACAGGCGTTATGCGTCGTGACATAGGGGGCGATGGAATTGGGCACTTCCTCCGTGCCTGGCATTGCGTAGGGTGCCAGAGGAATCTCCCCGATTCCCATGACCGCCTCTGTCATAATGGCGTGGTTCAGAGGAAGACCGGCGATGGCATAAGATGTTGCTGCCGGCGGATGCGCATGTACGACCGCGCTGACCTCGGGATTCTCTTTGTACACCCGAAGATGCATCTTGATCTCGCTGGACGGCTTGAGATCTCCCTTCAAGACGTTGCCGTCCAAGTCCATCAGCACAAGCATATCGTCGGTCATGTACCCTTTAGACACGCCGGTCGGTGTACACCAGATCGTATTCTCGCTGACCTTCGCGCTGATATTTCCATCATTGGCGGCAACGAAGTTTCTCGCATACATTCTGCGGCCGATTTCCAAAATGTCTCTCTTGACCTCGAAATCGCTTGGATACTTGTTATCGAATTGATAACTCATCTTCTTACCTCTTTTCTCAGTTGCTTTGCTGCTGTTCCAAGTTGCTTCGTAACTGTTCAGTACCTTCACAGTTACGGGCAAAAAGCCGTGAAAATCGCCTTCGGCGATGGGCTTTTTGCATGCTGTGCTACGTTTTCGTACGGTCTGCGCAGTAAATGCGCAGACCTGCTAAATAGTTACACTGCTTTTAAATATACGGCAGTTTTCCGCGAGATCCGGACTGTACGTAAACAGCCCTCCTCCCATCAGAAACGCCACGTCGCCACCGTATAACTGCTTCATGGCCCCTAATTTTTCAAAGGTCATGCCTCCGGAGGGACACGGTATGATCGACGGCATTCTGCCATATTTCCTCGTACACCCCTCTACGATGTCCAGGCACTGCTGTTCCGTAAGGGAAAAGCGCCCTCCGTAGTTGGGAAATACGGTGAAATCTGCTCCACATATGCGGGGAAGGAGGCCCATAATCAAACCGCAGGCAAATCCTCCCGCTCCTTTATCCAGGAAACATCCTGCCATGGCCGGATGGGCTGCTACCGCAAGCCCCGTGTGGGCGGCCACATACTGCATCGTGTCATAGCCGATCAGTCCCGGCGAGAGCATAATCCCCTCTGCCCCGCACTCCTGCGCGAACTTTGCCCGGTCCATGATCTCAAACACGCTGCCTGACAGGTTTGGAATGTACATCGTATGGCCTCCGCCTTCCTCATTCCCCCTGCGCACCGCCTCGCACACAGCCTTCACCCGGCTTTTGTAATCAGAAAACGGCTGATTCATCAGCCCGTGATCATCCTTAATCAAATCCACGCCGCCCAAAGCGCACTGATATGCTTCTTCTGCCAGCGCTTCTGTCGGCAGTCCCATCGGCTTTAACGCCGTGAACGTCAAGGGCCTGCCGTATACCCCTAACTTCCTGCGGATCTCCTCCGCCCCATACTTCGGCCCCGGGAACCAGCCGAACATTTCCTCAGACAGGCGGATATCTTCCACAACAATTCCCGGCAAAAGGCTTGAATTGCCGAACACTACATTGAAAAACTGGGCGAACTCTTCTGTGGCGCACTGATCGGAGTAGCTGATCGTTGCGCGGTATCCGCCCTCACACGGCACAAACGCTTCCAGCCTTCCGATAATTTCCTTCTGGATTGCATCGCATTCGATATGGGCGGCCGGGAACTCCACGGTCTGCTCCACGCAGATATTTTTTGCCGCCTGCAGAGCCGAATGCTCGTCCCCCTGTATGCGATAGTCCACAGTAAAGCGGTCTTTCAGCAGAACAGTAAGCCCTTCATCTGTATATCCTTTAAATTTCATACTATCTCCCTCCTGGCGCTCCAGGCCTGCTTTGAGACTGGGCGCCTAATCTCTAGAAAAGCCCCGAATGGCTGCGTACTCCGTACTCCCGCCATTCGTCCGCTATTCGCAATCCGGCCTGCCGGCCTACTTGCTCATGGCGGAAAAGGTCTCGAAAGCATCGTCGTCCCGGCCTGCTGGCAGTCCGTCCGTCTCTGCTTTGAGACTGGGCTTTTCTATATAAATTGCAATTTTTTCCTGTTTATGCTATGCTTGAAAAAGCAAAGAACAAGGAGGCATCTCTATATGTTAGCCATTGCACGAAAGGCAGCTATCCGTGAACACCTGCAGGAACATAAAAGTGTCAGGATCACGGATCTCGCCGCGCAATTAAATGTCACGAAGGAGACTATCCGGCGTGATCTGCGGGAAATGGAACAGAATGGAGAACTGATCCGCACCCACGGAGGAGCCTACATCCTGGAAGGCGTCCAAAATGATATAGACATTGGCACAAGACAAGTGCTGAAAATCCCTGAAAAAGAGCGAATTGCGCAAAAATGCGATTCTATCATCCAGCCTGGAGACTACATCTATCTGGATGGCTCCACTACATGCTGGTCCATCGCGCGCAAAATCTTCCATCGCAAGCTGACGGTGCTGACTTCCTCACTGGAAATCGCCAATATATTATCCACGTCCGACACGGTCAAGCTCCATGTGGTAGGCGGTGAGTTTTCATCAAAAAATATGGACTTCATCGGTGAAGGGGCCATCAAGACACTGGAACGCTACTATGTGGACAAAGCCATCATCTCCTGCCGGAGCGTACATCTTCGTTACGGCATTACCGATACGAGCGATGGACGGGCCCGCCTGCATCAGGCAGCTCTGGAACATGCCCGCAAAAAGTACCTGGTAATAGACCACTCCAAGCTGAATAACGTATCGTTCTCCTATATTGCTCCTCTCACCGCTGTGGACGGTATTGTCATGGATCGAGATTTCCCGGCAGACTGGGCCGATTATCTGACTGCGCATCACATTCAGTTTTTCTAACGGCTGCTGCCCTCCTGTCCAAGCAGGTGCGGCATTCCCGCACCCACTTGGCAGATATGATCTCATTTCTTATCTACGTATTTTGTCACCGGTTTTATACCCATTTTCTCAAAAGATTCTTTGAACGGAGCATAGGCGATACCCTTCTCTGTGATAATTCCTGTTACCAGGCTGTGGTCTGTCACGTCGAAGGCCGGGTTTACAACCCCGACTCCTTCCGGAGCCATCCTCTCTTTATACCACATCTCCGTCACTTCTTCCGGTTTGCGCTGTTCAATATGTATCTCGTCTCCCGACTCCATGGTCATGTCAATGGTGGAAGAAGGGGCGCATACATAGAACGGAATCCCATAATGCTTCGCGATGATTGCCACTCCGCTCGTTCCGATCTTATTGGCAAAATCGCCGTTAGCAGCCACGCGGTCGCAGCCTACAAAGATGATACCGATCTTGCCGGACTTCATGGTATAGGAGGCCATATTGTCGCACTGTACATAGGTATCTACCCCTGCCGCCTGCATCTCATAGGCAGACAGGCGGGCTCCCTGCAGCAGCGGTCTTGTCTCATCGCAATATACGTGGATCTTCTTCGGATCCCAGCCATTCTCCAAGGCGATGTACACTGGAGCCAGAGCGGTTCCATATTTTGCAGTGGCAAGCGTTCCTGCGTTGCAGTGCGTCATAATGCCGACTTCGCTGCCCATCTTCTTGAGAAGCTCATATCCGTAAGCCCCGATATTCCGGCTGATCTGTATATCTTCCTCCCTGATCGCGTTCGCCTCTTCCTTCAGGCGCTCTACCATCTGTGCCACTGTCTTGCCGTCTTTCTCACTGAGGAGAACTTCGTGCATCCGGTTCAGTGCCCAGCTCAGATTCACCGCAGTAGGGCGGGACGAATTCAAATATTCCATCATTTTCGTGCACTCAGCCACGAATTCGTTCATGTCTTCTGTCTCGAACTGACGGGCCAGCACATAGTACCCATAGGCTCCCGCTACTCCGATTGCCGGCGCTCCTCGAACACGCAGCTTATAGATTGCCTCCCATATATCCTCCGCCTTATTCAGCGTCAGATACTTTGTCTCATTGGGCAGCAATGTCTGGTCAAGGATAATCATATCTTTCTCATTCTCCGCCAAAACGACAGTATCCAGATTTAATGCGTTTTCCATCCGATCTTATCTCCTTTCTCCATATGAATAAAGCATCGCCCATTACTGCGCATCCACAGCTTTGACCGCATCCTTCAGCGTATTCAGGAAGCAGTTGCCGCACGCCTTGTCACTGCGGTTCTTGATATAATCAACCGCGGCCATAATGCAGATACGCTCCGCGCGTGTGCGGGCCTTCTCGTCCGCAATTGTGGTGATATCCTTCACATTGGCCATGCCGACCGTCCTGCGGATCAGTTCCAGGCCGGTCACTGCGGAAGTATCCTCCAGGATGCTCTTCATATACCATTCTTTGAAGCCCTTGGTCTTGCACATGGTGTCAGTCACGTGCTCATCGTAGTACTGGCTCATCTTGTCCATAGTCATATTTACCACGTCTACAATCACAGACTCTACCCATTCGCAGAACTCCCCGTCTCCTGCCGCGTCTCCGTTGCACCATGCAAAGATCATGTTGGCAACTACATTGCCGATGTCATATCCCATCGGGCCATACATACAGAATTCCGGATCGAACACAATCGTGCTGTCCTCGTTGATAAAAATAGAACCTGTGTGCAGATCGCCGTGGATCAGGGACTGAGCCCTCGTCATAAAGTCCATTTTCAGCTTCGCGACTTCCAGATGGAGCTCCTCGTCATGATAGAGCTTCTCTTTTACAAATTCCGCGTTGGGAGCATATACGTTATTCCGCCCTCTCTCGTCATTGTAAGGCTCTGTATAGACCAGCTGCTCTGTGATGTCGCACAGGTCAGGGGTGATAAACTTCTTCTGAAGCTTCTTCTTCTCCTGGTGATCCATCACAACATCCGTCGTTCCCATCAGTACCCGAGCCATATAAGTAGAAATCTCATCGGCAAATTTCGGGAAAATCTTATGTTCCATCATTGCCGTCCTCATTACTTCATGGTCGGACAGGTCTTCCATGCAGCAGGCACACATCACAGTGTCATAGTCGTAGATCTCCGGCACAAGCCCTGGGGCCAATTTGCCGTACAGAAGCAGAATCTCTGACTCCACGCGGTTTCTGTCGGTATCAATCTTCATCTCCTTGGAGATACGCAGCTCGATGCCTGCCTGCTTCACAATCACGCTGTGGCCTTTCCCGTCTGTCACCTTGAACACATAGTTCAGGTTGCCGTCACCGATCTCCTTGCACTGCATCGACGCCGCATCCCAATCTTTCTGGGGCACCTTCATCTGCGCGTACTCAATAACATCCTGCTCTTTCATCAAAAAATAAGAATCAAATCTTGCCATAGTTCTTACCTCCCATTTTTATTATCTTGCCATTGTATATGTACGTGAAAGGAAAAACCCAAGGGGCTTCCAACCGTCTCTCCTTCCAGCCGATTTTCTTACAATTATTGTAAAACAAAATCGGACAAAAGTCAACAAATCACCAAAAATTACAACTTGAAATTATGTGCTAATTTGTTGTAATTACAAGGTTTCAATATCTAACAAACTATCTTAGTCATTCCGCATGCACAAGGCCTGGGGCCTGTCCGGCGTCCTGTCGGATGTGATTTCTGCTATTTTAAAACAGGGCGCTGTATCTCAATAACAGCACCCTGTTTCGTTTCTCTCATTCCATGCCGCCCTCTGCCGCCGGCGGCAAAGGTCTCGCAGGATCGG
>CALWRT010000098.1 GCA_944384015.1 uncultured Lachnospiraceae bacterium | reverse complement strand
CTTCTGTGTCAAATACCATCACATTGATATTCTCTCTGGAAGCCAGCACATGATCTAATCCGCCGTAGCCGATATCGTATGCCCAGCCGTCGCCTCCGAAGATCCACATGGAAGGCTTGATGAGCATATCCTGATTCTCTACAATGTAGCGGGCGTCAGCGTTCGTATCCTGGATTTTCTCGCATTCCGCAAGGAGGATATCACCAGTATTCTTAGAATGTTCCGGGCTGTCCATCGATGCGATCCAGGCCTTGGCCGGAACGCCGATCACGTCAGCCAGACGCTCTGCCGCAGACTTCAGCTCATTTCTTCTTGCCTGTACGGAGATTGCCATGCCGTAACCGAACTCCGCGTTATCCTCGAAGAGGGAGTTGGCCCATGCAGGCCCTTTGCCTTCCCGGTTGACCGTATAAGGAGTGCTCGGCGCGCTGCATCCCCAGATGGAGGAGCAGCCGGTGGCGTTGGCGATGTACATCCGCTCACCGAACAGCTGTGTCACGAGCTTGGCGTAAGGAGTCTCGCCGCATCCCGGGCAGGCGCCGGAGAACTCCAGCAGAGGCTGGAGGAACTGAGATCCCTTGACCGTGTTTTCCTTAAATGGCAGTTCCTTTTCCGATACGGAGTCGAAGAGCCGTGTAAACTTCTTCTGCTGGGCTTCCACATAGTCGGCCTCCGCAGGTATCATCGTGAGGGCTTTCTGCCTTGCAGGGCAGACGGAAGCACAGGAACCGCAGCCGGTGCAGTCCAGGGCGGAGATGGCAATGGTAAACTTCTTGCCCTTGACACCCTTCATTGGAACAGCGTTCTCAATGCCTTCTGCCTCTTCCTCCGTCATGACGAAGGGGCGGATAACCGCGTGAGGACATACGTAAGAGCACCAGTTGCACTGCATGCACTTCGTGAAATCCCACTGAGGCACATCCGCGGCGATGCCGCGCTTCTCATAAGCCGCCGTACCTGCCGGAATCATACCGTTGGCGGTTGAGACAAAGTCAGATACCGGTACATAGTCGCCGGTCAATGTATTTGTTGGAACCATAATGCGGTTCAGATATTCGGTCTGGACAGCATCTCTTCCTTCAAGAAGCGGGGCAGGAGCGTCATCCGCCGCAGTCTTCCAGGATTCAGGGACAGCCACCTTGTGAATGTGGGTGATGCCTGCATCCACTGCGGCCAGGTTCATGTTGACAATGTCTTCGCCCTTGCGGCCGTATGTATGGCGGATAGCGTCTTTCATATAACCTACCGCGTCGTCAATGGGAATAATGTCGGCCAGCTTGAAGAAGGCTGCCTGCAGGACAGAATTAGTTCTTCTAGCCCCAAGGCCGATCTTTTTCGCGATATCCACCGCGTCACATGTATAAAATTGAATCTGATTCGCTGCAATGTAGCGTTTTACTTTGGCCGGAAGATATGTCTCCAGCTCCTCGTCGTTCCATGTACAGTTGAGCAGGAAGAATCCGCCCGGCTTCACATCCTCCACCATCTCATAACGATTCAGGTATGCGCTGTTATGGCAGGCGACAAAGTCTGCCTGCTTGACATAATAAGCAGACCGGATCGGCTCGTCTCCGAAGCGCAGATGGGAGATGGTCACACCGCCGGATTTCTTGGAATCATACTGGAAATATGCCTGCACCTTCTTGTCGGTGTGATCGCCGATGATCTTGACGCTGTTCTTGTTGGCGCCCACAGTTCCGTCCGCGCCCAGTCCCCAGAACTTGCACGCCTTCGTCCCCTTGGGGGCGACGTCAGGATTACAGGTAACAGGAAGGGACAGACCAGTAACATCGTCCTGGATGGAGATGGTGAACTCCCGTTTCGGCTGATCGCTCCACAGATTCTCATAGACAGCAAGCAGGTCTCCGGGCTGGGTATCCTTGGAACCAAGACCGTAACGCCCGCCTGTGATCAGGCAGTGGTCGAAAGCGCTGCCTCTCAGGGCGGCCACAACGTCCAGATACAGAGGTTCTCCCGTGCTTCCTGGCTCCTTCGTACGATCCAGGACAGCAATTTTCTGGACCGTCGCCGGAATGACATCCAGGAGATACTTTGCGGAGAACGGACGGTACAGGTGTACTTCTACAATACCTACCTTATAGCCCTTGGCGTTCAAGTAATCGATCAGTTCCTCGGCCGTATCGCACACGGAACCCATTGCCACAAGAATCTCTGTGGCATCTGGAGCGCCGTAATAGTTGAAGGGCTTATAGTTGGTTCCGATCTTCGCGTTTACTTTGTTCATATATTGCGCGACAATATCTGCTGTGTCCAGATAAGCCTTGTTGCTTGCCTCCCGGTGCTGGAAGAAGGTTTCAGGCTGCTCGGCCGAACCCATACTGTGAGGATGGTTCGGATGAAGAGAGCGGGCCCGAAAAGCTTTGACAGCGTCCCAGTCTACCATTTCTTTCAGCTCGTCATAATCCCACACTTCAATTTTCTGATATTCGTGAGAAGTACGGAAGCCGTCGAAAAAGTGAACCATCGGAAGCTTGCCGGCAATGGTAGCCAAGTGGGCAACCGCGGCCAGATCCATTACCTGCTGGACGCTGTTGGATGCCAGCATGGCAAAGCCGGTCTGCCGGCAGGCCATCACGTCAGAATGGTCTCCGAAGATAGACAGGGCATGGGAGGCCAAGGCCCTGGCGGCCACGTGGAAGACGGTCGGCGTCTGTTCGCCGGCCAGCTTGTACATATTCGGTATCATTAAGAGCAGTCCCTGGGAGGCCGTGAACGTGGTCGTGTAAGAACCGGCGGTGATAGAACCGTGCACAGCGCCGGCGGCCCCTCCTTCAGACTGCATTTCAACGATTTTTACTTTTTCTCCAAAAATATTGGTACGGTCATTGGATGCCCACTCGTCCATATTCTCTGCCATCGGGGAGGATGGGGTAATCGGGTAGATCGCGGCAACCTCAGAGAACGCATAGGCGACATGAGCGGCAGCTGTGTTGCCGTCCATTGTTTTTAATTTCCTCACCTGAATCACACTCCTTTCCCCAGCGAGAGAGCTTCACGCTGCAGATAGATATATTCCGGCACAGACTGCTTCCAGATAACGCCCCGTGTACACATGTACTGACATACTTCACAGTCTTCACAGATGTCCGGATCAATGACTGCATGTTTTCCTTCCATATAAAGAGCGTTGTTCGGACAGTTGGAATAGCAGTCCTGGCAGGAGATGCAGCCGTAATCGCATACCTTGGCTTTGTCTGCGTAGTCAGCTTCCGAGGCGCAGGCAACCTGCTTAACACCCTTGTAGGGAACAATGTTGATGAGGTGTTGTGGACAGACATATGTACAATCCCTGCATCCGACGCATTTGTCCGGATCGACCTTGGCAGTGCCGTTCACCATCGTCAGAGCGCCGAACCGGCATACTTCGGTACAGCTGCCCTGGCCGAGACAGCCGGTGGTACACAGGCCGAGAGTCTTCGGGTCGATCTTGGCAGCTTCCATACAGGAGTGGACGCCAAGTTCCTGATAAGCCTTGGAGGCTCGGATTCCGCCGCTGCAGCGGACAAAGGCGACCTTATCCTTCAGGACGGCAAGATCGTGAACCGTATCCACAATGATTTTTTTCTTACATTTTACAGTACAGGCGGCGCAGCCTTCACATTTGTCATAGTCGATGACGGCGTGATTGTCAATGATAGACACCGCACCCTTGGGACAGGCACGCTCACATTCGCCGCAGGCGATACAGCCATAGCCGCACGTCTGGCGTACAATGTCCTCGTCCTCCTGTTTGGAAGAGCAAGGAATGAAGTTGGTGGCGTCCGCCGGGATCATACGGATGATGTGCTGAGGACATGCGTTCGCGTTCGCGCATGCGCCGCAGCCATTGCACTTATCCGGGTCGATCAGTACTTGGCCGTCGGCGAAAGACATCGCGCCGTATTGACAGACATCCACACAGGAACCTAAGCCGACGCAGCCGCTCTTACACTCGCCCCGCTGGAAGCCTTGTTCAACAGCCTGGGCGCAGGAAGTACAGCCGGCCTTGGCGAACCGTTCCTTTCCCGCCGCGCTGCCAGCGCAGCTGATAAAAGCGATTTTCTTAGTAACCGCAACGGAAGGAACGCCTAATAGACCGGCAATCGCATCTACGGCTTCCTGGCCGCAGGCTGGACAGAGATTGACCTTGCCCGTCTGGACAATTGCCTGGGCACATTCCGTGCATGTGGCACAGCCGCATCCGCCCAATCCGCTGCAGTTTTTTCCAGGCAGCAAAGCTAATATCTGCCCGGTTAATTCTGCCACTTGATCGTGACTGGTATTCATAGAAACCCCTCCTTCTTAGTTATTTAACCCATGCTATAATGATATCGTTTTTTCTGAATTTTTCAAATTGTTTTATTGCGCAGAAACATGACAAATAGCGGCGTTTGACGATTTTTGCCGGATTGTACTAAAAAAAATACAAGGATAGGAATAGGGCGTCAAGAAAAAATACTTGACAGAGGAGCCTTTTTCTTGTATGCTACCAGAGGTGGTAGATATGGAGAAGATTGTCGTGCAGGGGCTTCTCTATGATTTTTACGGGGAGCTGCTGACAGAACACCAGAGACAGATATATGAAGATTTCGTACTGAACGACTTGTCCCCAAGCGAGATCGCCCAGGAGAGAGGGATCAGCCGGCAGGGAGTGCACGATTTGATCAAGAGATGCAACCGAATTCTGGAGGATTACGAGAAGAAGCTTCATCTCGTAGCGAAGTTTATGAGTATCCGAGAGAAGGTGGGCAGGATCCAGAACCTTGTGAAGCTGGAGGGGCAGGCGCCAGAGGAAGAGATTTTAAGCCGGGTAGCCCGCTTGTCCAGCGAGATATTAGAGGAGTTATAGCAGATGGCATTCGAGAGTTTATCCGATAAACTTCAGAATATTTTCAAAAATTTGAGGAGTAAGGGCCGCCTGACGGAGGCGGATGTGAAAGCAGCCCTGAAGGAAGTGAAGATGGCCCTTCTCGAAGCAGACGTCAGCTTCAAGGTGGTCAAGCAGTTTATGAAGGCTGTTCAGGAGCGGGCGGTGGGAACGGACGTGATGAACGGACTGAACCCGGGCCAGATGGTGATCAAGATCGTCCATGAAGAGATGATCAACCTGATGGGATCGGAGACGACAGAGCTGGCAATCAAACCGTCCAACGAGATGACCGTGCTGATGATGGCAGGTCTTCAGGGCGCTGGTAAGACGACGACAGCGGCCAAGCTGGCAGGGAAGCTTGTGAACAACAAGCGCAAGCCGCTGCTTGTGGCCTGCGACGTATACCGTCCGGCAGCTGTGAAGCAGCTGCAGGTCAACGGACAGAAGCAGGGCATTGAAGTATTTGCCATGGAGGACAGCAAAGATCCGGTGGCTATAGCGCGGGCAGCAGAAGAGTACGCCAAAGAGAACGGCTATAATCTGATGATTCTGGATACGGCTGGACGGCTCCATATCGATGAGGATATGATGAGGGAGCTGGAGGCTATCAAGGAAGCTGTGCATGTAGATTCTACGATCCTTGTGGTAGACGCGATGACCGGCCAGGATGCGGTGAATGTGGCCCAGAGCTTCCAGGAGAAGATCGGGATTGACGGCGTGATCTTGACCAAGATGGACGGTGATACGAGAGGCGGCGCCGCTCTCTCTGTGAAGGCAGTGACCGGATGCCCGATCCTGTATGTAGGTATGGGAGAGAAGCTGGGGGATCTGGAACAATTCTATCCAGACCGTATGGCTTCCAGGATTCTTGGCATGGGCGACGTGCTGACATTGATTGAGAAAGCCCAGGCGGATCTGGATGAGGAGAAGGCCAGGGAGATGACCCAGAAGCTGCGCAAGAATAAGCTGGGATTCGATGATTATCTGGAAAGTATGAACCAGATGAAGAAGATGGGAGGCATGGCCAGCATTTTGTCTATGATGCCCGGCATGGGCGGGAAGGTAAAGGAGCTGGAGGCAGCGATGGATGAGAAGAAGATGGCCCGCATTGAGGCGATGATTCTCTCCATGACGCCTCAGGAGCGGGCGAATCCCGATATATTGAATCCTCCCCGCAAGCGCAGAATCGCGGCAGGAGCTGGCGTGGACATCAGCGAGGTGAACCGTCTGGTGAAGCAGTTTGAACAGAGCCGCAAGCTGATGAAGCAGATGCCGGGACTGATGGGCGGCAGAGGCGCAAGGAGAGGGAAGATGCGCTTCCCGTTTTAGGTGATACCAGGGGTTTTTCCCCGACATCATAGAACTATATTCAGAAACCTTAAGGAGGTGACATACATGGCAGTAAAGATCAGACTGAAAAGAATGGGACAGAAGAAGGCTCCGTTCTACAGAATCGTCGTGGCAGATTCCAGATCCCCGAGAGACGGCAAGTTCATCGAAGAGATCGGTATCTATGATCCTACGAAGGATCCCAGCGTATACAGAGTAAATGAGGAGCTGGCTAAAAAGTGGCTTGCGAACGGCGCACAGCCGACCGAGACTGTAAGCAAAATTTTCAAGCTCGCTGGCATTGAAAAATAAGACGAACCGGAGGTGTCCGCGTGAAGGAATTAGTTGAAGTAATTGCAAAGTCACTGGTGGATTACCCGGATGAGGTAGTAGTCGAGGAGAAGGAGAACGACCGTGCAATTGTCGTGGAACTTCGGGTTGCCCAGTCTGATATGGGCAAGGTCATCGGCAAGCAGGGACGCATCGCAAAGGCAATCCGTTCAGTCGTAAAGGCGGCATCTTCTCAGGAAGAGAAGAAAGTTGTAGTGGAAATTTTGCAGTAACATGCACAAGAGAAGAGGGTATCCGCAGGGGACGCCCTCCTTTTTTTCAGGAAAAAAGGTTACGATTCACAGCCGCTTCAGAATGAACAACCAATGCGCCGTGCTTGCACGTAAGCGTGTGTTGTTATCCTGAATCAGGACTGTGAATCGTAATGGGAAAAGATCAGGAGGAGCAGATGGAAGAGAAGCTCAAAGTAGGAGTGATCACAAGTACCCATGGCATACGGGGAGAAGTGAAGGTCTTCCCCACGACGGATGACAGCAGGCGGTTCCGGCGGCTGAAGGAGATATTGCTTTATGACGGCAGGAAGGAACATCGGCTGGAGATTGAGGGAGTCAAGTTTTTTAAAAACCTGGTGATCCTGAAGTTCAAGGGAATCGACAGCATCAATGATGTGGAAGAATACAGAGGATGCGGCCTGTATGTGACGAGGGCCAACGCGGTCCGTCTGCGCGCGGATGAATATTTTGTCGCGGATTTGATTGGCATGGAAGGATTTCTGGAAGACGGAAGCCGGTTCGGTACTCTGCAAGATGTGATCGAGACCGGAGCCAACGATGTGTACGCGTTTGATACAGAGCGCTATGGGGAAGTGCTGGTTCCAGCCATTAAGGACTGCATTGTGCAGGTGGATGTGGAGGCTGGAAAGATGGTCCTGCATCTGTTGCCGGGCCTTGTGGAAGAGGAGAGCATATGAGATTTTATATTATGACGTTATTCCCGGATATGGTTCTGGACGGCCTTCACACAAGCGTGCTCGGGCGGGCGGCGGAGAAGGGGCTGCTGGATATACAGGCAGTGGATATCCGTGCCTTTGCCACGAATAAGCACAAGCGGGTGGATGATTATCCATACGGGGGCGGAGCCGGCCTGGTGATGCAGGCGGAGCCTATCTACAGGGCCTATCAGTCTGTGATGGAGAAGACATCTAAAAATCCCAGAGTCATTTATTTGACCCCTCAGGGCAAAGTGTTTTCCCAGGAGATGGCACGAGAGCTTGCCAAGGAGGAGGAGCTTGTCTTCCTGTGCGGCCACTATGAGGGAATTGACGAGCGGGTGCTGGAGGAGATTGTCACAGACCATGTCTCTATAGGAGATTATGTGCTCACGGGCGGAGAGCTGGCGGCGATGGTGATGGTGGATGCCATTTCCAGGCTGGTGCCGGGAGTGCTGAATAACGAAGAGTCTGCGGAATTTGAGTCTTTCGAGGATTCTTTGCTGGAATATCCCCAATATAGCCGGCCAGAAGAATGGATGGGAAAGAAGGTGCCGGAAGTGCTTCTGTCAGGCCATCACGGCAAGGTGGATGAGTGGAGAAGAGAGCAGTCGCTGCTGCGCACCTATGAGAGGCGTAAGGATCTGCTCTCCAAGGCAAGGCTGACCGCGAAAGACCTTGAATTTCTGGACAAAATTCAAAAAGGGGCTTGCGAAGAGGCGTGATGTATGGTATCATGCTATCGTTGTGAGGAAAGATGGTCCTCTGTTACATTATGTATTAAGAACATCCAGAGAATGAAGGAGGCACACAAATGAACGAGATTATTAGAAGTATTGAGGCAGAACAGCTGAAGGCAGAGGCGCCTCAGTTCGCAGTGGGCGACACTGTGAGAGTGTATGGAAAGATTAAGGAAGGCAACCGGGAGAGAATCCAGGTTTTTGAAGGAATTGTGCTAAAGAAGCAGAACGGCGGCGCCAGAGAGACTTTTACCGTCCGCAAGACATCAGGCGGTATCGGCGTTGAGAAGACATGGCCGCTGCACTCCCCGAATGTGGAGAAGGTTGAGGTCGTGCGCAGAGGCAAGGTGAGACGCGCGAAGCTGAACTACTTGAGAGACCGTGTCGGCAAGAAAGCCAAGGTAAAAGAATTAGTAAAATAATTGTCGAATAGCGAAGAGAAGAAGAGGGACAAGTACATACCGTATGTTGTCCCTTTTTTACTATGAAAGTCTCAGACAGGGCCATATTGTGAATACCGTCGGCAATCGCGGGAGCGAGGAGGGATTGACTTTCATATCCGGCGGTGTCCGCCGTCAATATCCAAGGACAGCTGTGAGCAGACAGGGAAAGGTGCAGATGAGAAGAAGACGCAGAAGATACGGCTCCAGAAGAAAAGAAGAAAATCAGAATATCAAATTGGTTGGGAATATCCTCCTATGGGCGGTTCAAATTGCGGCAGTCCTTCTGATTGCCTTCTTGCTGGTGTTTTATGGAGGGGAACAAATCAGCAACATCGGGGATTCCATGTCTCCCGCGCTGGAGAATGGGGATACTGTACTTGTGAACCGGCTGATATACAAGCTCCGTTCTCCCCAGATGGGCGATCTGGTGGTATTTAAGCCGAACGGAAATGAGAATTCCCACTTTTATATTAAGAGGGTTGTGGGAACACCGGGCGATACTGTTCAGATTATTGAGGGATTTCTATATGTAAACGATGAGCTTGTGACGGATCTTCCAGTGACGCGGATATCGAATCCTGGTATAGCTCAGGAGCCGGTTACCGTGGAAGAAGGCTGCTATTTTGTAATCGGAGACAATCCTGACAGCAGCGAAGACAGCCGTCATGCCGATGTGGGCAATGTCCGGCTGGAAGATATTGAGGGACAGCCGTGGTATATCCTGTCCCCGTCTGAACATAGGGGCAGGCTGGAATAAGGGAAACGCTGATGAAATCAGTCATTCCTGAGGACAGAAGGAGGAGGCGCAATGCAGTATCAGTGGTATCCGGGGCATATGACAAAGGCCCGGCGCATGATGCAGGAAAATGTCAAGCTGGTGGATCTGATTATTGAGCTGGTGGATGCGCGTATCCCATACAGCAGCAGGAACCCGGACATTGATGAGCTTGGGAAAAATAAATCGAGAATTGTTGTCCTGAACAAATCAGATCTGGCAGATGAGAAAGCCAATGATCAGTGGATGGAATATTTCAGCCGGAACGGAGCTTTTGCGGTGAAGGTGAATTCCAGATCCAGGGAAGGGCTGAAAGCGATTCAGGGAACGGTACAGGATGCCTGCAGGGAGAAGATAGAGAGGGATCGGAAGAGAGGGATTATCAACCGGCCGATTCGGGCTATGGTAGCTGGAATCCCTAATGTGGGGAAATCCACCTTTATCAACAGTTATGCAGGGAAAGCCTGCGCGAAGACAGGGAATAAGCCTGGGGTGACACGGGGCGCTCAGTGGATCAGACTGAACAAGCAGTTAGAACTTCTGGATACGCCGGGGATCCTCTGGCCCAGGTTCGAGGACCAGGAAGTTGGGAAGAAATTGGCTTTTATCGGATCAATCAAAGATGAAATATTAAATATGGAAGAGCTGGCGCTGGATCTAATTGCCTTCCTGCATCATAGTTATGAAGGAATGCTGTCAGGACGGTATGGATGTACGGAAGAAGAACCCCTGCAGAGCCTGAATCAAATTGCGGAAAATAGACTTTGCCGTTTAAAGGGAAATGTGTTAGACTTAAATAAGGCGGCGTCTATTTTGCTGGATGATTTCAGAAGCGGGCGCTTAGGACGAATTACGTTGGAATTTCCGGATGAGATTTGATATGGACGGGCGATCATGCCCGGTAAGGATATGAGTGATCATGAAGCCAAAAGAGATAGAGGAAGAGAAGAGAAGCGAGAGCATCTTTCGGGAAATATTTAATATGATATTGTACTTGCTGATCATTGTTGTGGCTACGCTGCTGGTTGTTCGATATGTGGGACAGCGGACGATGGTGTCCGGCTCCTCCATGGAGCCCACGCTGAGTCATGGAGACAATCTGATTGTGGATAAAATAACTTACCGGTTCCAGGATCCAGTGCGGTACGATATTATAGTATTTCCATATAAATATGAGGAGGATACGTACTACATTAAGCGGATAATCGGCCTGCCCGGAGAAAAGGTGCAGATTTCTGAGGAGGGCACCATCTATATTAATGATAAGGTGCTGGATGAACATTATGGAAATGAAGTGATGAAGAGTCCTGGAATAGCGGCTGAGCCGATTTTTCTGGGGGAAGATGAATACTTTGTCCTGGGGGACAACCGCAATGCCAGCGCTGACAGCCGGGAACCGAGTGTAGGCGTGATATCCGGTGAAGATATTGTGGGCCGGGCGTGGCTGCGGATATGGCCGCTGAATAAGTTTGGCATTCTGAGACATCAGTAGAATAGATCAAGGCGTTGATTAGGCAAGCCGTTCCGGAACGGATATGAGGTTTTGGAACGGCTTTCTGAATCATACAGAAGAGGAACGGGATACAGCGATGAGTAGGGAGACAATTGCCGCGATACGTAAGGAGCTGGAGGCAGCAGGACTGCAGCAGATGCGGGAGATAGAGGAGAAATACGGGCAGGATGAGAGAGCCGGAGTAGGCAGGCTCCTGGAGGCCTATCGCAGGAGGATGGAGAAGCTGGAGGCCGAGTACAGCCGCATAGAAGCGATGAAGGCGTATGAGAGGGAGTACTGGGAACAGGGATACCGCTGTATCTGCGGAATTGATGAGGCGGGAAGGGGGCCGCTTGCCGGGCCTGTGGTGGCCGGAGCGGTTATTTTGCCCAGAGACTGTAACATATTGTATATCAATGACTCCAAGAAGCTGTCGCCAAAGAAGCGGGAGGAACTCTACGGACAGATTATGGAAGAGGCGGTCAGCGTTGGGGTGGGCTATGCAGGGCCGGAACGGATTGATGAGATCAATATTCTGCAGGCTACCTATGAAGCGATGCGTATGGCAGTGTCGAAGCTGTCTGAGAAGCCAGATGTGCTGCTGAACGACGCTGTATGCATACCGGGGATCTCTGTCCGACAGGTACCGATCGTGAAGGGCGACGGGAAGTCCTTGTCTATTGCGGCGGCCAGTATTATTGCCAAGGTGACCAGAGACCGGCTGATGGAAGAATACGACAGGAGATTTCCAGAATATGGGTTCGCCGCGCACAAAGGCTACGGATCAGCCGCCCATATCCGGGCAATTCAGCAATACGGACCAAGCCCGATCCACCGGAAGAGCTTCATCGGACATCCGGTGGACGTCCGTTTAGCGCCGACCGGAGCGGCAGCGGAGATGCGGGAGTGCGGAGCACGGAGCAATCCCACGGCTTTCATGGTTGGTGGTGCCCGCGCCAGCGGGCATACAGGTTTACTGTGAATGGCAGCAGGGGAGGGAAGCGGCACGGACAACCGAAGGACTGGAACACTGTACGAGAGGAAAGCGGAAGCATATCTAACAGCCAGGGGCTATCAAGTGCTGGAGCGGAATTTTTGCTGGAAGGGCGGGGAGATTGATCTCATAGCATGGGAAGGCGGGTATCTTGTCTTCATAGAGGTAAAATTCCGTTCAGATGGGAGGAAGGGAGAGGCGCTGGAAGCTGTGGGAGAGATAAAGCGCAGAAGAATCTGCCGGACAGCCAGGGTATACTGTATGAAGAGGAAGATACGGGAGGACGTTCCAGTGCGGTTTGACGTTGTGGCAGTGACAGGGCGGGAGATCCGTCTGGTGAAGGATGCTTTCTGGATGTGATGGAGAGAAGTGATTGAGGAGTATACAGATGGATAGAACATTTATTAGGAAGCCCGGCAGCAGGGGCCGCCAGATTGAGATAGAGGAGAAGGGCGGAATCCCCTTTTTTGTCTTTCCCCTCCTTAAGGAGACCGGGACAGTGATTCACGGATTTACAACCCGGCTGGGAGGAGTGAGTGAAGGGATTTACGCATCCATGAACCTGAGTTTTACAAGAGGAGATGACCCTAGGCGGGTGATGGAAAATTATCAGCTGGCCTGCGGGGCGCTGGGATTTCCAGTGGAAGAGGTTATCTGTTCTGACCAGACCCATACGGCAAATGTGCGCCGGATGGGCCGGGGAGACTGCGGCAAGGGCGTGCTGCGCCCAAGAGACTATACGGATGTGGACGGTATGATCACAGATGAACCGCATGTGGCTTTGGCTGCTTTCTTTGCCGACTGTGTGCCGCTGTTTTTTGTGGATCCCGTGCGCCGGGCAATCGGGCTGTCTCACTCAGGGTGGAAGGGAACGGCTGGAAGGATCGGCGCCAGGACAGTGGAAGCGATGCAGGAGGCCTATGGCTGCCAGCCGGAGAATATCCGAGCCGCCGTCGGCCCTTCCATCTGCCGGGATTGTTACGAGGTGAGCCGGGATGTCGTAGATGCTTTCTCCAAGAGCTTCACAGGGGAAGAACTGCGCCGGTGCTGCCTGGAGAAGGGACAGGGAAAGTATCAGCTGGATCTGTGGAAGGCCAACGAACAGATACTTCTGGCCGCGGGAATACGGCCGGAACATCTTGCGGTGACTGACGTATGTACATGCTGCAATCCGACCCTGCTGTTCTCCCACCGGGCGACGAATGGAAGAAGAGGGAATCTGGCGGCTTTTCTGCGGCTGACAGATGAAGAATGATGTTCCGAGAGAAGCACGAAAGATTCTGGAAGAAATCAGAAGATATCAGAAGATATCCCAAGGAGGAGTCAGAAGATGGGACATAAGCTGAAAAAAGAAGGACATGTGATCTGTCAAGTCGTTCCCGGAAGCATTGCAGAGGAATTAGAGATTGCCCCGGGAGATATCCTTCTGGCGATCAACCAGACCCCGGTGGAGGATGTGTTTGACTATCAGTATTTGAGTAACGAAGAATACTTAGAGATTCTAATCAGAAAAGCAGATGGGGAAGAGTGGGAGCTGGAGATCGAGAAAGAGTTCGAGGAGGATCTGGGTCTTGTGTTCGAGAATGGGCTGATGGACGACTATCGGTCCTGCAGGAATAAGTGTATTTTCTGTTTTATTGACCAGATGCCTTCCGGGATGCGTCAGACCCTCTATTTTAAAGATGACGATTCCAGATTGTCCTTTCTCCAGGGAAATTATGTGACTCTGACCAATATGAGCGAGGAAGATGTGGAGCGGATTATCCGTTACCGTCTCTCGCCGATCAATATTTCTTTTCAGACGATGAACCCCGGCCTGAGATGCCGGATGCTGAACAACCGGTTCGCAGGGGAGGCGCTGAAGAAGGTGGACCGCTTGTATGAGGCCGGTATTGAGATGAACGGGCAGATTGTGCTCTGCAGGGGAATCAACGATGGGGAAGAGCTGGAGTACAGCCTGTCTGTGCTCGCCGGATACCTTCCCTGCCTGAGAAGCGTCTCCGTCGTGCCGGTAGGCCTAACTAGGTACCGGGACGGCCTGTATCCGCTGGAACCTTTTACGAAGGAGGAGGCGAAGGAGGTCTTGAGGATAATCCACCGCTGGCAGCAAAAAGCTTATGGGGTAAGCGGGCTGCATTTTGTCCACGGGGGAGACGAGTGGTATATACTGGCGGAAGAAGAGATTCCCCCGGCAGACAACTATGACGGCTATCTGCAGCTGGAGAACGGGGTGGGAATGGTAAGACTTCTCCTGGATGAGAGCGAGGAGGCGATACGAGCTCTGCCTGGCGGAGATATGCAGCGGAATGTGGCAATTGCCACAGGGAAGCTGGCAGCTCCGTTCCTAGAGGCAATATTGAGGAAGCTGCAAAGAAAATATCCTCAGGTGAGAGCGGAGGTATTTCCTATCCGCAACGATTTCTTCGGTGAACAGATTACTGTGGCCGGGCTCGTGACAGGGCAGGATCTGGTGGCCCAGCTTCGCGGAAAGCTAGAGGGACGCGCTCTTTTGATCCCCGATACGATGCTGAGGGAAGGAACGGATGTATTCTTGGACGACTATACGGTGCCGATGGCTGAGGAGGCTTTACAGACGCAGATAACTGTTGTAAAATCAGGCGGACAGGATTTGATAGATGCAGTGCTGCATGCATGACTATTATAGATTAAAGAGTAAAAGGAGAACGATAATGAGTAAACCGGTAGTAGCTGTAGTGGGCAGGCCTAATGTAGGAAAGTCCACGCTGTTTAACGTGCTGGCAGGAGAAAATATATCGATTGTCAAAGATACCCCCGGGGTGACGAGAGACCGCATCTATGCGGATGTGGAATGGCTGAATTATCATTTTACCTTGATTGATACCGGGGGAATTGAGCCTGAGAGCAAGGATGTAATTTTATCTCAAATGAGAGAACAGGCGCAGATCGCCATTGATACGGCGGATGTGATCATCTTTCTGACCGATGTGCGCCAGGGAGTGACGGATGCCGACTCGAAGGTGGCTGATATGCTCAGGCGCTCTAGGAAACCAGTTATCCTGACTGTCAATAAGGTGGACAGCTTCCAGAAATTCATGCCGGATGTGTACGAATTCTATAATTTAGGAATCGGAGATCCGATTGCCATCTCCGCGGCGTCCAGGCTCGGAATCGGAGAGCTGCTGGACGAGGCAGTGAAGCATTTCCCCAGTGAGAGCGCAGAAGAAGAGGAAGACGAACGGCCGAGGATTGCCATTGTGGGAAAGCCCAATGTGGGCAAGTCTTCCATCATCAATAAGCTGACCGGAGAGAACCGGGTCATCGTCTCGGATATTGCCGGGACAACAAGGGATGCCATCGACACCAGCATACAGGCCAATGGGAAGGAATATGTATTGATTGATACTGCCGGCCTACGGCGAAAGAATAAGATTAAGGAGGAGCTGGAGCGATACAGCATCATCCGTACAGTGACAGCTGTGGAGAGGGCAGATGTGGTTGTGGTGGTGATTGACGCCGTGGAAGGCGTGACAGAGCAGGATGCCAAAATCGCGGGCATTGCCCATGAGAGGGGTAAAGGAGTCATTGTCGCGGTGAATAAGTGGGATGCCATCGAGAAGAATGACAAAACAATATACCAGTATACGAACAAGCTGAGAGAGATCCTCTCGTTTATGCCCTACGCGGAATACCTGTTCCTGTCTGCGAAGACCGGACAGCGCATGGGGAAATTGTTCGAGACGATCGACGCGGTCATTGAGAATTGTACCCTTCGGGTAGCCACAGGCGTTCTCAACGAGATTATGACAGAAGCGGTTGCTCTTCAGCAGCCCCCGTCAGACCGAGGAAGGAGGCTGAAACTGTTCTATATTACGCAGGTGGCAGTCAAGCCCCCCACATTTGTCATTTTTGTGAATGATAAGGAGCTGATGCATTTCTCATATACGAGATATCTGGAGAATCAGATCCGCCAGGCATTTGGATTCAAGGGAACTCCTCTGAAATTTATTATCCGGGAGAGAAAGGAGAAGGATCAGTGATGGTGCGGCTGGCCTGTATCGCAATTGGTTATTTGTTCGGTCTGTTCCAGACCTCTTATCTGTATGGCAGACTGCATGGGATTGATATCCGCACCCAAGGGAGCGGAAACGCGGGGACGACAAACGCCCTGAGAGTACTTGGGAAAAAGGCGGGAGCTATTACCTTCGTGGGAGACGCGCTGAAGTGTATCCTTGCCATTTTACTGACGCGGGCAATCTTCTATAACAGCAGCCAGGATATTCTGCCGCTTCTGGCTGTCTATACCGGAGCGGGCGTTGTATTGGGGCATAATTTTCCCTTCTATCTTAATTTCAAAGGAGGCAAGGGAATTGCCGCCTCCGGGGGCATGATGCTGGCATTTGGGGATATGCGAATTTTTCTTGTGTCCTTGTTTGTGTTCATTCTCGTGTTTTCCATCACGAATTATGTATCTCTTAGCTCTCTCCTTCTCTATATCAGTTTTCTGATCCAGATTATTTTTTATGGGCAGAGAGGAGCCTTCGGCATGACACAGTCCCGCTTGACTGAACTGTATATTGTCACAGGCGTTTTAACAGCTCTGGCTATCTGGCAGCACCGGGCAAATATCAGCCGCCTGCTTGCCGGGACGGAGAATAAGACGTATTTGTTCAAGTCTAAGGAACGAGGATGAAGGAGGGAGAATAGGATATGGCCAATATTAGTATCATCGGCGCGGGAAGCTGGGGAATGGCGCTGGCCGTGCTGCTGCACGGCAACGGGCATAAGATGTCAGTCTGGTCGGCCCTTCCGGCTGAAGCAGAAGAGCTGTCCAGGACGCGGGAACAACAAGATAAGCTTCCGGGAGTGAGACTTCCAGAGGATATCCAAGTAACAGGAGATTTGAAAGAGGCTGTCTGCGGCAAGGAGGTACTTGTGCTGGCTGTTCCTTCTATCTACATCCGCAGCACCGCCAATAAAATGAAAGATTTTGTCACGAAGGGGCAGATTGCCGTATGTGTGGCGAAAGGGATCGAGGAAAACAGCCTTGAGATACTCACTGATGTCATTCAAGAAGAGCTCCCCGACGTGATCGTCACCGCTTTGTCGGGGCCCAGCCATGCGGAAGAGGTGGGAAGAGGAATTCCGACTACTTGTGTGGTTGGGGCCCAGAGCAGGCCGATCGCGGAATTTGTCCAGAATCTGTTTATGAGCCCTACGTTCCGTGTCTATACAAGCCCGGATATGCTCGGCATTGAATTGGGTGGAGCGCTGAAGAATGTGGTAGCGCTGGCGGCGGGGATCGCCGATGGACTAGGATATGGAGACAATACGAAGGCTGCCCTGATTACAAGGGGAATTGCAGAGATCTCCAGGCTGGGCGTAGCGATGGGAGGCCGGCTCGAGACATTCTACGGCTTGTCCGGCATTGGAGACTTGATTGTGACCTGTGCTTCTATGCACAGCCGCAACCGAAAGGCAGGCATCCTCATGGGACAGGGACATTCTATGGAAGAAGCAATGGAGCAGGTTCATATGGTGGTGGAGGGCGTCTATTCTGCCAAGGCGGCCCTGTCCCTTGCGAAGAAGTATGAGGTGGAGATGCCGATTATTGAACAGGTGAATCAGATCCTGTTCTCTCAGAAAAGTCCGGGAGAGGCCGTGAAGGATCTAATGCTGCGGGATAAGAAAATAGAGGCAGGCAGTATAGACTGGGATTAAGGGGGAGCACGCATGAAGTGCAGCAAGTGCGGAAAAAATTTCGACTATGAGAAGTATTATGGAATCTGCCCGAAATGCGGGACATACAACCGGGAGGACAGGCAGGAGGAGAACCTCTTCCTGAGAGACGGGAGAGATCCCTTCGCGGATATGTCGGGGGGACGGCAGGAAGATTCCCGCCGCCAAGAGCAGTCTTATAACATGCTGGGACAAGGACAGCGCCCGGATCCGTTCCGGGAGGCGGCAGGAGAATACACAGGAGAGCCTAGGCCGTCGAAGGTTTACCAGCCTAAGGATGAGGGAGACAGGCCAGATACAAAGAAAAAGAAGAAGGGCTGCCTGTTTTTTATCATCTGCCTGTTGTTCTGCCTGCTGTGCATAGCTGCAGTCATAGGGGCGGAAATGTATTATGGAATGAAGAGAGAAGAGATGGCGGCCCTGGAGGAACTGGAGATTGTGAGCGCAGGAATGGGAGAGGAGTTCACCGTGGACAGCCATGTCCTGGCAGTGACAGGAGCCCAGGTGCTGGAGGAGGCAGACATGCGGCCGGAATTCCCCCAGGGGGAGAAGTGTATAGCCGTAAGCTTCACTGCACGCACATCGGATGATTTTTCAGATTATCTGGAAGTTCCGTACCTGGCCTATGAGACAGGAGGAAGGCGCGTCTACAAAGAGGCTCTCTATTCCGATGATTTCCAGGTATATGCCGGATATTACGGCATCAGCCTCATGGACAGCTACGGATGGAGCTATGAAGAGAATGCGGAGGGGGCTTTTGTCTTCTTTGTGGAGGAGGATGCGCAGAATCTCCGCGTCTGTGTGGAGGAGAGAGCTGGGCGGTATGAGGAGGAGAGCTTGGAGCGGGTATACGAGATTCCGCTTTCCTTGACGGAGTCAGGGGAGTATGAGGATTCGCTTTCGCTGCCGGAGGAGGAATATGAGAATTCGTTTTTGCTGCTGGAGGAGGGAGAATAAATGCTGAGGAAACTGCTTGCTGCAGCAGGTGTGGTGATGGTGGTCTTCTTCGTGATTGGGACGGTCGGAGTGATCCAAGAGGAGAGAGAAGATATGGTATACAGCCAGGACGCGATACTGGAGCTGTCGGATATCCGCTGCGAGAATATTGGAGATCAGTACAAAGAGCAGGAGGCTGCGGACGGCTACTCCTTCTATCGGATTGTGTGGACACTGGAGAATGAGAGCATTTATGAAGCCTATGCCGGAAGCTTGTATTTTTATTACAGCTCCGCCGATGAATCCTCTTATGATGACGTCTACATGCCCGAGGCGGACAGCGGGAGGGACGTGTTTTATTATTCCAATGAACCGGTTATCCCGGCAGGCCGGACGACGGACATTGAGAGCATTGTAGGAGTGAAGGACGGCGTGGAGAGGATCCGTGTGGAGTACCGTTTGAATTATGAAGATGATTATGAGAACATGGAATTGAATTTGCAGGAATGACAGGAATGAGCAGGCACCCCCTTGCATATATTTTACCAGTATAAGCAAGGGGGTACTTTTATGGATACGTTCAATGTATATAGAGACATCCAGGCCCGGACGAACGGCGAAATCTACATAGGGGTTGTGGGCCCCGTACGGACAGGAAAATCCACATTTATCAAGCGTTTTATGGATTTGCTTGTCCTGCCTGGGATTCAGGATGAGAACGTGAAAATGCGTACGAGAGACGAACTGCCCCAGAGCGCGGCAGGCAAGACCATTATGACCACAGAGCCGAAGTTTGTGCCAAAAGAAGCTGCCCCTATTACCCTGGAAGACGGCGTGGATGTGAAAGTGCGCCTGATTGACTGTGTTGGTTTTATGGTGGAGGGGGCTTCGGGGCATATTGAGGAAAATGGGGAACGCATGGTGAAGACGCCGTGGTTTGATCAGATGATCCCCTTCACCCAGGCGGCGGAGATTGGGACACAAAAGGTGATCACTGATCATTCTACAATCGGCCTTGTGGTGACCACAGACGGCTCCTTTGGAGAGCTTGGGCGGGAAGCCTACGTGCCTGCGGAGGAGAAGACGGTAGAAGAACTGAAGAAGCTTGGAAAGCCCTTCCTGATCCTGGTGAATTCTGAGAGGCCATTCGGAGAAGAGGCGCAGCAGCTCACAGGGAAGCTGGAAGAGAAATACGGTGTGAGCGCTGTATGCATGAACTGTGAGCAGATGCACCGGGATGACATTTTCCGGCTGCTTCAGAAGGTGCTGTATGAATTCCCGATACAGCAGGTGGAGTTCTATATACCTAAGTGGGTGGAGATGCTGGATATGAGCAATCCTATCAAGGAAAACCTGATCCAGAATGTCCGCCAGTATATGGAAGGGATCTCCAAGGTTAAGGATGTAAGGAAGCTGCAGCCGCAGCTTGTGGGAGATTACATACGCAGCCTTCAGACAGAGGCGATTGAAATGTCAGACGGGAGCGTCCGGGTGCGTGCGGACTATGACCCGGCATATTATTATAAGACAATCAGCGAGCTTACCGGGACGACGATAGAAGGAGAATATCAGATGATCGCCGCTATCCGGGAAATGGCCCGCATGAAGCAGGAATATGAACAGGTGCTGGATGCTCTTACGTCCGTGAGGATGAAAGGATATGGAGTCGTTACTCCTTCCAGGGAAGAGATTACATTGGATGAGCCGGTGGTGATTAAGCAGGGAAGCAAATTCGGGGTGAAAATACATTCTGAAGCACCTTCTATCCATATGATCCGGGCAAATATTGAGACGGAGATCGCCCCAATTGTGGGAAGCGAGCAGCAGGCTAAGGATCTGATTGCGTATATTCAGGAAAATCAGAAGAGCGAAGAGGGAATCTGGGATACGAATATTTTTGGAAAATCTGTAGAACAGCTTGTGGAGGACGGTATACGCAATAAGCTTGTACAGATTGGAGAAGAGAGCCAGGAGAAGCTGCAGGAGACGATGCGAAAAATTGTCAACGACAGCAGCGGCGGCATGGTGTGTATTATCATATGAGGCATAGCGGCACGGCAGACGGCGGTTCATCCCTCCGCCTGCTGCTGCGCAGCCGCGCTCAGCGCAAGAATCCCTTAAGCGGGATTCTTTTTTTGACCGGCAATGACAAATGTTTCCTTTTTTTATGGCGGAGAATGTCGAAAGAACTTGACTACTTTGGATTGCCCTGGGATGGAGGACTATTTATAATAAAAAATGGTTCTTGTTCGCGAATTGTACCACGGGATATGAAAATGACGAAGAAAGGAGTCTTGTTATGGAGAAAGTAAACATAGCGATTGCCGATGACAATGAGAGAATGATAGAACTGCTTGACGAAATTATCAGCCAGGACAAAGAGCTGGAAGTAGTTGGAAAGGCGAATAATGGGGAAGATGCCTATAAGATGATCAAGGCAAAGCGTCCTGACGTGGTTTTGCTGGACATTATTATGCCGAAGCTGGACGGCTTAAGTGTGATGGATAAGGTAAACCACGACAGTGAACTGGATAAGCATCCGTCATTTATCGTAATCACTGCCATAGGACAGGAGAAGATTACGGAGAACGCTTTTGCCATGGGCGCGGACTACTACATTATGAAGCCCTTCGACAACGAGATGATCCTGAACCGGATCAAGCAGATGAAGAAGGGAGCGAAGAAAAAGAGCGCGCCGGAGCTGCGCGGCGGCGGATATGGGAGCAAGTCGGATTACATGGATTACAATCTGGAGACGGATATCACAGATATGATACATGAAATTGGTGTTCCGGCACATATTAAAGGGTATCAGTATCTGAGGGATGCTATCCTGATGTCTGTCAAGGATATGGATATGCTGAATTCCATTACGAAGATTCTGTACCCGACGATCGCGAAAATGCATCAGACGACACCGAGCAGGGTGGAGAGGGCAATCCGCCACGCCATAGAAGTAGCTTGGAGCAGGGGGAAAATGGATACGATCGATGAATTGTTTGGATATACCGTAAGCAATGGGAAGGGAAAACCGACGAATTCGGAATTTATCGCTCTGATTGCGGACAGGATCCGCCTGGAATATAAAAACCGGACGTAGACTGGGGAGGGCAAGAACCAGAGATGGGGGTAAGTTGGTGAATTTGCAAGATAACTCTTTCCATATGTATGTATCTTTGGTATAATATATACAGAAATTACATACCAGACCGGGGAGGGCGTGCAGATGAAAAGAGTATTGTTCGTAGCATCAGAAGCAGTTCCGTTTATCAAGACAGGAGGGCTGGCAGACGTGGTGGGCTCCCTGCCGAAGTGCTTCGATAAAGAAGAATATGATGTAAGAGTCATCATTCCAAAATATATGTGCATGAAAGATGAGTGGAAGAATCAGATGAAGTATCTCGGGCATTTCTATATGGACCTGTCCTGGAGAAGCCAGTATGTCGGCATTCTGGAGATGGAATACGACGGGGTGCAGTTTTACTTCATTGACAATGAATATTATTTTGCCGGTCCGAAGCCATATGGGAATATCTATGAGGACATTGAGAAATTCGCCTTTTTCTCGAAGGCGGCGCTCTCAGCTCTCCCGGTTATCGATTTCAGGCCTGACATTGTGCACTGCCACGACTGGCAAACTGGGCTTGTACCGGTATTTTTGAAAGACCGCTTCCACGAGGGCGAATTCTTTGCCCATATGAAATCTGTCATCACAATACACAACCTGAAGTTCCAGGGAATATGGGATATGAAGACTGTGAAGGACATTACCGGGCTGCCGGCCTACTATTTTACACCGGATAAGCTGGAGGCCTATGGAGATGCCAATTATCTCAAAGGCGGCATCGTCTATGCAGATGCGATCACGACAGTAAGCAAGACATATGCAGAGGAGATTAAGACTCCGTTTTACGGGGAGAAGCTGGATGGGCTGATGCGTGCCAGAGCGAATTCTCTGAGAGGCATCGTCAATGGGATTGATTATGAAGAATATAATCCGAAGACAGATCAGTATCTGGAGAAGAATTATGATATTGAGACGTGGAGGAAGGAAAAAAACAAGAACAAGCTGGCTCTTCAGAGGGAGCTTGGCTTAGAAGAAGATAAGAAGGCTATGATGATTGGAATTGTATCCAGACTGACGGATCAGAAGGGATTCGACTTGATTGCCTACGTGATGGATGAGCTGTGTCAGGATGCGGTACAGCTCGTAGTCCTTGGGACAGGGGAGGAAAAATACGAGAATATGTTCCGTCATTTCGATTGGAAATACAGTCATAAGGTATCAGCGAATATTTTCTACTCCGAAGCCCTTTCTCATAAAATATACGGTGCCTGTGACGCGTTTCTGATGCCGTCCCTGTTCGAGCCGTGCGGCTTAAGCCAGCTGATGAGCCTGCGGTACGGTACCCTGCCGATTGTGAGAGAGACCGGCGGTTTGAAGGATACGGTAGAACCGTATAATGAGTATGAGAATACAGGAACTGGTTTCAGCTTTTCCAATTACAATGCACATGAGATGCTGAATACAATCCGCTATGCGGAGAAGATATACTATGATAAGAAGAGAGACTGGAATAAGATTGTAGACCGCGCTATGGCCGCGGATTTTTCCTGGAATGCCTCTGCAGCCCAGTATAAAGAGATGTATGACTGGCTGATCGAAGGCTGAGGAGAACAGTCCATAGGAAATAAGTGATAATTGCTGCCGGAAGGGAATGGCTTAAGAGGGCCGTTCCGTCCGGGCGGCTCTCTGTATCGTTCTATTGCCGGCGCTGTCCGGCGTCCGCGGAAGTCCTCCGCAATGATATCCAGCAGCACGATAACAAGCCCTCGAATGCTATGATAAAACTGTTGACAATACCCAAGAAGTATACTACTATTATAACTAGAAAAACGAACATCCGTTCGCATTAAGAGGAGAAGGAAGCACATATGGCAAAGGAAGATAAGAAGGAAAATAGAAGAGAGGAAGTCAGAAGAGAGGATAAAATGAGGGCACTGGATGCCGCTCTGGGGCAGATTGAGAAGCAATATGGAGCCGGGACTGTGATGAAGTTGGGAGATTCCAGTTCCAGGATGCAGGTGGAGACTGTCCCTACGGGGTCCTTGAGCTTGGATATCGCCCTCGGGCTGGGCGGAGTGCCTAAGGGCAGAATTATAGAGATTTATGGGCCGGAATCCAGCGGCAAGACGACCGTAGCTCTTCATATTGTGGCAGAAGTACAGAAGAGAGGCGGGATTGCAGGCTTCATCGATGCGGAGCACGCGCTGGATCCGGTATATGCCAGGAACATCGGCGTGGATATCGACAACCTCTACATATCGCAGCCTGACAACGGAGAACAGGCGCTGGAGATTACGGAGACGATGGTGCGTTCCGGCGCTATTGATGTGATTATTGTGGACTCCGTAGCCGCCCTTGTACCCAAGGCTGAGATAGACGGGGATATGGGGGATTCCCATGTGGGACTGCAGGCCAGGCTGATGTCCCAGGCCCTGAGGAAGCTGACCGCTGCCATAAGCAAGTCCAATTGTATTGTCATTTTCATCAATCAGCTCCGGGAGAAAGTGGGCGTGATGTTCGGCAATCCAGAGACGACTACAGGAGGACGGGCGCTGAAGTTCTATTCTTCCGTGAGGATGGACGTGCGCAGGATCGAGACATTGAAGCAGGGCGGTGAGATGGTGGGCAACCGCACGCGGATTAAGGTTGTGAAGAATAAGGTGGCTCCTCCATTTAAGGAGGCAGAATTCGATATTATGTTCGGCAGGGGCATTTCCAAGGAGGGAGATGTGCTGGATTTGGCAGCTGGACTGAATATTATCAATAAGAGCGGCGCCTGGTATGCTTACAATGGGGCGAAGATCGGACAGGGGCGGGAGAACGCGAAGCAATATTTGAAGGATAATTCTGCCCTGATGGAAGAGGTGGAGCAGAAGGTGCGGGAACACTATGGGCTGGGCGGCGGCCAAGGAACAGAAGCAGAGGACGCGGCTGCCGGCTCAGATCAGACGGCTCAGGATTGAAAGGGCAGGCAGCAGAATGACAGTTACCGCAATTGAACCGGTTACGAAGACCCGGAGTAGGATATATGTGGACGGACGGCCTGCTTTTATATTGTATAAGGGCGAGCTGTCACGCTATGACATCGCAGAGGGGAAGGAACTGCCGGAGGAAGTTTATCGGGAGATTTTAGATCAGGTATTGGTGAAGAGAGCTAGGCAGCGTCTGATCCATCTGTTGGAGTCTATGGACCGGACACAGATGCAGCTTCGGAGGAAGCTCCGGGAGGGGGGCTACCCGGAGGAAGTCATTGACCGGGCACTGGCCTACGTACAAGAAAGGCACTATCAGGATGATGTAAGATACGCCGGCTATTATGCTGACAGCCGCAAGGAGAGCCACAGCCGCAGACACATTGTTCAGGAGCTTATGCGCAGGGGCATTGACCGCGGGATTGCGCAGGAAGCAGCGGAAAGAGCCAAGGGGTCTGACGAGACAGAGACAATCCGACGCCTTCTTATGAAGAAGAATTATGATCCGGAGACGGCTGATGGCAGTGAGAAGAGAAGAATTTATGGATTTCTGCTGCGCAGGGGGTTCTGCCAGGAGGATGTGCGGCGGGCGATGGGGCTGACTTGGAATGAATAGGGAGTTATTTGTTACTTTTCACAGTCCTGATTCAGAATGAACAATCAACGCTTACGTGCAAGCACGACGTATTGATTGTTCATTCTGAATCGGCTGTGAAAAGTAACTTTTTTTTACAAAATATGTGCGGAGAAGGCAAGGATTGCTTGACATAACAGTAAAAAAAGTATAAAATTTAACTGTTGTATTCAGAAGTGTACAATGAAAATTTAATAAGGAGGAGGTGCTCCTGTGCCAGTAGAAGCAATCATTGCTGTATTGGTTACGCTGGTGATTGCAGTTCCGGTTACTTACGCGGCAACGGTTTCCTACCGCAAGAAAGTTGCGGAGGCCAAAGTCGGCAATGCCGAGGAGAAGGCGAGGGAAATTATCGACGAGGCAGTAAAGACTGCCGAGGCGAAGAAGCGTGAGGCGCTCCTGGAAGTAAAGGAAGAGTCCATTAAGACGAGAAATGAACTTGAAAAAGAAACCAAAGAGCGAAGGGCAGAAGTGCAGCGGATGGAGAGAAGAGTGCTGTCCAAGGAAGAATCCCTGGATAAGAAGCTTGACGCCATTGAGAAGCGCGAGGCCAGCTATGCAGCAAAGGAAGAAGATCTCAAGCGCAAGAAGGCTGAGATTGAGAAGCTTCACGACCAAAGTGTACAGGAACTCGAGAGAATCTCTGGTCTTACCTCCGACCAGGCAAAAGAATATCTTTTGAAGACAGTTGAAGATGAAGTAAAGTATGACACTGCTAAGTTAATTAAAGAATTAGAAAGCAGGGCAAAAGAAGAAGCTAACAAGAAGGCGAAAGAGTATGTAGTTACCGCAATACAGAAATGCGCGGCTGACCATGTGGCTGAGACGACAATTTCTGTAGTACAACTTCCAAATGATGAAATGAAGGGCAGGATTATCGGCCGGGAAGGACGAAATATCCGAACCTTGGAGACACTGACAGGCGTAGATCTCATCATCGATGATACGCCGGAGGCAGTGATTTTGTCGGGCTTTGACCCTATCCGCAGAGAGGTCGCCAGAATAGCGCTGGAGAAGCTGATTGTGGACGGGCGTATCCATCCGGCCAGAATAGAAGAGATGGTTGAGAAGGCCCAAAAAGAAGTAGAGACTATGATTCGTGAAGAAGGAGAAGCCGCCACGTTGGAAGTTGGTGTGCACGGCATTCATCCGGAACTTGTTAGATTACTTGGTAGAATGAAGTTCAGAACGAGCTATGGGCAGAACGCGCTGAAGCATTCCATTGAGGTGGCTCATTTGTCAGGGCTGCTGGCTGGAGAAATCGGACTGGATGTTCGTACGGCAAAGCGCGCTGGGCTGCTGCATGATATCGGCAAATCCATCGACCATGATGTGGAAGGCTCCCACATTCAGATCGGTGCGGATCTTTGCAGAAAGTACAAAGAATCCAAAGTTGTTGTCAATGCAGTAGAGGCACACCATGGCGACGTGGAACCCGAATCTCTGATCGCATGTATTGTACAGGCTGCAGACACGATATCTGCGGCTCGTCCGGGTGCGAGAAGAGAGACTTTGGAAACATACACAAACAGACTGAAACAATTAGAAGATATTACGAACGCCTTCAAGGGCGTTGACAAATCTTTTGCTATCCAGGCAGGTAGAGAGATTCGCGTTATGGTAGTTCCAGAACAGGTTAGTGATGCAGATATGGTATTGTTAGCACGAGATATTTCCAAGCAGATTGAAGCTGAGTTGGAATATCCTGGACAGATAAAGGTAAATGTTATCCGGGAGAGCCGGGTGACAGATTACGCAAAATAAACAATGAGAATGTCAGGACAAAGGAAGAAATATCCCAAGTCCTGGCATTTTTTCTTGCCAAGAGAGTATCTGGCGGTTATAGTGGACTTATAATCAGGGAAAGGAAAGGGACTATGGAATTGAAACCATTAAAAAAATATTTGATACTTCTTACCTATGGCTTGGTTTTATTTTTCCTGCTGTACCATATACAGGATTTTCAGAATATATTTGGATTTATCCTCGGAATACTAGGGCCCTTCCTGATGGGGGGCTGCCTGGCGTTCATCCTGAATATACCGATGGGGTTTCTGGAGAGGAAGCTGTTCGGAAGAATGGATAAATATCCGCGCCTGCACAAATTGAAAAGGCCGCTGAGCGTCATACTTACATTGATCTTGTTCCTGCTTGTCCTCCTTTTGGTGGTTTTTATGGTGGTACCGGAGCTAGGCAATACGGTGCAGAAGATTATCAACCAGATACCGGGAGCAATTGCCCGTTTCGATGCGTGGATTCGGGAACAAAACATTGACTGGGTAGTCGTGCAGGATATTATACCCGAATCCCTGACCAATACAAGCGCGCTCATGCAGAAGCTGATGGATGCTGCCCAGGGATGGCTGCCCTCCTTCTTTGGTTCTGCGTTCAATGTGGTGAGCACTGCGGTAGGAGCTGTATTTGACTTTACAGTTGGTTTTATTTTCGCGATCTATATTCTGTCCGCGAAGGAGAAGCTATGTGTGCAGAGCAGAAAGTTCCTGTATGCCCTGCTGCCCCAGAAGCGGGCGGGACAGGCTGTCTACTTCTTTCAGCTTGTGAACAAGACTTTTAAGAGCTTTTTTACAGGACAGTGTCTGGAGGCAATTATTCTCGGGACGATGTTCATGGTGTCTATGAGTATCCTGCGCCTGCCGTATGCCCTGCTGATCGGCGTTGTGATTATGGTGACGGCCCTGATACCTATTTTTGGGGCTTTTATCGGGTGCGTGCTGGGGATGTTCTTCATTGTAATGGTGAATCCTCTGCAGGCGCTGGAATTTCTTATCCTCTTCCTTGTTCTTCAGCAGATAGAGGGAAATGTGATTTATCCTCATGTAGTAGGCGGCTCCGTAGGGCTTCCGTCCATCTGGGTACTCGTATCGGTTACAGTGGGAGGCAGCCTGATGGGGGTGGCGGGCATGATTATTTTCATTCCGATTGTCTCTGTATGTTATGTGCTGATCAGAGAATGGATGTATGTCTCCCTGAAGAAAAAGAAGATTGGGAAGGAAGATTGGGAAAAACAAAGAGCGCCTTTCCAAAGCTTCCATGATGAGGAGGGAGGCGATAAAACAGATGGATGACAGACAAGCAGACAGGAAGAAGCCGATATGGCTCGGGATCCTTGCGGCTGCCGCGGCGTTGGCGGTGCTGATCCTGATTTGGAGACAGGGGAAGCTATCTGGGGGAGAAAGAAGCCGATTCCAGAAGATCCCTGGAATAGGTGTGACAGATGAGGGGACTGCCTACCTGGTCGAAGCAGGGAAAAGTGATTGGGAGGCGGAAGGCTGGTCTCTTCGCCTGGAAGAGGGGTTTGCCATCTGGGGAGGAG
>CALWRT010000097.1 GCA_944384015.1 uncultured Lachnospiraceae bacterium | reverse complement strand
TGTGCTGTCGGATTGTGTGAGGGAGAAGGCGGTGAGGAAGGACGCTGACGTCCGGGCGGGCAGCCTGGAGGAAGCCGGGATATACCGGCTCGGCGTTCACACAGATAAGAGGATTGGGAGTCTGCGCATCCGCACACTGCGCTCCAATGACGAGGGAGCCGCCTTCCTTGTCACCGCGGGGGAGCGGAACATTTATCATGCCGGAGATCTGAACTGGTGGCATTGGGAAGGAGAACCTGACGAGGATAACCGCTTTATGGAGAAGAGCTACCGGGAAGAACTGGATTATCTGAAGAAACTGCTGGGCAGCAGGAAGATTCAGACGGCCTTTCTTGTGCTGGATCCCAGGCAGGAGGAGCAGTTTTATTACGGGTTTGACGCCTTCATGAGGACAATAGGGGCAGAATACGCCCTGCCAATGCACATGTGGGACGATTACTCCGTGATAAGCCGCTTGAAGCAGATGGACATTTCCGCGGGTTACCGGGATCGGATCGTAACCATCCAAAAACCTGGAGAGCAGTGTATAGACTGCTCGGACGCGGAGGCCCAGGATGAGTAGCATAGAACAGAGCCTGGTCGTCGTTGGGGTGCTGCTGGCTGTCATCGTCCTGCTGTTCGTGAAGCTGCGCCGGGACGAGAAAAAGCGGGAAGAGCGGTTCTTAAGGGAGATTCGGGGTTCCTACGGCAAGGATCCCCTGAGAGAGTACGCGCCGGGGGACATGGAGAAGATTGCCGGATATTACCGCAAAAAGGGGACGGAAGGATTTGCCCTGGACGATATCACGTGGAACGACCTGGATATGGACAGCGTCTATCAGTGCATGAACCGGTGTTTCTCCTCTATAGGAGAGGAATACTTCTATGATCTTCTCCGGAGGCCGAAGCTGTCCGGGGAGGAGATAGAAGAGAGGATCCGCCTGGAAGATTATTTTGAACAGCATAAGGCAGAGCGGGAGGAACTGTGCCTCTCCCTCAGGCATATGGGGAAGATACGGGGATTTTCCGTCACAGAATACATGGATATGCTGTATGACCTGGAGAAGAGAAGCCGGCTGGTGCATGTGGCCTTGGCCCTGCTGGGGACAGCTTCGATTGTATGGCTGTGTGTGGATGCGCGGACAGGGATCCTCGCCTTTCTCGCGATGCTGGGGGTCAATGTGGGCACCTATTACCGGCAGATGGGAAGGGACCGTGCCTATATCCGATGTTTTCTCTATCTGGTGGGACTGCTGGAGGAAGTGAAACGCCTGCAATCGAAGAGGCCTGCCGGGTTGGAAACGTACATGGACGAGCTGGGAAGGGCCTGCAAATCCTTCGACAGTTTCCGCAGACATGTGTATTTGCTGAAGACAGGGCAGAACTTGACAGGAAGTATCGCGGAGAGCATCCTGGATTATTTCCGCATGTTTTTCCACGTGGATATCATCAAGTTCTACTCTATGCTGGACACCTATCAGAAGAACCGGGGACAGATGGAGCGGATTGTGGAAATCATCGGCCTGTTGGATGCCATGCAGTCGGCGGCTTCCTGGCGCTGCTGGCTCCCTTATCGGGCGAAGCCGGAACTGGGCGGGCCGCGCTATCAGGTGCGGGAACTGTATCATCCTCTGCTGGAGGACGCTGTGGCCAACGACATCGACACGGGAGGAGGCGTCCTGATCACCGGCTCAAACGCGTCGGGAAAATCCACATTTCTGAAATCATCGGCCCTGTGTGCGGTGTTCGCCCAGACGGTGGGGGCTGTCCCTGCGCGGGAGTATCAGGGCGGCTATTATGAGATCTATACTTCCATGGCCCTGCGGGACGACCTGGGGAGCGGGGAGAGCTATTACATCAAAGAGATCAAGGCGATGAAGCGCATCCTGGACCGCATTGCTGCGGGAGCCCATGTGCTGTGCATGGTGGACGAGGTGTTGAGGGGAACGAATACCGTAGAGAGGATCGCGGCGTCCACGGAAGTGCTGAAGACGCTTCGCGGCCAGGATACCATCTGCTTCGCGGCCACCCACGATATCGAGCTGACCTATCTGCTGGAAGATATCTATGAAAATTATCATTTCACAGAAGAAGTGAGAGAGGACGAAATCTATTTCTCCTACAAGCTGCTTAAGGGGCGCTCCACAAGCCGCAACGCGATCAGGCTGCTGGCTCTGATCGGCTATGGGGAGGAGCTGGTGGAAAATGCCAGGAAGAGGGCCCAGCGGTTCCTGGAGCATGGCACTTGGACGGAAGGGTATCCTATTCAATAAAACAACAAGGGAAACGCCCCTCCCTTATGGATCGGGGCGTTTCCCGTATATGTGGCGCTAAGGCTATGAAAGGATGTTCATACAATCTTGATTATCTGGAGAATGCTGTTCTTAGCAGATATGACCGTTTATGAACCCGAGAACAATCATCTCAGGAAACAGTGGTCAGATCCTTCTGCATCTCACAGTTCAAATCGTTGGGGCGTACAGGCTCAAAGCCGGATGACTGATAGAAGCGGATCAGCTGCCTGCGGGTCATCTTCGTATGCTCCTTCTTGCCGAGCCATGTATAGAGCCTGAAATATTCCATCAGGTTCTTGCTCTCGGGCAGGAAGGGGATGGGCTTAAGCATGACGTTG
Source organism: uncultured Lachnospiraceae bacterium (assembly GCA_944384015.1). Taxonomy (GTDB): domain Bacteria; phylum Bacillota; class Clostridia; order Lachnospirales; family Lachnospiraceae; genus JAGTTR01. The sequence goes on along the minus strand of CALWRT010000097.1, from coordinate 14,456 downwards.
TCTTTCCCTTCGAAATCCTTCTGAAGACGGGTGTAGAAGTCCAGAAGCTTGTGGCCGTAGCCGCGGTTCTGGAAATGAGGCATGATGTAGAACAATTCAATGAAAGTGTTGCCTGCTTTCTCCTTCCCTCTGATATAGGCCATCAGATAGGATTTGCCGGTCTTCAGATTGGTGACTCTCACCGATAAAGTGCGGTCGTGGTAAGAGCTGTCAATTTCGTACGGAACCTGGATGATATCCTTGAGGTCTTCGGTAAAGTAGTTGTTCAGCTGTTCTAATCTTTCCTTCATATAGATCTCCCTCACTCTCTATCTATGAAAAATAATGGTTGGATGTGTGTTAAGAAATTTTAGTTGTGTTAAAATCCATTTATATGTGTTAAGATTTCTTTATGTCTTTATTATAACAGATATTCTGAAAAAGTAAATAGTTTTACCAAAAATATTTTAAGAAATATAAAAAAGTTGTTAAGATAGCCTATAGGAAGAAGGAGAGATCAGGAAAATGAAGGTAAACTTGTACACAGACGGGGCTGCCAGGGGCAATCCGGATGGTCCTGGCGGATATGGCGCGATTCTGACCTACATAGACAGCAGGGGGAATCTCCACGAGAAGGAACTGAGCGCCGGATATAAGAAGACAACGAATAACCGGATGGAGCTGATGGCAGTGATTGTGGGACTGGAAGCGCTGAACCGGCCGTGCCAGGTGGAGGTCTATTCGGATTCTCAGTATGTGGTCAACGCGTTTAACCAGCATTGGATAGAGAGCTGGATCAAGAAGGGGTGGAAGAGGGGAAAGAACGAGCCTGTGAAGAATCAGGAGCTGTGGCAGCGGCTGCTGAAAGCGATGGAACCCCACCAGGTGACATACATATGGGTGAAGGGCCATGCGGGTCACGATTACAATGAGCGCTGCGATAAGCTCGCCACATCGGCGGCGGATGGGGAAGACCTGCTGGAAGATCCGGGCGTATAGAGAGGAGAAAGAGAGAAAAATGAAGATCGGAATTGTGGGAAACGGCGGAATTGTGCAGACGCTACTTCAGGATATGGCACAGGTGGAAGGGACGGAGGCAGCGGCCATCTATGTCCGTCCCGCCAGCGCTGAAAAAGGCAGAAGGCTGGCGGAAAAGTTCGGCATAGGGGCCGTGTATACGGATTATGAAGAGTTCCTGCGGGCAGACTTCGACGCGGCCTACATAGGCCTGGTCAATCATCTGCATTATAGGTATACGAAGCAGGCTCTGCTGGCGGGCAGGCATGTGATCTGCGAGAAGCCCTTCACCCTCACGGGAGGGGAGGCGAGGGAGCTGGCAGATATCGCGAAAGAGAGGGGACTGTTCCTGTGGGAGGCGTTCCGCATCGGCTATTCCTCGCTCTATGCATCTCTGAAGGAACATCTGAAAGAGATCGGGGAGGTGAAGCTCGTCCTGTGCAACTATTCCAAGACCTCCAGCCGGTATGAGGCGTACCGGAAGGGCACCATCCTGCCGGCGTTCGACCCGGCCTTCGGGGGCGGCTGCCTGTATGACATCAACAGCTATAACGTCCACTGGACGCTGGGGCTGTTCGGGGAGCCAGAGGCAGTGCGCTACCAGGCGAACATAGGCTACAACGGAATTGATACATCCGGTGTTGTGCTCCTGTCTTATCCGGGATTTACAGCCGCCCTGGCAGGAGGCAAGGATTCCGGCAGCGAGAATTACGGGATTATCCAGGGGACGGAAGGATATCTGAAAGTGGAAGGGCCGATCAACGCCCCGAGGAGGCTGACGCTTACGAAGGGCGGCGAGGAACGGACACTGGCCGATGACAAGAAGGGGGCCGGCCTGTCCGAAGAGCTGGAAGTGATGAGAGACCAGTGGCGGAGGGGAGACCTGGAAGCCTGCTTCCGCCTTCTGGAACACTCTGTCAGCGCTGCTTTCTGCCTGGAGCGGGCAAGGAAGGATGCGGGCATTGTATTCCCTAGTGTATAAAAATAGGAAATGTAAAACAAGAGGCAATTGCATTTTCTATTAAAAAATGTTCTGCGGGATGCACACTCGTACGAAGCAGAAATTTGCCGTTAAAGCAGTCTTCGCTTCGCTTTAGCCATTGCTGAACGAGTGCTGGCCTGCTCAGACATGGAATATTACCATGCGGCTATAATCTGCCATGAATAAGCGATTTTCTAGAGGAGCTGAGGGCCGTATAGAGATGAATCACCCAAAAATCGCATACCCTGGTGAAATTGTTCCTACACGTTGCGGCAGATACTGCCTGTGTGGAAGGACTGTTTCATTAAGCGATAAAGTGATCTGTACTTGGAGATATCCTCTTGTTCATTTATTGACAAAGAATTTAATAAATCTTATAATAGCGTCAGTGTATGGAAAAATTAAGGTAACTATTCAGTAGGTCTGCGCACTTGCTGCGCAGATCGTACGAAAACGTAACACGGCAGGCAAAAAGCCCATCGCTGAAGGCGATTTTCATGGCTTTTTGCCCGTGACTGTGAAGGTACTGAACAGTTACAAATTAAGAACGATGCGTGCTGGCGCCCGGCCGGCGGTCGGGCGCTTGTTCAATTTTAGGAGGAACGCAAGTGGAAAAGTACGGTGTAAACGAACTCAGAAAAATGTTTCTGGATTTTTTTGAAAGCAAGGGACATCTGGTGATGAAGAGCTTTTCGCTCGTCCCGCACAATGACAACAGCCTGCTGCTCATTAATTCCGGCATGGCCCCTCTGAAACCCTATTTTACGGGGCAGGAGATTCCGCCGAGAAGGCGGGTGACCACCTGTCAGAAATGTATCCGTACAGGAGATATCGAGAATGTTGGGAAAACTGCCCGCCACGGCACCTTTTTTGAGATGCTGGGCAATTTTTCCTTTGGCGACTATTTTAAGGATGAGGCGATTGCATGGTCATGGGAGTTTTTGACCGAGGTGATCGGCCTGGACAAGGATCGCCTGTATCCTTCTGTCTACCTGGATGACGACGAGGCGTTTGACATATGGAATAAGAAGATCGGCATCCCGAAGGAGCGGATTTATCGCTTCGGCAAGGAGGACAACTTCTGGGAGCATGGAGCCGGCCCCTGCGGCCCCTGTTCCGAGATCTATTACGACAGGGGGGAGAAGTACGGCTGCGGGAAGCCCGGATGTACCGTGGGCTGCGACTGCGACCGGTATATGGAAGTGTGGAACAACGTCTTCACCCAGTTCGACAACGATGGACATAACCATTATACAGAGCTGGAACAGAAGAACATTGATACAGGCATGGGCCTGGAGAGGCTGGCAGTCGTCGTCCAGGACGTGGATTCCATCTTCGACGTGGACACAATCCAGGCGCTGCGCAATCGGGTGTGCGAGATGGCAGGAGTGGAGTATGAGACCGATGAGACGAAGGACGTGTCCATCCGTCTGATTACCGACCATATCCGTTCCTGCACCTTTATGATCTCCGACGGCATCATGCCGTCCAACGAGGGGAGGGGCTATGTGCTCCGCCGCCTGCTGCGCCGGGCGGCCCGCCATGGAAGGCTCCTTGGCATAGAAGGACAGTTCCTGGCCGCCTTGAGCGAGACGGTGATCGAGGGCTCCAAGGACGGGTATCCGGAGCTGGATGAGAAGAAGGACATGATCTTCAAGGCGCTGACCGAGGAGGAGAATAAATTTAATAAGACAATCGACCAAGGACTGACTATCCTGGCAGAGATGGAGGAGGAGATGACAGGAGCAGGGACGAAGACCCTCCCGGGCTCCCATGCCTTCAAGCTGTATGACACCTATGGCTTTCCTCTTGATCTGACCAAGGAAATTCTGGAGGAGAAGGGATTCTCCGTGGACGAGGAAGGCTTCCAGGCAGAGATGGAAGAGCAGCGCCAGAAGGCGAGGAAGGCCCGGAAGACGACGAACTATATGGGAGCTGACGCGACGGTCTATGAGGAGATCGATCCTGCGATCACCACAGAGTTCGTGGGATATGATAATCTGACTTGGGAATCCCCGATTACCGTACTCACTACCGAAGAAGCGGTGGTACAGGCGATCACGGAGGGAGAGAAGGCCACCATCTTCGTGGAAGAGACGCCGTTTTACGCCACGATGGGCGGCCAGCAGGCTGACATCGGGACGATTACCCTGGAGGATGCCGTGTTTGAGGTGCAGGATGTCATCAAGCTGCTGGGCGGCAAGGTGGGCCATGTGGGCGTGGTGAAGAAGGGCATGTTCAAGGTGGGAGACCGCGTGACCCTGACGGTGGACAAGGAGAACCGCGTCAATACCGGTAAGAACCACAGCGCCACCCATCTGCTCCAGAAGGCGCTTCGCATCGTCCTGGGCAATCACGTGGAGCAGGCCGGCTCCCTCGTCACCTGTGACCGGCTCCGCTTCGACTTCACCCACTTCCAGGCGTTAACCCCGGAGGAAATTGCCCGGGTGGAGGAGATTGTAAACGAGGAAATCCAGGAGGCGCTGCCGGTGGAGACGAGAATCATGTCTCTGGAGGACGCGAAGAAGAGCGGGGCGATGGCTCTGTTCGGAGAGAAATACGGGGACAGCGTGCGGGTGGTCAACATGGGGGACTTCTCCATCGAGCTGTGCGGCGGTACCCATGTGAAAAACACCGGCGTTATTACAACCTTTAAGATCGTCTCCGAGTCCGGCATCGCGGCCGGTGTGCGCAGAATTGAGGCGCTGACGGGAGACGGGGTATTCCGCTATTATCGAGAGACCGAGGAGAAGTTAAATGAGGCGGCGAAGCTTCTGAAGACGACACCGGCGGGAGTCGCTGAGAAAATTGCGCACCTGCAGGCTGAGGTGAAGGAGCTTAGCAGTGAGAACGAATCCCTGAAGTCTAAGATGGCGCAGGAGGCGCTGGGCGACGTTATGAGCCAGGTGCGGGAGATCAAGGGCGTGAAGCTTCTGGCCGCCCGGGTGGAGGACGTGGACATGAACGGCCTGAGAGACCTGGGAGACCAGCTGAAGACGAAGCTGGGCGAGGGCGTTGTGGTGATCGCCTCCGTGCACGAGGGCAAAGTGAGCCTGATGGCCACGGCCACAGACGGAGCGATGAAGCAGGGCGCCCACGCGGGCAACCTGATCAAGGGAATTGCCGCCCTTGTGGGAGGCGGCGGAGGCGGCCGTCCGAATATGGCCCAGGCGGGCGGAAAGAATCCCGACGGAATCCCGGCCGCCCTGGAGAAAGCCGCGGAGGTGCTGGAAGGCCAGCTGAAGTAGACCCGCGCCGGCATCTGCGGACAGAGGGCAGGGCAGGCGGCGGCAGCGTTACGATTCACAGACGCCCCACCCGCATGCGCACCCGTCGCCTCTTCGAGGCTCCCGTCTCGCGCCTTGCGGCGCTGAGGCTGCTCATGTGGGTGGGGTGACTGCTTCACAGCAAAAAAATAGTTGACGATTAGGAAAAACCTGCTATAATAGTATTTAGTGCAATGAAGATACCCAAACAGTTGTATTCTGCACAATTCGCAACTGGAGGGAGGTTAGGTGTGAGACTATGTCGAATGTAATCGTGAAGGAGAACGAGACTTTAGATAGCGCTTTACGTAGATTTAAGAGAAACTGTGCAAAGGCCGGCATTCAGCAGGAGATTCGTAAGAGAGAACATTACGAGAAGCCGAGCGTAAGACGTAAGAAGAAGTCTGAAGCGGCAAGGAAACGCAAATATAACTAATCATTTATCGTGAATGAGCGGTAAAGACCTCAGAATACTCTGAGGTCTTTTTTCTATTTATAAGGAATACTATGGTAATGATCCGAGGAATAGCAGAGGATGAGAGAGTATTGAGAAATAGAAGCCGCACAGAGGGCCGGATACGGGCGCACGCGCTTCTTCTGGCCATATCGGTTATCCTGTGGACTGGAATGGCAGCTGTGTTACGGGCTCAGGACGTTCAGGATACAGAAGGAGAAGGAACACAAGCAACTGTCCAGGAGACAGAGGGAGAACAGGATGTGAATCAGGATGAGGGGCAGGATCAGGCATCTTCTTCCCAGGTGGATCTGGGGCTGACAGCCAGATCGGCAGTCCTGATGGAGGCCACAACTGGAACGGTGATCTATGAAAGTAACCCGGATGAGAGGCTCAGTCCGGCCAGCATCACAAAAATCATGACGCTGATCCTAATTTTTGACGCGCTTAGGGATGGAAAAATCAGCCTGGAGGACGAGGTGGTGACCAGCGCGTACGCGAAATCCATGGGCGGTTCTCAAGTATATCTAGAGGAAGGAGAAATCCAGACAGTAGAGACACTGATCAAGTGTATTGTCGTGGCTTCCGGGAACGATGCGTCTGTAGCAATGGCGGAATATATTGCCGGGAGCGAGGAAGAATTTGTCAGACAAATGAACGAGAGAGCCAAAGGCCTTGGGATGGAAAATACGAATTTCGAGGATTGCTGCGGGCTGACAGACTCAGCCTCTCACGTGACTTCCGCCAGGGATGTGGCGATTATGAGCAGGGAACTTGTGACAAAATATCCCCAGATTTATGATTATTCTACAATATGGATGGAGAATATTACCCATGTGACATCTCAGGGTTCCAAAGAATTCGGCCTGGCCAATACCAACAAGATGCTGAAGACCTACGAGGGCTGTCTGGGGCTGAAGACGGGCAGCACAAGCCTGGCAAAATATTGTGTGTCGGCAACAGCGGTAAGAAATGGCATCCATCTGATCGCTGTCATTATGGCGGCCCCCGATTATAAGACACGGTTTTCAGAAGCAGAGAAACTGCTGAATCACGGATATGCGAGCTGCAGCCTGTATGAAGATCCGATGGAGGACATTATGCTGGAGCCGGTACCTGTAAAGAAGAGTACTGTGACCAGCGTGGACGGAGGCTTTGAGGGACCTTTTACATATCTGTGCATGAATGGGGAAAATCCGGCGGACATTACAAGGGAGATTCTCTTGGAGAAAGAGGTGTCGGCTCCGGTAGAAAAGGGGCAGACGATTGGGAAAATCACCTATAAGATGGGGACAGAAGTCATCGGCGAGGTGCCAATACGGGCAGTTCAGGAGATTCCCAAGGCGGGATATGTGGATTATGTAAAAATGCTGGGAGAGTCTCTGCTTCCATAGAGGGAATAAGATCAGGCGCGGGGCTTTAAAGAGAGTCGTACCCGCGCCTGATGTTTGGCAGCAGGTGCTGCAGTTTATGGCCTTCCATGCTTTGGCCTGCACCGTCAGGGGTGTACAATTTTCTTTATTTATATCTGGAACTATGATATAATGACTGCTAAGCAGTCATTATATCTGCGCATACCGGACTGTGCGGTACCGCCCAGGGCCGGGCGCATAAAAGATAAGATGTCCGCAGGCGGACATGGTATTAATGACTGCTAAGCAGTCATTATATCTGCGTATACCGGGCTGCGAAGCTCTATCGTGAAAGTGGTGAAGGTATGGGATTGTTTGCCGGAAAATTTCAGATTACAGAATATCAGATTACATCGGAATTTTTCAGAGGAAATACGAGGCCGGTAACGGCTGTCCTTGCCGCGGATCTGCACAACCACGAATATGGAAGAGAGAATGAACGGCTGCTTGGAGCAGTGGACATGCTGGAGCCGGATTTTGTGCTGTGCGCCGGCGATATGCTGGTGGGGAAGCCCAAGGCCACGATGGAACCGGCCATCACCTTCCTGTCAAAACTGGCCCGCAAGTATCCGGTCTATTACGGTAACGGGAACCATGAGGACAGGCTGAGACGCGGCCCGGCCCGCTATGGGAATATGTACCAGGAGTATGAAGGACGGCTGAAGAAGGCTGGAGTTCATTTTCTGATAAATGATAAAGCTGTTGTCCCGGCAGGGAAGACTTACATCAATATTTACGGATATTCTCTAGAGAACAGCTATTACCGGAAATGCTGCCGCCTGGAACTGACAAGCCGTCAGATTGTACATGTCCTGGGGGAAGCTGACAAGCGGTGCTTCAATATATTGATCGCCCATAATCCGATATATGGGGATACTTATGCGAAGTGGGGGGCAGACTTGACCGTAAGCGGTCACCTGCACGGAGGGATTGTGCGCCTCCCTAAGATCGGAGGAGTATTGTCCCCTCAATTTCGTCTGTTTCCTAAGTATGACGGAGGACATTACCTGATTGGAGACGGACATATGATTGTGAGCAGGGGACTGGGTTCTCATACGGTCAATATCAGGATTTTTAACCGGCCGGAGCTGATTGTGATTAAGTTAATGCCGCCGAGAGAGTGAAGGCGGATAGGCCTATGAAGGAGAGAAATAGATTTGGAATTATCGGTAAAGCTGGAAGCATTTGAAGGTCCGCTGGATCTTCTGCTCCATCTGATTGACAAGAATAAGGTAAATATATATGATATTCCGATAGCGGAAATCACGAATCAATATATGGACTATATCGATCAGATGAAGCGCCAGGATTTGAATATTATGAGCGAGTTTCTCGTGATGGCCGCGACGCTTCTGAGCATCAAGGCGAAGATGCTTCTGCCGGCCGAGGTGAATGAAGAAGGAGAAGAAGATCCGAGACAAGAACTAGTGGAGAAACTGCTGGAATATAAGATGTATAAGTACATGTCGCTGGAACTGAAAGATCGGATGATCGACGCGGAAAAATCTATGTTTAAGCCCCCTACCTTGCCGGAGGAAGTGAAGAATTATCAGGAGCCGGTGGATGTGGAAGCGCTGTTGGACGGTTTGACTCTTGCCAGACTGAACGACGTATTTCAGTCTGTGCTGAAGAGGCAGGAGGATAAGATCGACCCGGTGCGCAGCCGGTTCGGGAAGCTGAAGAAAGAAGAGGTAAGCTTAAGCGAGAAGATCGTGTTCCTGGAACAATATGCCAGAGAGAACAGGAGATTCAGTTTCCGTAAGCTGTTGTTAGGACAGAGAACGAAAATGCATAAGATCGTCGCCTTTCTGGCAGTGCTGGAACTCGTCAAGGGGGGACAGCTGCACGTATGCCAGCAGGAGACGTTCGGAGACATTGAGATTGAATATACAGGAGAAGAGGCCGCGACAGCCTGACAGTACAGGCCGTATTGGCCTAAGACTTAGGGTACGGCCTGGAAACGCCGCGAGGGAAGGATAGGTAAATGTGAATATCGGTAAATTGGAGGCAATCATAGAAGCGGTACTGTTTACAATGGGGGATTCTGTGGAATTATCCCGCTTAGCCGCGTCAATTGAACATGATGAGGAGACGACACGTAAGCTGATCCGCAATATGATGGATAAATATGAGGCAGAAGACCGCGGGATCAAAATCATTGAGCTGGAGAATTCTTTCCAGATGTGTACGAAGGCAGAGTATTATGAAGCCATTGTGAAGGTGGCGTCAGAGCCGAAGAAGCCGGTACTTACAGATGTTTTATTGGAGACGCTGTCCATCGTGGCGTATAAGCAGCCAGTGACAAGACTGGAAGTAGAGCAGATACGCGGAGTGAAGTCGGATCACGCCATCAACCGGCTGATAGAATATAATTTGATCGAAGAGGTAGGACGGCTGGATGCTCCTGGCAGGCCGCTATTGTTCGGCACAACGGAAGAATTTCTGCGCTGCTTCGGGGTACAGTCCCTGGATGACCTGCCGTCCCTGAGGCCGGAGCAGGTGGAAGATTTCAAGGCGCAGGCCCAGGAGGAAGTACAGCTGCAGCTGGATATTTGAGAGACTTGTTCGGGGAAGGATGATGGCCCAAGAACAGATAGGAAGGACAGGTATGGATGACAGGATGAGACAGGACGGAGGCAGAGGAAATGACAGAAGAGTTGAAATGTTTGGATATTGAGGGGCACTATGGCGGGGATCAGGAATGGTTCTCGTATTTTTCTATGCGTTTCGGCGGCTGCGCGGCTGCTACGGCATGTGAACTTCTCATATATCACGCGCTGTACATGGAAGGCTGTGAGGCGCTCTATCCTTATGATAGGGATCATTTGACGAAGGCGGATTTTAATTTGCTTGGCAAGAAGATGAGGCCGTATTTGAAGCCGAGAGCGGGCGGAATCAGCAGTCTGTCTATCTACACCGATGGATTATCCCAGTATCTTAAGGAAGAGACGAATGGACGATTTACTCTGGAGGCGGATTGTTTAGAAGGAGCTGCCTCCGAAGAAGAGGCAGCTGCTTTCCTGAAGGAGGGAATCCGCAGGGGCATACCGATGCCCTACCTTCTTCTGCGTCATCAGGATCCCCAGTTTTCAGAGATTTCATGGCATTGGTTTCTCATCACAGGCTATGAGGAATCCGAGGATGGGCTGCGGGTAATCTACGGCACTTACGGGGAGAGGTATACAGCGTTATTTTCCAGCTTGTGGAATACCGGGCATGAACACAAGGGCGGAATGCTTCGGGCGCACATTCGGCAGAACGTATAAGAAAATACCGATGGAATGATAGGCAAGGCTGTTATGAGAGCAATGTGCCCTGCCGCCATAAATAGTCCAGGAAACGCTGCAAAGGACCTGACAGGACGGGAACTTTCTTATAAGAGAAGCCGACAGATCGGGTGTGGATTGGGATATCCAAGGGAATCTCTGTGAGAAGGCCCGCTTTTAAGTCTTCCTGAATGAACTCACGTATGACGCAGCCGATGCCCAAGCTGATCCTGGAGAACTCAATCAGCAGATCCATGTCTGTCACCTCAAGAAAATTAGGGGTCTCAATATGATTCTGGAGCATAAAGTCATTGATATACTGTCTGGTAATATTTTCTTTGTCCAGGAGCATAATGGTGGCAGAGGCGAAGATGACAGAAGTATCCGCATGGGCGGGGAGCCGGAGATTTTTCATATAATCGGAAGTAGCCACGAAGACGTCGTGGATCTCTCCGATGGCATGGAAGGTGAGCTGGGGATGAGGGCCGGGATAGGCAATCAGGCCCAAATCCAACTGATGCTGCTCCAGCATCCGCACGGTGTGGGCTGTGGACTGGCAGGCGATAAAGACACGAATGGACGGATTCTCCTGAATAAAGCCTTTCAGATATGGCAGAAGGAGGTACTTGCACAGGGTAGAGCTGACGCCGATATGCAGCGTACCAGTCTCGCCGGACAGTTCTTTTCTCAGAGCTTCCTCTCCGCGGGAAATGGATGCGAGGGCATTCTGAATATGACTGTAGAGCAGGCTGCCTTCCTTGGTGAGGGTCACCCCTCGGCTTGTACGGTAGAAGAGAGGGGTGCCAAGATTCGATTCCAGCTTCTGGATTGCCTTGCTGATGGCAGGCTGGCTGATGTACAGCTCTTTGGAAGCTCTGGAAATATTGTGGGTATTGGCAACGGTGTAAAAGATCTTATAGAGCGAAAGATTAGAATCCATAGTAGCAGTTCAGTCCTCCTATGTCCTGCCATGCGTCATGCCGCCTGGCTGTATGATGATGGGGAGATATAACTATAAGTTATGTTCAGTATTTATAATATGTATTTCAATTATATCAATAAATATGTTATGATAGCAACAAGAAAAAATATTAGGAGGGAATATCCATGGGAATGACGATGACACAGAAAATCCTGGCGGTGCATGCAGGGCTGGATCAGGTGGAAGCCGGACAGCTCATTGAGGCGAAGCTGGATCTTGTGCTGGGCAATGACATTACAACGCCGGTTGCTTTGAAGGAACTGGAGAAAATGAAGACAGAGGGCGTGTTTGACAGGGAAAAAATTGCCCTTGTCATGGATCACTTTACCCCGAACAAGGACATCAAATCGGCGGAAAACTGCAAATGCGTGAGAGAATTTGCCTGTCAGGAGAAGATTAAGAACTATTTTGATGTGGGCGAAATGGGAATCGAACATGCCCTTCTGCCAGAGAAAGGGTTGGTAGTTGCCGGGGACGTGGTGATCGGGGCAGATTCCCATACATGTACATACGGTGCCCTGGGCGCGTTTTCTACCGGCGTGGGAAGCACCGATATGGCGGCCGGTATGGCCACAGGCAAAGCCTGGTTCAAGGTGCCTTCGGCTATCAAATTTGTGCTGAAAGGCAAACCGGCCAAGTACATTTCCGGCAAGGACATTATCCTTCACATTATTGGGATGATTGGCGTAGACGGAGCCCTCTACAAGTCGATGGAATTTACTGGGGACGGGATTGCCTATCTCTCTATGGATGATCGGTTCACTATTGCGAATATGGCCATTGAGGCCGGAGGCAAGAACGGCATTTTCCCAGTAGACGGCAAGGCGATCCGCTATATGCAGGAGCACTCTATGAGGGAATTCGCCATCTATGAGGCAGATGAAGACGCGGTGTATGATGAAGTCTATGAGATTGACCTCTCAGCGATGAAGCCTACCGTCTCCTTCCCGCATCTGCCGGAAAATACAAAGACCATCGACCAGGTGGGAGATATCCCTATCCAGCAGGTGGTCATTGGTTCCTGTACAAACGGGCGTCTGGAAGATCTGAAAATTGCGGCAGAGATTATGCAAGGACACAAAGTGGCTAAGGGCGTGAGAGTGATCGTGATTCCAGCTACCCAGCAAATATATCTGGACGCGATCAAGGAAGGCTATGTACAGACATTTATTGAGAGCGGGGCAATTGTCAGTACGCCTACGTGCGGGCCTTGTCTTGGAGGGCATATGGGAATCCTGGCCGCGGGAGAACGGTGCGTGTCCACCACGAATCGGAACTTTGTAGGTCGTATGGGAGACATTACCTCAGAGATCTACCTGGCAAGCCCGGCAGTAGCGGCCGCCAGCGCGGTTACTGGGAAAATTTCCTGCCCCTGCGAGTTGGAAGAAGCATAAGGCGATAGGAAGGAGAGATGTCAAATGAAAGCACAGGGAAGAGTATTTAAATATGGTGACAATGTAGATACAGATGTGATCATTCCAGCCAGATACCTGAATATTACCAATTATGCGGAGCTGGCAGCCCACTGTATGGAGGATATTGATAAGGACTTTATCAAAAATGTAAAAAAAGGAGATATTATCGTTGCCAATAAAAATTTTGGCTGCGGTTCTTCCAGGGAACATGCGCCGATTGTTATCAAAGAGGCGGGTGTGAGCTGTGTGATTGCCGAGACATTTGCCAGGATTTTCTACCGGAATGCCATCAATATCGGTCTGCCGATTATTGAATGCAAAGCGGCTGCCGAAGGAATCGAGGCAGGAGACGAGGTGGAGGTAGACTTCGACAGCGGAATGATCTATAACCGTACGAAAGGAACTCAGTTTAAGGGCCAGGCATTCCCGGAATTTATGCAGAAGATTATCACAGCCGGAGGGCTTGTGAATTATATCAACAGCCAGGAGAATACATAAGCCCAAGAGGGAAATGGGAACAAGAGCAGGATGTCTTTGGAGAATAAAATCAGGAAATATATACAAGTAGAAGGAATCGTCCAGGGTGTGGGATTTCGATGGTTTACTTCCCGTGCGGCTGCCGAGTGCCATCTGACTGGCTGGGTGCGCAACCGGTCAGATGGGAGCGTGGAGATGGAAGTTCAGGGGTTCGAGGCAGATGTGGACTGTTTCGTGGGAAAGCTGCTGCGGGGCAGAGGCCTGATACAGATTACCCACTATGAGGAGAAGGCGCTGGAACCGAAATCAGAGCTGGATTTTCGGATTCGATAGGCGGCAGGCTCCTAGAGGCTGATCCCATGTAGGAGACGAAGATGGAGAAGAAGAAAACAAACGCTATGAGACTGCTGGATGCGGCTGGCATTGCTTACCGGACGGTGGAATATGAAGTGGATGAGAACGATTTGTCCGGCGTTCATGTGGCTCGCCAGCTGGGCCAGCCCTGCGAACAGATTTTTAAAACTCTCGTGTTAAAAGGGGAGAAGAAAGGGTATCTCGTGTGCTGCATCCCGGTGGATCAGGAACTAGATCTGAAGAAGGCGGCGAAGGCCTTCGGAGAGAAGAAGGTGGAGATGATCCACATGAAGGACCTCCTTGCGGTCACCGGTTATATCCGAGGAGGCTGTTCGCCTATAGGCATGAAGAAAAAGTTCCCAACCTGGATAGATGAGACAGCGGTTTTATTTGAAGAGATTGCGGTGAGCGGCGGCGTGAGAGGAGAACAGATCTTCCTGAATCCAGAGGACTTGGCAGAACTGATACAGGCGAAATTTGCGGATCTAGTAAAGTAGATCATGATAATGTGCCTGCGAGCAGCCCGCCCTCCTCTGCTTTGAGACTGGGAATCGGGATTAAGCATAAAAGCCCTCGAATGGCTGCGCACTGTGTGCTCCCGCCATTCGTCCCCACATTCGCAATCCGGCCTGCCGGCCTGCTTGCTCATGGGGGAAAGCGTCTCGAAAGCATCGCCGTCCTGGGCTGCAAGCAGCCCGCCCTCCTCTGCTTTGAGACTGGGCTTTTATGGTAAATTATTACAAATTTGTTAAAATTGTCCGTGGCTAAAAATTTGCACGGGCAATTTTTTTGACGAAATTTGACGTAAAAAAAAAAAAAAAGTAGAAATAGAGCAGAAAAATATTTGTAAAA
>CALWRT010000096.1 GCA_944384015.1 uncultured Lachnospiraceae bacterium | reverse complement strand
AATCCTCCAGAAATTCGGTGTTCCTACGGTTGTGGCATTGAATGCCTTTGTGTCAGATACAGAGGCAGAGATTGCTTACATCCGGGAATTCTGCGAAGAGAGAGGATGTTCCTTTGAACTCTCCAATGTGTGGGAGCGGGGAGGAGAAGGCGGTATTGCTCTTGCCGGCAAGGTTCTGGATATCTTGGAGAAGGAAGCGTCCAATTTCCACGTACTGTATGAGGACGAGCTGTCTCTCAAGGAGAAGATTGAGAAGGTCTCCACAGAGATCTATGGAGCAGACAAGGTAACCTATGCGCCTGCCGCGGAGAAAATGCTCAAGAAGATAGAGGAAATGGGATTTGGCGGCCTGCCGGTCTGCATGGCCAAGAATCAGTATTCCCTCTCTGATGATCCGTCTCTGCTTGGGAGGCCGACAGGATTTGCCGTTCATATTCGTGAAGTATATGTAAGCGCGGGAGCCGGTTTTGTCGTGGCACTTACAGGAACAGTGATGACTATGCCGGGTCTTCCGAAAGTACCGGCCGCCAATGGGATTGATGTGGACGACGAGGGCCGGATTACAGGTCTGTTCTGATATGGAGGGATTATTCTAGAGAAAGGCTGATTTTATCAGCGTTTCTTCAGACATCATATAGAAGGAGTAATGGATAAATGGCACAAATCATCGACGGCAAGACAATATCCCAGCAAATAAAAGAAGAACTGAAAGAGGAGGCGGGCCGTCTCCGGGAAGCGGGGATCGAAGCCTGCCTTGCAGTCGTACAGGTGGGGACGGATCCGGCCTCCACGATCTATGTACGTAATAAAAGGCGGGCGTGTGAGTACATCGGTATCCGCTCGCTTCTGCATGAGCTTCCGGAGAACACCTCTCAGGAAGAACTGCTGGCATTGATTGAGCAGCTGAACGAAGATCCGAAGGTTCATGGAATCCTGGTACAGCTTCCGCTTCCCAAGCAGATGGATGAGTCCGTCATCTTGAAGGCAATCGATCCCGGCAAGGATGTGGACGGCTTTCATCCAATCAATGTAGGGCGGCTGTGTATCGGGGAGAAATCTTATCTGCCATGTACGCCCGCCGGCATTATCGAGCTGCTGAAACGCTCGGGAATTACCGTGGCTGGCAAGGAATGTGTGGTGATAGGCCGGAGCAATATTGTGGGGAAGCCGATGTCCCTCCTTCTGCTTCAGGAAAATGGCACAGTGACCATTGCCCACTCTAAGACAGAACACTTAAAGGAAGTGGCAAAGAGGGCGGATATCCTCGTAGTCGCGATAGGAAAACCCGGATTTATCACAAGGGAATATGTCAAAGAAGGAGCCGCTGTGATTGATGTGGGAATACACAGGAACTCGCAGAACAAAGTGTGCGGAGATGTGGATTTTGAAGATGTCAGGCAGGTGGCAGGCGCTGTCACGCCGGTGCCTGGAGGCGTCGGCCCCATGACCATTGCCATGCTGATGAGAAACTGCCTGGAGGCGGCGAAGGAAACTGTTGAACAAAGATAAGCTTGTACGGAAATTGAGGAGATTACATGCGCTGTCCAAAGTGTAACGCCGAAATTGAAGAAGGATATCTGTACTGTAAGGTGTGCGGGGAGGAGATTCGGATTGTTCCGGATTACAACCCGTTTGTGGAGGATGTGCTCTCGGATTCTCTAACCGGTATTTTCCAGGAGGAGAACAAGAAACAGGAAGAAGTGGCAAAAGACGACACGCAGAAGAGCACTGCTTCCCGAGATAAGGATAACCGCAAGCCCTTGCAGGAATCGGAACCCAAAGAACACAGTGACCGAATCCGTAAGACAGATGTGCTGCTTATTATAGCGGGTGTTCTTGTGGCCACATCTGTAATCGTCTATTTCTTTGTGCTGGGACTGCGTTCCAATTCTTACGGATATCAGTATGAACAGGCGGCAGCTATGGTGGAGAGCGCCAACTATGACCGGGCAGAGAAGTATTTGGATCGGGCAGCGGAATTATCCGGGGACACGCTGGAGATATGGATGCTCAGGGCCGAGATCGCCCGGCAGACGGGGGATCAGGAAGAAATGGAGTCCTGCTACCTGTATATTTTGGAGAATCTGGACGCCGCGAACCAGGAGGCCTATACTCAGCTTCTCAATTATTATATCGAGACCAAGCAGAATGATAAAGTCAAAAGCACGTTAGCTTCCTGCCAGGTGGAAGCAGTCCTGACCCAATACGCCGATTATATTCCGGTCGTTCCCACTGCGTCTCTCTCTGACGGTACTTATTACAACGATATGGATATTTACTTGGATGCAGACGGGATGGATATTTATTTCACGACGGACGGAAGTCAGCCGACGGTAGACAGCATGAAATACGAGGGAGCCATCCATCTGGAGAAAGGCCGGACAACGATCCGTGCGATCGCTGTGACAGAGACAGGAATTGTGAGCGATGAGGCGTTCTTCTCGTATGAAGTCTCCTATCTGGAAGCAGAGGTGCCGGTTGTCTCTCCCCAGAGCGGAGAGTACGCAGGGGAGCTGGAGATTGTCGTCCAGGTACCGGACGGCTGTACGGTGCTGTACACTCTGGACGGTTCGCCTCCGGATCTGGATTCCGCCGTCTATGAAGGCCCGATCAGAATTCAGGCGTCGACGATCTTCACGGCGGTATCCGTATCCATGAGCGGTACACTAAGCGAGTCAGTGACGAGAACTTACACAATTATTCCGATTGGTTAAAGACAATGCCGTTCTCATCCATGGAGGCAATGCTGGCCAGGGCATAGACGGCAATCCCTTGTCCTTCCAGTTTGGCCCGGCCAGGCTGGAAGGCCTTTTCAATAAGTACGCCAAGTCCGGCTACCGTAGCGTGCGTCTTGCGGATCAGCCGCAGCGCTCCAGTGGCAGCTTCCCCGTTGGCCAGGAAATCATCGATTAGAAGGATGTGATCTTCGTCTGAGATATATTTCTGAGCCAGGGTGAGCTGATAGCTCGTCTCTTTTGTGAAGGATACGACCTCTGTCTGCAGAACATCTGTCTTTAATACGGCTGAGTTCTGCTTTTTTAATATGACCAGGGGGACGCCAAG
>CALWRT010000095.1 GCA_944384015.1 uncultured Lachnospiraceae bacterium | reverse complement strand
TATCAGCGAGCACTCCCTTCAGGTGGGTATGCTCGCCCACGCCCTGGCGGTCATCCACAATGTACGCTTCGGCGGCAGCCTGGACGTATCGAAGGCGGCCTTGATCGGCATGTACCACGACGCTTCTGAGATCATCACCGGCGATATGCCGACTCCGGTCAAATACTATAATCAGGACATCCGGGACGCTTTCCACGCCATTGAGCGAACGGCCAACGGCCGACTTCTGCACATGCTCCCTGAGGACATGCGCCCTTATTACGAAGAGCTCTTCTTCCCGTGCGAGAAAGATTCTTACCTGTGGAAACTGGTAAAAGCTGCCGACAAGCTGTCTGCCTATATCAAATGCATTGAAGAGGCCAATACAGGAAACGGGGAATTTCTGAGCGCTCAGCAGTCTACTAGATCGCAGCTCATTAGTATGAAGCTGCCGGAAGTAGACGTCTTCTTGGAAGAATTTCTCTCTTCCTTCGGCAAGACGCTGGACGAGCTGAACTCTCCTTCCGAATCATGATTTCATCCATCGCCATCACAGAATCCTGCGCTGCAGGATTCTTTTTTCATTACATAGAACAGTTTGTTCCCGATCAGCGAAAAGCCTTTCGCGGGCCGCACACTCCCGCGACTGTGACCAGGTCACAGAAGTCTTACTCCCTTTTGCTTATACTATGAAAGTACTTAAACCATCAGCGCTTCCTTAAATGCTTTGCAGGATGCGTTCTATGAGAGATCTCAATGCCAATCACCTAGCGATCGGCTATATATATCAGACTGGAGGAAACTGTTATGAATGCGGGAATGAGAAAAAAGAGGAGAGCGTCTGTTGACGTAAGCCTATGCGTGGCATGCGGATGTTGTGTCAAAGTATGTCCTGTGGACGCCATTGAAATCCGCGGAGGAATTGCTGCCGCTGTCCGTACGGACAAATGTGTCGGCTGCGGCCGGTGCGCCGCAGAATGTCCTGCCTCCGTCATCACAATTCAGGAGGCGGTGGCATGAAGAGACAAAAGCAGAAAAAATGGTATGATTATCTGTGGATCCTGTCCCTGGCCTACCTTATACTGGGCTTTTTCAATATTTTGTTTGCTTGGCTTGGGCTTCTGTGCTTTTTTATCCCCCTTATCATCTCTGTATGGAAGGGGACGAAAGGTTACTGCAACCGCTACTGCGGCAGGGGGCAGCTTTTCGGGCTGCTGGGAGGCAGGTTTGGTCTCTCCCGCAGGAAGGATATCCCGTCCTTCATGAAAACCCGGCTGTTCCGCTATGGATTCCTGGTTTTCTTCTTCGCGATGTTTTTCTTCATGCTCTGGAATACTTATCTTGTATTTGCCGGAGTACAAAACGTCAATCAGGCAGTCACTTTGCTGTGGACTTTCCGTCTTCCCTGGCACTGGGCCTACCATGGGACGCTGTTCCATCCTGGCGTCGCCCAGTTCGCCTTCGGCTTCTACAGTGTAATGCTCACCTCCACGGTACTTGGGTTTGCCACGATGATCCTGTTCAAGCCTCGCTCCTGGTGTGTCTATTGTCCGATGGGCACGATGACTCAGCTGATCTGCACGGCGAAGAACTCCAAGGGAGCTGCTCCCGGCAGCCGCACATCCTGACACAAAAACTAGAATTGGCACACTGCTGAAAATGGTATATGACAGGAAATCATATGAAGGAAATCATACATGTCGGAAACAATATACTGCAGGAAGGAATGATAGAACTATGGGATTTTTTGATTTTCTAAAAGGCCCCGACATCAATGAAGGGGTGGCTGCGTACAGCGGGACGCCGGGAGCTGTTCTTCTCGATGTCCGCACAGAAGAGGAGTACCGTTCGGGCCATATTCCCGGAAGTGTCCTCCTGCCGCTCCAATCCCTTAACCGGGTGGATACGGTGGCCGCCGGCAAGCAGACGCCGCTGTTTGTCTACTGCCACAGCGGGGCAAGAGCGCTCCAGGCTGCATCATATCTGAAGCATCAAGGTTATTCTTCCGTCACAAATATTGGCGGCATTATACGTTATAGAGGAAAGGTGGTTATATCATCATGAAAGTAGTCATTGTAGGCGGGGTGGCAGGAGGCGCCACCGCGGCGGCCAGAATCCGCAGACTGGATGAGCAGGCACAAATTATCGTATTTGAACGGTCAGGCTATGTCTCCTATGCCAATTGCGGCCTTCCCTATTATATCGGCGGCGTGATCACCGATCCCGAGGAGCTGACGCTCCAGACGCCTGAGAGCTTCTACCGCCGTTTTTCCATTGATATGCGGGTACGGCATGAGGTGACGGCAATCCATCCTGCCCAGAAGACGGTTACGGTAAAAAACTTAGACACCAAAGAAGAATTTGAGGAGAGCTACGACAAGCTCCTTCTATCCCCCGGGGCCCGTCCCACACAGCCTAAGCTTCCAGGCGCTGACATCAGCCGCCTGTTCACGTTGAGAACGGTGGAGGATACCTTCCGCATCAAGGAGATGATCGACCGGGAGAAGCCTAAGTCCGCCATATTGGCCGGCGGCGGCTTTATCAGCGTAGAGCTGGCAGAGAACCTCCGGGAGCTTGGAATGGACGTAACCATCATCCAGCTCCACTCTCACCTGATGAACACACTGGACGCCGACATGGCCTCCTTCGTCAATATCCGCGCCCGCCAGGCCGGCATACGCCTGATGCTGGGCTGCGCTGTCGAAGGATTCCAGGAGAAAGACGGGGGCATTGACGCTATCCTCCAGGACGGAAGTTCTGTACACGCTGATATGGTTGTCATGGCCATTGGCGTCACCCCTGACACTCATCTGGCCAAAGAGGCCGGACTGCAGCTTGGCGTCAAGGACAGTATCCTGGTTAACGACCGTATGGAGACATCCATTCCCGATATCTATGCGGTAGGGGATGCCGTACAGATCAGGCATTTCGTTACGTGGAAAGGGGCCCTCATCTCGCTTGCAGGCCCTGCCAACAAACAGGGACGGATTGCCGCTGACAATATATGCGGCGGCAACAGCCGCTATAAAGGAACCCAGGGATCCTCCGTCCTGAAATTCTTTGATATGACCGTCGCCTCCACGGGCCTGAATGAGACGGAAGCCAAACAGGCAGATCTTAACATCGACAAGGTCTATCTGTCGCCGTCCAGCCATGCGGGCTACTATCCCGGCGGAACCGTCATGACGATGAAAATTATATTTGAGAAAGATACCTACCGGCTGTTAGGCGCTCAGATCATCGGCTTTGATGGGGTGGATAAGCGTATAGACGTATTGGCTGCCGCCATCCGCGCGGGCATGACGGCTATCGACCTGAAGGATCTGGAGCTGGCCTATGCGCCTCCCTATTCCTCCGCGAAAGATCCGGTCAATATGGCAGGCTTCCTCGTTGACAACCTGTCTGAAGGCAGACTTGCGCAGTTCCATTACTCTGACGTGGACAGCCTTCCGAGAGATGGCAGCGTCATCCTCCTGGATACGAGAACTCCCGAGGAATACAGCTGCGGATATGCGGATGGATTTGTCAACATTCCTCTGGATGAGCTGCGGGAACATATTGATGAACTGGATTCCCGCAAGCCTGTCTATGTCCTCTGCCAGAGCGGCCTGCGAAGCTATCTTGCCTGCCGCATTCTGACCCAGAGAGGCTTCACCTGCT
>CALWRT010000094.1 GCA_944384015.1 uncultured Lachnospiraceae bacterium | reverse complement strand
AATGGCGCGCAATAAACATAACACCCCGGTTATCGTTAAATATCCTTTTTGACAGATGACGGCCAAGAATCCGAAAGCTGTTTATGCCTGCGTCAATTTCGGGGAAGCCTTTTGTCCCCGGGAAATTATTAAGAAATCCATATGCCTGAATGCAGATATACAGCAAGTGATCGCTGATATTGCGCAGAACCGGGTTTGCCGGACTATGTGAAAAACTATATGAGCCGCTGAGAAATTTTGAACTTGGCGGCAGCAGTTTCCCTTTCTTTGAACAGAGGATTTGGATAGGATGATCCGGCACATCTATGAGGACGATGTGACGGATCATCCTGTCTGACAGCTGGCGCTGAATGCCGCCGCAGCGCTGTATTCGAAGGGGGTTACAAGGCAACCGTTCTGGTGGCAAGCTTCCGGCAGAAGGCGGCGTCGTGCTCTACGAAGAGCATGGTCGGATGAAAAGAGAGGATCAGTTCTTCAATCTGCATACGGGAATAGATGTCCACATAGTTCAGCGGTTCGTCCCATACGTACAGATGCGCCTGCTGGCATAGGCTTTTGGCGATGAGAACCTTTTTTTTCTGCCCTTCAGAGAGAGAGGAGATGTCCTTGTCCAGATGTACCCGCTCAAAGCCGAGGCTGCGCAGAATAGATTTGAACAGAGATTCCGGTATTGCCCACTGTTCAGCGAAGCCGGAGATACTCCCCGTCAGATGGGAAGTATCCTGGGGAACATAAGAGCAGACGAGACGGCCTGGGAGCGTAAGCTCTCCCGTATAACAGATGGGTTCTCCTGTGAGCAGCTTTAGGAGACTGCTTTTCCCGCTGCCGTTTTTGCCTGTTAGGGCGATGCGCTCTCCTGGACGAATGGTGAGGGAGAGAGGAGGAAAGATCTGCCGTCCGTCGTAGGAGACAGTAAGATCACGGACGCTGAGGATCTGTTCTCCTCGAAATTCCAGCGGGCAGAGCTTGAGAGGTACCGCCTCCTCCTGATTCTTGAGCAGGGAGGATTTCTCTTCGATAGCCGCCTGCCTTCTGGCGTCAAGCACTTTGGAACGCTTCATGAGCTTGGCGGCTTTGTGCCCCACATAGCCCCGGTCAGGCTTCAGGCCGGACGGAGTGTTCGACGCGAACTTACCCTTCTCTGTCTGGCCGGCCCATCCGGCTGTGCGCCGGGAAGCATCGGTAAGCCGTCTGATATCCTTCTTGAGCCGGAAATTGGCCGCCTGTTCGAAAGCTTCCCGGCGCCGCTGGTTTTCCCACCAGGAAGAAAAATTACCGGATTGTACTGTGATATCTGTCCGGTTGATGGATAGGATATGGTCGGCGCAGCCGTCCAGGAAATCTCGGTCATGGGATACGAGCAGGAAACCCTTCTTGCGCTGAAGATAGGCCGCCAGCGTCCGACGCGCCCTCCCGTCCAGATGATTTGTAGGCTCGTCGATCAGGAGATAATGACCTGGATTCAGGAAGAGAGCCGCCAGGAGACATTTCGTCTGTTCCCCGGGGGAGAGGGTGCTGAATGGCCGGTATAAAACTTCACAGTCCATATCCAGATAGGACAGTTCTCGGATCAATTCCCAGTCTTCGGCAGGGCTGAGACTGGAGAGGATATCCAGCGTCATCAGTGATTTGTCTGGAATACGGTACGGAAAGTAGGAAAACTGCGCGCTGGACTCTATCCGCCCGCTGTATTCCAGCTCTCCCAGCAGGAGACGCAGAAGTGTCGTCTTGCCTCTGCCGTTCCTGCCGATGAGGCCAAGACGCCAGTCGGTATCGAAAGAGAAGGACACATTTTCAAAAATATTATCCCAACTGCCGGGGTATGAAAAGGTGAGATTCGTTATTTGTATAAAAGACATCGGTATCTGCCTCCTTTATGATTTTAATCTTGTTGCCGCATCCTGGACGGCGTCCCTTGCGCTGAACAAAACGCAAGACAGCGAAGGGAACCATTCGGATGCAATGAAAAAGGACAGCAGGAATGCGTAATCCTGCTGTCCTTACAGACAGAGACAGATAATATAGACAGCCCTATCGCAGCGCTGCCGTCTATAAGAGAATCGCATTCCTGCAGCCGCGAACATTCCATTCCACAGATAGGCATGCAAATGCCTGCTATATCTGGCCGTCTCTTCAGTACAGCCGGGCATGGAAATGTGAACGGCAGTATCAAATTGGATACTTAGCAAGAATGTAAAAACATGATTCCCTCCTTAACTGATGTGTCTGCTGACGCAGACAAAACACTATGATCAAAAAGAATGATGACGTTTGCTGAAACTATACAGCAGAACGTTTCTTCACGCTGCGCATCTGCCGGCGGTACTCTTCTGTCAGCAGCCGGTTCTGCAGCCGCGCGTTCTTTCTAAGCAGCTGATTCTGCTGCCGGATACCGGATCTGAGCAGTTTCTCCTGATTCTTCACAGCCTGCAGGCTGTCCTTCCTGAGAGCCAGAATGATGGCAACGGCGCAGATGATAAGTTGAATAACCGCGGCGGCAGCCTCCTCGTGCTGTTTCACAAAACGGCGAATATCTTCCACGAGCCATACCTCCTTCTGTCCGATCTCCTACAGCCCTATTTTGGAGGAAAAATAGGAAAATGTCAAGGGGAATCAGTTCTGTGTTGCGCAGAACGGGGCAAACGGGGTATGATAAGGGAGAGACATGTGCTGAAGAGCGCAGGGAGATAGAGATAAAGGAGAGAAGCGATGCTGGAAAAATTATATCCCGGGGATTATGTGGACAGCGTCTATATCATTGACTTTGAACAACTGGCCAAGGAGGGCTACCGGGGGCTTATTTTTGACATCGATAATACGCTGGTGCCTCACGGAGAACCGGCTGACGAGAAGGCGAAGAAATTGTTTGCCCGGCTGAGACAGCTGGGATTTGCCTGCTGTCTGCTCTCGAACAACAAAGAAGAGCGGGTGAAAATGTTCAATGAGGAGATTAACGCCTGCTATATCTACAAAGCCGGCAAGCCCAAAGCGGACAGTTATCTTAGGGCGATGGAGCTGATGGGGACAGGACGCAAGGACACGTTATTCATCGGCGATCAGATTTTTACAGATATCTGCGGCGCGAATCTGGCGGGGATCCGAAGTATCTTGGTAAAACCAATTCATCCGAAGGAGGAGATACAGATTGTGCTGAAGCGGTATCTGGAGAAGCCGATTCTGTGGAGTTATAAAAGGAGAAAAGCGAAGGAGGGGAAGTCCGATGGACAATCAGCGAAGAGAAAAGCTGGCAGCTAAGATGGACAAGCTGGGTCTTGACGCCATTCTTGTGGCTGACGGCTGCAACATGAGGTATCTGACCGGGTTTTCCGGCGCTACAGGATATGTGTACGCAGGCAGGGAGCGGACCGTGATTATGACGGACTCTAGGTATACGACCCAGGCGAGACAGGAGAGCAAAGGCACGGATGTGCTGGAAGTGTCCAGGGAGGCGGGATATCCTGCCTTGATACAGCGTCTTCTTCAAGAAGAAGGGGCACGTTGCCTGGGCTTCGAGGATGGGGCGATGCTGTACCGGACTGTGAGGGAGCTGCAGGAGAAGCTTGCGGGAATAGAGATGATCTCCGTTGGGGAGTCGCTTAACGAGCTGCGGCGGATCAAGACGCCGCAGGAGCTGGAGAAAATTGCGAAGGCGGAGCAGATTGGAGATCAGGCGTTTGCCCATCTTCTGGAAGTGCTAAGGCCAGGCATGACGGAGCTGGAAGTCGCTGCAGAGCTGGAGAGCAGCATGAAGAGAAACGGGGCGAGCGGGTTGTCCTTCGAGACGATAGCGGCGTCAGGCATCCATTCAGCGATGCCCCATGCCGCGCCTACCGGGAAGAAGCTGGAGTACGGAGATTTCCTGACAGTAGATTTCGGCTGTATCTATGAGGGATATTGTTCGGATATGACCCGGACGGTTGTGATCGGTAAGGCCAGCCAGCGCCAAAGAGAGATTTACCGCATTGTCCTGCAGGCCCAGGAGGCAGCTCTTCAAGCTATTAAGCCGGGCGTGACGGGAGCACAGGTGGATGAGACGGCGAGGCGGATTATCACCGAGGCGGGATACGGGGACTGCTTTGGCCACGGGTTGGGACATAGTGTTGGACTGTATATTCATGAGGAACCTCGCCTGTCCCCGTCGGAGATGTCGATCCTGGAGGCGGGCATGACGGAGACAGTAGAGCCAGGCATCTATCTTCCGGATTTTGGAGGAGTCAGGATCGAGGATTTGGTAGCGGTGACGGAGGACGGCTGCCGGAACCTGACCTTTTCCCCGAAAGAATTGATCGAGATTGGTTGACGGCTGCCGGCCGCCGCGCAAAACAAGGGTCTGTAAAAAGTAGTTGAAAAAACAGCAGGAGTATTATAAAATGTTTAAAGGTGTGGGATTTGGCAGAAAATTCCCGATAAGCAAGCACATCAGTCAAGGAGGAATATCTTTATGATATCAGCAGGTGATTTTAGGAACGGTATTACGGTGGAGATGGACGGCAATGTCTATCAGATCATCGAATTCCAGCATGTAAAGCCGGGAAAAGGGGCAGCGTTCGTGAGAACGAAGCTGAAGAATATTAAGAGCGGCGGAGTGATCGAGAAGAGCTTCCGGCCTACGGAGAAGTTCCCGCAGGCGAGGATTGACCGAAAGGATATGCAGTATCTGTATTCGGACGGGGATTTGTACTATTTTATGGATGTGGAGAACTATGAGCAGATCGGATTGAACGCAGAGCAGATCGGAGATGCTCTTAAGTTTGTAAAAGAGAATGAGATGGTGAAGATCTGTTCTCACAACGGCAATGTGTTTGCTGTGGAGCCTCCGCTGTTCGTGGAACTGGAGATTACGGAAACAGAGCCTGGATTCAAAGGAGATACGGCTACCGGAGCTACAAAGCCGGCTACGGTGGAGACAGGGGCAGTTGTCTATGTGCCGCTGTTTGTCGATCAGGGAGACCGGATTAAGATTGACACAAGGACAGGAGAATATCTGTCCAGAGCATAAGGGGCAGGCGATAGGGAATGCTGATTTGGCATTTTCTTAAGCAATAGCAGTCGAAGAGAATGAACGCGGAGAAAAGGCGGCAAATGCTTTCTCCGCGTTTTATCTGCGCGTCAGGAATAGAAGGAAAAGGATACGGATAGCCGGCTGTACGCACGTTGGCGAAGTACGGATAGGAATATTGGCATTTTGGCGCCGCGCAGAGAATTTCAGTCTTGAATTTACAAACAATATGTGATATAATCTTATCATCAGAAGGCGGTCGCCTGAGAGATGTTTTTCAAGAGAAGCATTCGCTTCTTTCATGCACATTCGTGCGAAGAATTCCATTTTTGCCAAGCTATTTATGCGCTTAAGCTCCTTGACCCAGCAGACAGCGGATTGACAAAGGACCGGCAGGCAGGAGAACAGCGCTGTATGTCTGCGAAGGGGAAGAGCAGGTTTGCTCCCCGGAAAGGAAAGATTATGGATTATGAACAATTTAAGAACTATGTGAAGGCAAGCCTTGAGACAATTACAGGCGCCCAGGCAGAGCTGTTTTCTGTGAAGAAGAATAATATGGGAAGGCTGGAAGGAATTGCGGTGAGGGAAGGGGGGAGAATGGCTTCTCCTGCGATTTATCTGGAACCTTATTATCAGAGATATCAGGAAGGCCGTCCGTTCGGAGAGATTATGCGGGAGATGATGAATTTCTATGAATATGGCAGACGTCCTCTGTCCATAGATCCGGAAGAGCTGAAGGATTTTGCCAACATGCGGACGCGGGTGATATACCGTCTGATAAGCAGGCAAAAGAACGCTTCCTTCCTGGAGGACTTCCCGTACCAGAAATTCCTGGATATGGCCGTCGTATGCTGCCTGCTCTTCGAGAGCTGGGACCCGGACAGAGCTGCCGCGATGATGGTTGAGAAAGAACATCTGAAGCTGTGGGATATTTCGGAAGAAGAATTGTTCTGCGCTGCGAGAGAGAATACTTCTGTGCTTCTTCCGGTCAGATTAGAAGAATTTGGAAGTTATATAGAGAAGATTTTCGAGCAGGAACTGGAGGGATATATACAGGAGAAGGAGGACCATGGAGGACGAATGAGCGAAGAACAGAAGAATTCTGCCATGCGGCGGATCAGAGAGCGGACGCGGTACGGCTGCCGGGAACATCCGGTATATATCCTCGGCAATACGAAGAACCTATATGGCTCGTCCAGTCTGCTGTATGAGGGAGTGGCCGAGTGGTGCCGGGAGAAATTGGGAGAAGACTACTATGTAATCCCCAGCAGCGTTCATGAGCTGCTCCTTTTGCCCCAGAGGAGCTGTCCTGATCCGGGAAGGGTCAGGCAGATGATCGGAGAAATTAACTGCCGGCATGTAAAGCCAGAGGATGTGCTTTCCGATTCCCTGTATAGATATAGGAGAAAAATGGGAATACTGGAAATGTGGGAGGAAGCAGTTCAGCCGTCTTTTGAATGACAAGCAGATCATGTCTGCAGGAGTTTGTTTGTTGTACAGGCCGCGAACTGCTGCCGCGGGAGTAAAAAGAATGAAAAAAACCATTGCTTTACATGCCAGAATATAGTATTATATTTATTGTGCTAGCGAAGCTGGTACATCTGTGCATCCGTAGCTCAGGGGATAGAGCAGTGGTTTCCGGTACCACGTGTCGGGGGTTCGATTCCCTCCGGATGCGCTTTCTTTTTATATTGTATATACTATAAAAGCCCAGTCTCAAAGAAGAGACAGACGGGCTGCTGGCAGAGCGGGACGGCCATGCTTTCGAGACGCTTACCCCTATGAGCAGGCCGGATTGCGAAAAGGGGAACGAATGGCGGGAGTGCGCAGCTGTTCGGGGCTTTTTCTTGTGGCAGTGCCCGCTTTGGCGGGCATATTTGTTTATAGGGATTCTGCGGG
>CALWRT010000093.1 GCA_944384015.1 uncultured Lachnospiraceae bacterium | reverse complement strand
AAAGGCGGTACGCTACCCCTCCACGGGGCGCATACCGCCTTTTCTTGTTATCCAGCCCTCCGGCTGTATCGGTTGAGCAAAAGTCAGCGTGGGAATGGTGTGGTATCTTTATCTAAGTGAAACCCCCGCCGCCTGCTTAGAGACTGGTCTTTTAAATATAAAAAACCGGAAATCTTAGTTCCCCAAGATTTCCGGCGCCCCTGCCAAGGAATCGAAGTGACGTGATTCGAACACGCGACCTCTGCGTCCCGAACGCAGCGCTCTACCAAACTGAGCCACACTTCGATTGGTTCATTCAAGTCTCTGACCGAATGTCCATCAATTATTATATCCATAAAGCAATGCTTTGTCAACAAATTTTTCAACATTTCCTATGCCATCTGCAGAGCGCAATTCCATACACTGGCCACCGCCAATATCCCCAGCAGCAGCAGCCAGCCAGACCGCCATCTTTGAGGCCATCTCTGCCCAAAATCATGCCATACAGCCGCCATACAGATAATCACGGCAAACATCAAAAATAGATAGGTCCTGTCCGACGACTTCCATACCGTCGGAGAAAATCCCATGACAAACCGGGTGGCAGAGCCAAGCAGAAACACCCCGGTTAGAAGCCAGCCCCTCATGGTATTGCCGTACAGTATATAGAAGGACACAACCAGGCATGTATAGGCGGCTCCCATTATAAGGAGTACAAGGTAGCTTCTCTTCCAATCGAAGTTGATGAGGTTGACTGCTCCATATGTCCCAAGCTGTTCCTCCATTGCCGTAAGCCCCGGCAGCATTTCTTTCATGATGCCTTCCAGAGGCCCCATCAGAAGGCTGACAGAGAAGGGCAGCACTGCCGCGGCTCGGAAGAAGGTATCTTCTGTTCTCATGAATACGGCGCATGCCAGCATAAGGCATAACAGCCCAAAGAGCAGATCCGAAGAAAAAAACATTTGATCCCATGTGGATACCACCCCGATCTGCAGTCGGTCAATGATACTGAGCATCCCATAGTCGGCAAACGCCTGACGGATCTCCGAACCCGTTCTCAGCCCATTGCCCGGGCAGAGGAACACAGCAGCCACACATGCTGCAGACAGGCAGAACAGGATGGGCGGCAGGGGGGACTTACGTCCTCTGCGCCATATCATCACCCATGCCGCAGCGGTTACCGCGGTCATCACCGCGCTCATCTGTTCCAAGCTTCCCGCATATAGAACCAGTACGATGCCACACGGATATTCCCAGACATGCAGCTTCTTCCCACCCCACAGCCTCTTGAGCGTCAGACAGACACACAGTCCGGCTGCCAGCGGCCAAAGATAGGTAATCGTTGTGGTCATCCATCCTGCTGTAGACATGTGCAGGAAGGGATAGATGAGCATCAGGGCACAGAGTACTTGGTTCGCTTGTCTGCGGTTTTCCCGGATTATGAGCTTCGACAGCACAAGGCCAGTTCCAGTATACACTGCCGTATCCAACACCTTCCACACTGCCATCGGAAGATGCTCCACCCATATTGCCGCCGCCTCAATCATCAGCCGCGACGTCCAGGACGTCCAGCTGTGGATCAGATAGGATAAAGTGTCTTGCTCATTTAGTACGTTCCAGTAATACCGGTCGTCCTTCGTCAGCCCTGGAACCAGATAATGCAGGAACAGCATCGCCGCCCCGAGGACAAGGAAGGGCATATACTCGCCCCGTGTCCAGTCTCTCGCTTGTTCCTTCCATCCGTCCAGCCGCCGGTGATGATCAGTCCTGAAGGCAGCACACGCTCCTTCCTTTTCTCTCCTATTGCCAGTCATACATCCCCCTCTTGTCAGTTCAACAGGACGCCCGTGTGCACGAGCACCCGATGTCCGTCATTTTGATAAGCGATACAGATCTCATATTCTGATAAATCCGGCTCGAGAGAAGCAGTCTTGACTTTTGCCAAAAATCCGCCTTTCTCGTAATTTTTTCCTCCTTCTTCCACTTCATTATGCTCTTCTTCCACATCCATCTGGGTCGGTATCTGCCAATAGGCGTTCTCCTGCCTATCGTACAGCAGCACATGCTGATTGACCTCATGGATGGACTCTCCCTCGATATAGGCATAGCCTTCCACCTGTATATATTCCCCCTGCACAATCTCTTCTATCCCGGCGGTCACATCTGTCTCCTCTGTAAGCTTAGACACATCCGCCTTCCTGATAGATTCCTTATCCGCCCGTATCCATATGCAGAAAACTACTGTTGCCAGCAAGCCGGCCGCCGTCAGCAGCACTGCCAGCCGTTTATCCGGCCGTCTGTCATCTCCCATTCCTCTGCTCCTTTCCCTTGCCGCTGCTGACTAGTATACGTCTTTCCTGTTATTTCCGGATTAATTTTTTCTTACAAATATATTGCATTTCCTCTTATTCATCCCATGGGGAAGGGGGCATCCCTGCCGGAATGCCCCCTTTCATGGAGTTTAAAATGTTAATATGGATATTGTCTTATTCTTTGGTTATTTTGCTGCTTTTGCCTCCCGGATAGCCTCGAGAAGCATCGGTCCTACGCTGTACAGGTCACCTGTGATACCATAGTCCGCCACCTCAAAAATAGGGGCTGACGCATTCTTGTTGACTGCGATAATGCACTCAGAATCCTGCATTCCGACTTTGTGCTGAATGGCTCCCGATATTCCAAGAGCAATATAAATTTTAGGATGTACGGTCTTGCCGGTCTGGCCTACCTGGTGATCAGACTCCAGCCATCCCGAGTCGATGGCCACACGGGAGCCGCCGACCACGCCGCCCAGCTCATCTGCCAGATCCTGAGCGATCTTAATGCCGCCCTCGATGTCAGAGGCAATTCCTCGTCCCACCGATACAATCACATCTGCTCCGATCAGATCCACAAGCTTCCGTGCCGACTTCTCAATGGACAGCACCTTGGTCTCCATATCCTCTTCCTGAAGGCTGAACGCAGGGCGGATAACCTCCACCTTCTCGCTCTTAGCAGCATCAAACGGAGCTTTCTTCAGAACGCCGGGTCTCACCGTAGCCATGCAGGGGCGGAACTTCGGGCAGATAATCGTAGCCATCAGATGTCCGCCAAAAGCCGGTCGGGTCATCTTCAGATTGCGATCACTCTCGTCCCACTGGCTGCCGTCCACATCCAGGGTAGAGTTCTCCCTCAGGAAGTTCTTATACTGAGCCACATCGATATCCAGGTGCGTACAGTCTGCGGTCAGTCCAGTATGCAGTCGTGCGGCACATCTGGGAGCTAAATCCCGGCCGATATTGGATGCCCCATACAGAACGATCTCCGGTTTCATCTCTTTCACTACATCGCATACAGTCTTGGCATACGCGTCTGTCGTATAATCTTTCAGCAGAGGGGACTCGCACAGAATCACGCCGTCTGCGCCGTAGCCTCCCAGATCCTTGGCAAGAGCTTCCACCTGGTCGCCAAGCAGAAGGCCGTACAGTTTTACGCCCAGCTCATCCGCCAGCTTGCGCCCCTCGGAGAGAAGCTCAAAGTCTGTGGGCATTAATTCTCCATTACGCTGTTCACAAAATACCCATACATGTTTGAAAGCAGCGATATCTTTGCTGTTATATGTATCCATTGTATCTTCTCCCTTCTATATTAGATGAAATGCTTATCTGCCAGAATGCCTGCCAGCTCTTTGCAGGTGTTCTTATCAGCGCCCTTGAGCATTGTGCCTGCGCCCTTCTGAGGCGGGGTAAAGGACTTGAATATATTTGTCGGGGAACCCTTCAGGCCGATAGCCTCCGCATCCATGAGCGGGCTGTCTTTCAGCGCCTCATAATCGAATACTTCATAGGGTTTGGAGTACGCTTCCATGATACCGCCGATGCTCATATATCTCGGCTGATTTAATTCTTTCACGCAGGTAAGCAGGCAAGGGGTCTGGGCCTGGATCTTCATAAAGCCGTCTTCCAGCATCCTCTTGCACACGATCTTATCTCCGTCCTTCTCGATTCCTGCCACGTAGGTAATCTGAGGAATCCCGAGCTTCTCAGCGATCTGAGGCCCTACTTGGGCGGTGTCCCCGTCAATTGCCTGCCGTCCGCAGATCACAATATCTTCCTTCTCCAATCCAATCTTATCAATCGCGCACGCAAGAATCTGTGAGGTCGCATAGGTATCCGATCCGCCGAACTCTCTGCTGGAGACAAGAACAGCGCGATCCGCCCCCATCGCAAGCAGCTCTCTGAGCATTCCCTCTGCCGGCGCCGGTCCCATGGACACCGCGATCACCTCGCAGCCAGTCTCATCCTTCATTGCCAGGGCAGCTTCTATCGCATTCAAATCATCCGGGTTCGTAACGGTCTGCATCGATGCCCGGTCCAGCGTTCCATCCGGCTTCACCGCCACCTTACCCGTCGTATCCGGAACCTGTTTTACACAAACAATGATTTTCATTCTCTTTCTCCTCCTTACAGAATATTGCCAGAAATAACGATTCTCTGTAC
>CALWRT010000092.1 GCA_944384015.1 uncultured Lachnospiraceae bacterium | reverse complement strand
AAGGATCGGGGGCTCTTCTATGATGGCTTCCTCGATTAGTTTGCAGATATCCGCCAGATCGTCGATATCGCCGCAGATATTTTTCAGCAGGGTACA
Source organism: uncultured Lachnospiraceae bacterium (assembly GCA_944384015.1). Classification (GTDB taxonomy): domain Bacteria; phylum Bacillota; class Clostridia; order Lachnospirales; family Lachnospiraceae; genus JAGTTR01. The sequence continues at coordinate 14,182 of CALWRT010000092.1, read as the reverse complement.
CTGACTCCCCTGAAGCAGATATTTGATGTGGGGAAGCATGGACAGGGACGTCTTCAGCGCTGTCAAATCCCTGGGATTGGCAGACTGATAGCTGATCTTGCTGGCAAGGCGTTCCAAGTCATATACCGGGTTCAGATATTCCCGCAGCTCTTCCCGCCGTATCATATCAGCCTTCAGCTCTTCGACGGCGTCCAGCCTGTCGTCAATTGCCTCCTTCTCAATCAGCGGCTGTTCCAGGAAATTGCGAAGCATCCTGGCTCCCATGGCCGTCTTCGTCTTATCCAGCACCCACAGGAGAGAACCCCTCTTCTGCTTCTCCCGAAGCGTCTCGCACAGCTCCAGATTCCGCCTGGTGGAGCTGTCCAGGAGCATAAATGTTCCTGACACATAGGGGACAAGCCTGGTCATCTGGGCGAGTCCTGTCTTCTGTGTCTCAAGAAGATACTGCATCAGGGCGCCGGCCGCGATCGTTCCAAGGCCGTAATCTTTAATTCCCAGCCCTTCCAGGCTGGACGTATGAAAATGATCCAGCAGTACCCTCTGGCATGTATCGTCGTCAAAATAATGAGCGTCCAGCAAGAAAACAGAGATTCCTAAGCGGCTCTTTAACTCCTCTAAGTTCCCGGGGCTCATAACAAAGGGCTCGTTGCATATGATTTCTGCCGGGGAGAACTTCTGTATCTCATCTTCCATCTTCCGGGCACTGTCCAGCTCTGTCAGCAGATAGTCACCAGTGGAGACGTCGGCGACGGATACCCCGTAGCGCTCTCCCAGATAGACGATACACATGAGATAATTGTGCTTCGTCTCATCCAGTGTCTGACTGTCGATATTTGTACCAGGGGTGACCACACGCACAACTTCCCGCTTTACCATCCCCTTAGCCTGTTTCGGATCTTCTACCTGCTCACAGATGGCCACTTTATAGCCTTTGGAGACGAGCCGGCTCAGATAACCCTCAGCCGCATGATAAGGAATCCCACACATAGGCGCCCGTTCTTCCTGCCCGCAGTCCTTGCCGGTCAATGTGATCTCCAGTTCCCGGGATGCGGTTAACGCGTCGTCGAAGAACATCTCATAGAAGTCCCCAAGCCGATAAAACAGGATGCAGTCTTTATACTGCTCCTTCGTATCTAGATAATGCCGCATCATAGGTGTAAATTCTGCCACGTTATTTTCCTCTTTCGCTTTCATGTATGATGGTGTCCGCGTCAGCGGACATGGAAGTTCACTCTGCCGGCGTGCCGAGATAATAGAAGCCGCAGCACTGATCAAGCCTAACCGGCAGAATCTTGCCGATCATGGATGGATCTGCCGGAAAATGGACAGTAAAATTGTTCGACAGCCTGCCTGTCAGCATGCCTTGCTGCTGGCGGTTCACTTCTTCCGCCAGCACGTCCATCGTACAGCCCTCATACCGCTTAGCCTCCTCGGAGGCAATAGCTTGTACTTCCTTCAGAAGCCGGTCAAACCGCTGATGCGCGGTCTTCTGGGGAACTTGGGACGCAAGAGAGGCTGCGGGCGTCTTGCTCCTCTTGGAGTATAAGAATGTGAACGCGCTGTCAAAACGTACCTGTCTCACCACGTCCAGTGTCTCTTCAAAATCCTCATCGGTCTCTCCTGGGAAACCAACAATGATATCCGTTGTAAGGGAAATATCCGGAATCGCCTCCCGGATACACTTCACAAGCCGCAGGTAATCTTCCTTGGAATATCTGCGGTTCATAGCCTGGAGAATGGCTGTGCTTCCCGATTGGAGCGGCAGATGGAGATGCCTGCATATTTTATCAGACTCTGCCATCACCTTGATCAGCTCTTTGGACAAATCCTTCGGGTGAGAAGTCATAAACCGGATACGCTGGATGCCTTCCACCTGCTGAACTTCCTGCAGCAACTTAGCAAAGCTGACCGGCTGTTTCAGTGTTTTGCCGTAAGAATTCACATTTTGACCGAGAAGCATCACTTCCACCACGCCGTCAGCGGCAAGCTTGCGGACCTCCCGAATAATATCTTCCGGCTCCCGGCTTCGTTCCCTGCCTCTCACATAAGGGACGATACAGTAACTGCAGAAATTGTTGCACCCAAACATGATGTTGACGCCTGACTTGAACGGGTATTTGCGGACCGCCGGCAGGTCTTCCACAATCTCATTCGTACCTTCCCATACATCCACGACCATTCCCCTATTCTGGAAATGTTCTGTCAAAAGCTGGGCAAGCCGGAAGATATTGTGCGTGCCGAACACAAGATCCACAAAGCGGTAGGAAGTACGTATCCGCTCCACTTCGTCTTCCTCCTGCATCATGCATCCGCATATCCCGATCACCATATGAGGACGGCGTTTCTTGAGGCTGCTCAGCTTCCCTAGCCTGCCGTATACTCTCTGGTTCGCGTTTTCCCGAACAGTACATGTGTTCATCAGAACCAGATCCGCTTCCTCTTCCTCCCCAGGCAGATAACCGATCATCTCTAATATGCCGGAGAGCTTCTCGGAATCTCGGGCGTTCATCTGGCAGCCGAAGGTCGTTACATGATAAGTCAGGGGACGCCCAAGCCGGGCTGCCTCCCCTGCCACCAATTGTCTCGCCTCATCCATATAGGCATATTGGCGTTTTGTCTCTTCTATTGTGGTTGTTTCCATAGAATGGATTTCCTTTCCGTCTGTACTGAGAGATGACACCTGCGCGGCTATTTGCGCACTTGACCGTCTCCGTAGATGATGAATTTGGTGGAAGTGAGGGCAGGCAGGCCCATGGGCCCCCTTGCGTGGAGCTTCTGGGTGCTGATGCCGATCTCCGCTCCGAATCCGAACTCATAACCGTCGGTAAACCTGGTAGAAGCGTTGACATAGACGGCGGCTGCGTCCACCTCTTCCAAAAATCTGCGGGCATTCCCATAATCTCTTGTGATAATTGCCTCCGAGTGACCGGTATTATATGTATTGATATGATCGATTGCCTCATCAATGCTTGATACCGTCTTAATAGAGAGAATGTAGTCCAGATATTCCATTCCCCAGTCTTCCTCTGCTGCCTCAGAGATATCAGGGAGCACCTGCCTCGCGATCTCATCCCCCCGCAGCTGCACATTTCGCGTATCCAGTCTCCTCTTCAGCATCGGGAGCAGATCTTCTGCCACATTCTCGTGTACCACGAGAGACTCGCAGGCATTGCATACGCCGATCCTCTGCGTCTTCGCGTTGAAGATGATATCCACCGCCATGTTCAAGTCGGCGCTTTCGTCCACATAAATATGGCAGTTGCCTGTCCCGGTCTCAATGACCGGTATTTTGCTGTTGTCCACAACACTCTGAATCAGACCGGCGCTGCCCCTTGGAATGAGCACGTCCACAAATGGGCGCATCTTCATGAACTGTGTGGTCACCTGACGGTCGGTATCTGTGATGAGCTGAATGGCATTCTTGTCCACTCCCTCCTTATCCAGCACAGCCCGGATACAGTTGACGATTGCCCGGTTGGAACAGATAGCGTCGCTGCCGCCCTTGAGAATCACTGCGTTGCCGGTCTTGAAGCACAGGCCGAAAGCGTCCGCCGTCACATTGGGGCGGGCCTCATAAATGATGCCCACAACTCCGAGGGGCACGCGCACCTGCCCGATGAGAAGCCCGTTTGGACGCTTCTTCATACCAAGCACTTCCCCGATGGGATCTTCCAAGGAAGCAATCTGAACAAGTCCCTCTGCCATACTCTCGATACGCTCCTTCGTGAGCATCAGGCGGTCAATCAGCCCTTCATGCATCCCTTTCCTGCGTCCTGCTTCCACGTCTGTCTTGTTCTCCTCAAGAATAATATCTGCATTCTTCACAAGGACTTCTGCGACGATTTTCAAAATATCATTTTTCTTATCCGTCGGCAGCGTGCGCATTACCCGCTCCGCCGCCCTGGCGTTCTCCCCTATCTTCTGTAATTCATCATTCCACTCTTGTACTGCCATTGTTATATCCTCCCTCCTGAATGAACGTCAGCCCGCTCTCTGTGAGCAGAGCATCAGCCGCTCTGTCATGTGTCTGCATGGGAATATGATCAGCTATCTGCGCATCATAGGCAAACGCGATGGTGAACAGATCGGGATACTGTGAGAGATAACGGTCATAGTAGCCGCCTCCATACCCGATACGCCCGCCAGTCCTATCGAAAGCTATACCGGGCAGAATCAGAATATCCTGGGAAGCAGCGGATGGAACAAGCAGGCTGGCATGATGCCCGGCATCTGTCCCAGAAGGTTCTAAGATTCCATATGTTCCAGGAATCAGGCAATCCATATCCATGATGCGGTAGAAGTCCATCCTGCCGCCGCTCACCTTGGGCACCCCTATCTGCTTACCTTTCTCCAGCGCCTGAAGGATCAAAGTATGCGTATCCGCCTCTGAGCCGAAGGACACATAGGTGAAAATCCTCTCCGCGCGCTGATAAATGGGATGTCCAGCCAGATGGGCCCATCTCCTTTCATCCAGCTTTCTTCTTACGGATGTATCTATGGAGTCTCTCACAGTCAACATCGCTGCCCGGAGCCGCCGCTTCTCCTTTTGGATTGACAAGTCAGTGCCGGCTGCGCTTGCCATATTTCTCTCCCAGGTTTACCACCGACCCGTCTTCCTCCACCATATCAATCCGATCTAGCTGACCTTGCAGGCTCATGCGGAAAGCTTCGATATATTCCCGGCGCAGGCGGGCCTGCTCCCTGCGCTCTGCCTCTGTCAGTCCTTCCGCCTGTGACTTATGGTATAATTCGTTGATTCGGTCAATCTGCTCTTTTTTCATCGCTTATATATAATCGGTGAGATCAAATTCCTCATCTTTATGCGCTAGGAATAAGGTCCCACAGTCCTCTCCTTCTATTATTTTGTAGATGATCTGGGGATCAGCCCCGCTGGCAATCACCATATCTGCTCCTGAGACGGTGGCAATCTTGGCGCAGCGCAGCTTCGTCGCCATGCCCCCCGTCCCCATTCCGCTGGCGGAACTTTCCTTCGCCATCGCGTTCAGCCGGGAATCCATCCGCTCGACAACGCTCACGAAACGCGCCTGCTCATTGGCGTTGGGGTCGTCGGTATACAGCCCGTCAATATCCGTCAGGACAATGAGAAAATCCGCATGGATCAGAGCAGCCACTACGGCGGACAGCGTGTCGTTGTCCCCAAACTGTATTTCGTGAGTGGACACAGTATCATTCTCATTGACAATGGGGATAGCCCCCATCTCCAGCAAGGTGTTGAAAGTGTTGTATGTATTTTCCAAATCATAAGGGTTCAGCATGACATTCTTCGTCATGAGAATCTGGGCGGCCAGCTGATTATACTCAGAGAACAGCTTCTGGTACATCATCATCAGCCTGGCTTGCCCGATGGCTGCGCATGCCTGCTTGACCGGAAGCTCCTGAGGCCTCTCACGAAGCCCTGCCGCAGAACGTCCTACCCCGATAGCGCCGGACGAGACAAGGACGATGTCTCTCCCCTGATTGCGCAGATCAGACAATACCCGTACAAGTCGTTCCAGCTTATACAGGTTCAGTCCCCCGGTATGTTTGTGGGTAAGAGACGAAGTTCCGATCTTCACCACAATTCTCTTTTTTGTCTTCAGTCTTTCTCTATAATTCATAATATTCCTCCCGCATTTTCGCTTCTATCTTACAACATTTTGTGCCCTCCGTCCAGAAAAAAGAATCCCGCTTGCGGGATTCTTGCGTCGGACTCGGCTGCTGTGCTTCAAGGCACCGACGGCAGCTTCAGCTTGTAAAGTTTTCCAAAAAAGCGTACAAATCTTCTACTTCCATATAACAGTCTGTCCGGCTAATACTCTCCTGAAGTTCTTCAGGCAGGGTGATACAGACAATGTCTGTATATTCATAGATCGTCTTCTTGTCGAGATAGTATACAACCACATGGCCGTCTACTTCCCCCAGAACGTATTTATAGTTTTTCTCCCAGGGAACATACGTCTTGCAGAAGACAACCCGTTCTTCGGAGAAGGATTCCAGCGTCATAGCCGTGAAGCCTTTTTCCAGATCTGAGATATCCGGGTCTTCCGTATAGCTGTTGGCATAATCCGAAGCCTCTTCCCGATTCATCCCAACAAGGATCGACGGAAGCTGCGTCCGCACCTCCTCAGTCTTGCCGGTTTTCTCATTATAATTTTCTACGACGTATTCCGTGTCCGATTTGATGACGGCTTCCTGTCCAGTATCTGCCAGCACCGCCTCGCCCGCGTATTCCATGTCCTCCTGCTGGCTGTTCATATATCCGTAAGACAGGCGGTAACTTCCATAATATGCCAGACAGAGCAGGCCCCCGTACAGGAGAAATGCGCCGATACCATACTTCTTCATAGGATGCCTCCTTCTTTTTGGTTATAGTATCGGCGTAAAATTGGTAAAATATACATGTGATGCCAGGGTCAAAAGGTCTAAGCCCACATAAGCTTGCTCATGAGCGGGCGAAAGACCTTCCGGCGCGCGTCCAGCGCTACATAAGGCGAAGTCTCCTTGCCAGTCGGTACAGGGTACTGCCCTTCGGAAATTCCAGAAGCTCCTTCTTCGTGACGCCGCGAAGCAGAAGAAGAAGGACAAAATACACAAAGGCACCTATTCCGATAACCGGGAATATCTTCAGCCCGGTGACGAGTGTGCGCATCATGACCGACGCGTCGGCAAACGGCAGAAGCAAGTCCAGAAGGAAATACAGGCCGTACACAACCCCGCCCATGACAGCCGAGCAGAACAGGGGAATCAGGAACGTTCTGACAATCTCCTGGTGAAATCCGATATATCTGCGGATCGCAAACCCGTTCATGATACACATCAGAAGGGCGAACAGGCTGTTGGCGTGGATCACTGCGTAGATACCCAGGTCGAATCTCGTAAGCATAATGTACAGTGCCGCCACATGCAGAACAAGAGCGATCGCCGCATGGGTCACCGGCGTACGCATCCGATTGATTCCCTGGAGGATGCCGTTGCTGAGTGTGGACAGCGAGTACAAAACAATGGATACAGCCCCTGCATACAGCATACCGGAGGACAGAGGGTTCGTGTCCCCATACAGGAGATACAGAATTGGCGATGCCAGAACTCCCATTCCGACGGCGCACGGGAAGGCCAGTATCATGGTAAACCGCGTGGAAGTCTGTATTTTCCTGCGCGTCTCTTTATAATTTCTCTCAGCCATATACATTGCCAGCACAGGCACCGTAGAGGACACAAGGGCGTTGGCAATGGCAATCGGGACATTGGTCAATGTCTTGAATTTGCCTGAGAAAATCCCCCAGGAGGTACTGATATCTTCCGCGCTCATGCCGAGTCCCGGCGTGAGTGCTTTATAGACAATCTGATCAATGATGCCGCTGACATTATAGATGGCCGTGCTGAGGATAACCGGGATAATTGTGAGAATCAGCACCCGCATAATCTCAGAGGAAGATTCCTTGTGGCGGGACTTGTCCTTGCGCATCCTGCGCACATAGCTTCCCCTCGTGGCCCCATATACAAAGAACAGGAACAAAAGCCCTGCCAGAGCTCCTGCCGTTGTCCCCAAGGTGCTTCCTCCGGCCCCGTAAGCGTGGGAGGCCGTGGTTGTTCCGAGGATCGCGTCAATCTCTGTTCCCATATTGACGAACAGATAGGCGGCGCCAATGCTGACAATCGCATTGACAATCTGCTCAGCCAACTGGCTGACCGCCGTGGGCATCATCGTATTCTGTCCCTGGAAAAAGCCTCGGAACACACCCATGACAGCTAAAATCAAGATGGCTGGGGAGAGAATGCGCAGAGCGAACGTGCTCTCCGGTGTACTCAGAATGTTCGTGAAGAATCCGGCGCCCACAAAGGTTACCGCCGACAGTACCAGTCCGACCATGAAGGAGAAGAATAATGCTCCCCGGAATACCCGGTGGGCATTCTTGTATTCTCCCACCGCGTTTCGGGCCGACATCTGCTTGGCCACAGCCAGAGGGATGCTGTAAGAGGATATCAGCAGCATGATCGTATAGACTTCATAGGCCGCAGAATAGAAATTGTTCCCGTCATCGCCGATAATGCGCGTCACTGGAATCCGGTACAAGAGTCCGATAATACGTACAACAATAGAAGCAGCTGCTAAAATGCCGCCCTGCTTCAGATAGTTTGCTGATTTTCTTTTCTTTCTCTGTCCCGGCGTATGGGATCTGCTCTCTGTCTGTCTGTGAGTTCCTGTATTGGTCGTTCGTTGGTTTCTGTTATTTCCATTTGCCATGCTTGCTTGCTGTCCTTCTCTTCCTTACTCTTCGCTCTTTCAGTGCTTCCGGCCGCAGTCGGCTCAGCGGCTAATGGAGAGCCTGGACAGAATATCCTCCTGTCTTTTCTCCATGTCAGCAGCCATATCTTCCTCCTCGTGGTCATACCCAAACAGATGGAGCATACTGTGGGCTATCAGGAAGGCGTACTCCCGTCTTGGAGAGTGGCCATATTTCTCTGCCTGCTCCCACACCTTGTCCACACACAGGACAATATCTCCCAACATAAGTTCTCCGGTATCAGGATGAAAGCAGTCCGCCTGCTCTTCTTCCAGATGTCCGAAATCCCCGGGCTTCTCGTAATTCACAAGCGGAAAAGACAAGACATCCGTCGCCCGGTCAATCCCCCGATAATCCCGGTTGATTGACTGAATCTCAGACGCAGTGGTCAATATCAGGTTTACCTCTGCCTCATAGGGACATTGTTCATAATCCATAGCGCACGCAATCACATCCCTCGCCGTCTGCTCCCAGTCAAAATCAAAATCCGGCCTGCACTCTGCCTCTATAGAAACGGTCATCTTATCTGCCTCCCCTATTATCTTATCTTGTCCTTGCCCTTCTCCTTGTCCCATGTGCCTTGTCCCGCTTCTCGCGGTAAGCCTCCCGGCTTTCATAGTCTTCGTAGGCTTTTACAATCTTCTGTACAAGAGGATGACGGACAACGTCCTTGCTTGTCAGATAGCAGAAAGCAACATCCTCGATCTTCTTCAGCACCTTCTCTGCCACATCCAGACCAGACACTGTTCCGGGAGCCAAATCCTTCTGGGTGGAATCGCCGGTGATAATCACCTTAGAGCCGAAGCCAATGCGTGTCAGAAACATCTTCATCTGGGCCGGCGTTGTGTTCTGCGCCTCGTCTAGTATGATGAAAGCGTTGTCCAGCGTACGGCCTCTCATGTAGGCCAACGGCGCCACTTCAATCAGCCCTTTCTCCATATTTTTCAGAAAGCTGTCTGATCCCATAATCTGATAAAGGGCGTCATAGAGAGGACGAAGGTAGGGATCCACCTTACTCTGCAAATCTCCCGGCAGGAAGCCCAGCTTCTCTCCCGCTTCAATCGCCGGCCTGGTAAGAATGATCCTCCCCACCTCGCCGTTCTTGAAGGCTGTAATGGCCATCGCCATGCCGAGATAAGTCTTGCCCGTCCCGGCGGGGCCCAGTCCGAATACAATCATTTTCCTGCGTATCTCATCCACATAGTTCTTCTGTCCAAGAGTCTTAGGCTTAATCGGCTTGCCATTGATCGTGTGGCAGATGACCTCCTTGTCAATCTCCGCCAGAGCCTGTTCTTTCTCTTCCGCCGCCAGGGCAAGGGCGTAATCCACGTTCTGTTCCGTGATCGTATTTCCTCTTTTAGACAGCTCCAGCAGCTGCCCAAGCACCCCGGACGCCTTCTTCACACGGTTCTCGTCGCCAAGTATCTTCAGGGTATCTCCCCTGGCAATCAGAGTAACGCTCAGCGATCTCTCCAGCTTCTTCATATATTCGTCAAAACTTCCAAATACATTGGATTGATGCTGAGCGGGTATTTCCACAAGTGTCTCCACAATACTCATATATGGTCTGTCTTTCCTTTCTTCCGCCATCTGTCTCATCCCATGTGGACTGCCCCGGCATATCAATCTGCCGTACCGCCGCCGGAGGCAAGATCCGAAGGGGCCTCCTGGATGGGATCCGGCAATATTTCTGTCTCTGTATAGTCATCAGCCCGCTGCAGGACAAGGAGTGTCCCTGAGGCTGTGCCGGAATCTGAGCCTAACTGTATTTTAACATTATTTTCTATAATTTGAACCCCTTTTTTCTCCAAATCCTCAAAATCCTCCCGCATCCCCTGAGACAGTCTGGCGGAAAGCTCCTCATCCGTATAAGAAGCTTCTTCCAAACGGTACTGCTTATGGCGGATGACGCCGGAGTAGATTGGAAGATAAAAATTATCCAGTATTTTCCAATGCATTTCTTCTGTGAGAGTATCCCATGGAAGATTTCCTTCTGTGTCCGGGTCGATTGTCAGGGACTTAGAGAGCCATCGTATATAAAACCCTGTTTTTTCCTCTCCGGTATAAATTTTCTGTTTGTACCCCCTTGCCTCCGTCCTCTCATAAGACATCTCATAGGAGATATCCACATCCCCATCAGCCCGGCAGTAGTCATAAGCATACACCTCTTTGTAATCATTGACAAGATCAATCCGACCGCTGATAAGTACTTCTCCCTGCTCCACTTGATCCCCCTGGCGCTTCATCGGCGTGCCGTTTCTCACAATCATCCCCTCGATCACACCGCTTGCTGGGGCAATGAGATCAGCCGGCGTCTCTTCATCGGGCACCTCTTGCGCCTCCAGGTCAGTCACTGTATTTTCCTTAATCTGAATGAGCAGCCTCGTCCCTTGAATACTGGCAGACACCCAAGTCACCCTGGGATATTGGTTCCTGATCATGAATTGAATATCTTCGCAGTCTACCTGAGATTTTCTCATTCCGTGAGCCACATCCTGCTCAGCCAGGAAATCCACGATCAGATCTTGCGTATAGGATACGCAGCCCTCCACCCGGATATCCCAGATGAAGAGTGACAGCACATAGAGCATGGCCGCACACAATACCATCCCGGCAAAAAAAACTTTACGCCTCCGGTTGCGGAAGATAAAAAAAGGAAGACCATGCTTCTCCTTAATCATGATCTTCGTTCTTGTCTTCCTAACCAGGGGGCGGATTTGGCGAAATCCACGAATACTCATCTTCATCTCATAGCTTGTATTGCAGTTGACAATATCCCATACAAGTATTCCGCGGCTGCTGCACAAATTCAGGAACCGCTCCGGGGAAAAACCGCTCACCTTCAATACTACATATCCGTGCAAAAACCGGATGATCCTTAACAGCATACAAACGCACCCTTCTGATTAATCTCCTTATCGAATACAAACGTCATCATTCTCTTGTTGAACTGCGACGTTTGCGATAGCTAATTCAGAAACCGGATGTGGTCAAACACCCCTTGGATCTGCATCTCGTCGTTTGTATAGTAGGTAACCTGAAGTCTCTTCCCCTCCAGGAGCACCTGGCATCCTTTCCCCTGGAGCAAAATCCGTGTGTCAGTATATTCCAGAATGCCCCGATAGTTCTCCACAAAAGCTTCTTCGCAGCCGGTTAAGCTGACTAAGATATCTCCGTCCGACAGGTCGGCGGGAATTTTTAAATGTTCAGCCAGGCGATGCCTCATACAGTCCCCACCGTTCTATGTTCGCTCATAGAAGTATATGCGTCCTGGGCTGTCAGCATTCCATGGGGATCGCTATAGTGCCTACAGGGCAATCCGCTCCAGATCCTCCGGAATGTACAGGCTGCCGTGATAGGCCCTTCGACCTTCCTCCAGATAACGGACTACTCTGCCGGGTCCTGACGCTTCCCCGATATGGGTATCTTCCGTGTGCCAGAGCACCAGATTTTTGACCCTGGCTTCCTCAGCGAAAGCGCAGGCATCCAGGACAGTGCTGTGATGCTTCTTATATGGGCGGAACCGGTCTCGCTCCCCATATAGGCAAAACGCCTCGCACAGCGCCCAGTCTGCATCCTCCATCAGCGCTTTCCTGTCCGGATGGCAGGGCTCATCCCCGAAGAAGATAAGCCTCCTGCCGGATAGGAGTTCCATCCAGAAGGCATACTGGCGCTCCTTCGTGGACAGGATGTCGAAGAAATGAATCCGCCATCCAAGAATCTGATGGCAGGTACCATCCTCCACCCGATGGAAGAGGATGCGCCGGCCGAAAAAATCCAGCAACTTCTTCTGGAGCGTCAGCATGCATAGAGCCCGCACCGTCTGCTCCAGCACGGCATGGCAGTAAATATGCAGATCCCCCTCATAGGAGCCGTCCCTCATCTTCGACCCGATATCCCGGATGATCCAGACAGCTCCCAGCACATGGTCTGTATGGCTGTGGGTGATAAAAAAATGATGAATCCTAGTGATGGGAAGCCCTGCCTCTCTTAAAGCCCGCAGAATCCCGTTGCCTCCCCCCGCGTCCACGAGAAAAGCTTCCTCTCTCTCCCTGTCCAGAATGGCAAAACAAGTATTATAGCACTTTGTCACAGTGGCGTGTCCGCAGCCGAGCACCAACAATTCTTCCAAATTCTCCATTAATTCTTATCCTTCAGCAACGGCTTGATTGCCTTATATACCTTTCCGCCCTTCGTGCTGTCATAGCGCTTTACCAGGGCATTGTTGATTGCCTGCTTTGTCTTGTACTTCTCAATGATCTCTGAGACGGCCTGGGCCTCCTCCCGGGACGCCGCTAGAAGCTCCATCAGTTTCTTAATCTGTTCCTCCTGCTCAATCTCAGCCTCCAGCATGGACAAGTTGACGATTTTCTTCACTTCTATGTTTTTCTGTTTCCAGAAGTTTTTGATATAGTCAAAGCCATCGTCCTTGCTGACAATGTAATACAGCTCTTTCGGATCCTTGGCGATCAGATAGCCAAGATATGTGGCCAGCTGTACGTCCAAGGCGTTTTTCTTGCCCACGCTCACTTTATAGTAGAAAATCTGAGCAGAAGACTGCATGATCATTTCATGCACATCGAATGTCAGCGTGTTGGCATTCTTACTGTAGAAGATATAGACCTTGTCCTTATCACTCAAATTATTAATCCCTTTTAAGCCGTTATATCCTACATTTTCATAGTCCATCATATAGATAGCCATCGTTTATCTCCTTTTCCGGGCGTATGCCCAATGAATTTCTCTATCGTACATCCGTGCATCCTTCGAAGCAGCCCGTACGTCTCTCCTTGGTGACTGACGGCAGGGTAAGCTGAAAAGACCCCGAATGGCCTTACGCTTCACTGGACTCTTAAGTGAAATAGACACGCTCTCTATCAGGATGCTCTCCAGACCAGCCCATCTGGGGAAGCGTCATCAAGATAGACATGTCCCTTTCGGATATCTGGAATCCAAACACATCCAAGTTCTCCCTCATGCGCTCGGCAGAAGAAGATTTTGGCACAGGAACTACCCCGCACTGTAAGTCGAAACGCAGGCAGAGCTGGGCGACGGTGCAGCCGTACCGCTGTGACATCTCTATGAACTCCGGCTCATCCGCCATACGCATCCGCCCGATAGGACTCCATCCTTCCACGAGAATGTCATGTTTCTGGCAGTAATCCAGAGCCGCCTTCTGCATATATCCTGGATGAAACTCAATCTGATTCACCATCGGCATAATCTGAGCAGTCTCCTGGAGAACCATCAGATGGTGCGGAAGAAAGTTGCTCACGCCGATTGCGCGCACTTTTCCATCTTCATACAGTTCTTCCAGCGCCCTCCACGTCTCCTGGAGCTCTCCCTCCCAATTCTCGGCCAGCGGCGTCCTCTTCGGCCAGTGGATCAGGAACAGATCCAGATAATCGGTTCCCAGCCGTTCCAGAGAAGCCTGGAAGCTCTCCTTGGCCGAGCGGTAGCCCATGCTGTCCCTCCACAGCTTGGACGTAATAAAGATCTCCTCCCTGGGAATCTGGCTGTCTGCAATGGATCTTCGGACAATCTCCTCATTCTGATAGAAGGCCGCCGTATCAATGTGCCGGTATCCGGCCTTCAGCGCCCGCAGGATAACGTCTTTGTCCTCTCCGGCTACCGCCTTGTACGTGCCGAAGCCAATCACCGGGATCTTCACGCCGTTGATAAGTGTTGCATATTCCATATAGTATCTTCCTCCTAATTTTGAATCTGTCCCCATGCTCTGAGTTGGTTTCAAAAGCCCTGTTCTTTCAATCGGGATACAAGGGTGACATAGAATTCCCGCACGTCGAATTCCGGTATGTTTTCCCTATTCAAATCAATCATATCCCCATGGGAAATCCCGCGTTTCCCTTGTACGGTTAGGAATGTCTTCTGTTCTC
>CALWRT010000091.1 GCA_944384015.1 uncultured Lachnospiraceae bacterium | reverse complement strand
TATCTATATTTCTGAAAAGTCTTTCAGAGATGGTTTAATTTGTTGAAAACAGGGTATGCTAAAGTCAGAAAATATGAATTGATGCGTCGGCTTAAATTCAAGAAAAGGAGGACGGCACATGCTGACAGAGGCAGATAAAGCGGTATTAAACGAAGTATACAGGAACAGCAAGGTGGGGATGGGAACGATCCATTCCATTATTGGAAAGGTGTATGACGATGACCTGGCACTGGATCTGAACAGACAGGCGTATCAGTATGCGAAGATTGGGGAGAGAGCTTCCAACAAGCTCTATGAGAGCGGCTGCAAGCCGGAAGAAGAATCCCCCATCAATAAGGCAAAAATGTGGGGAGCTATTCAGATGAATACCCTGACGGATATTAGCACGGAACACATTGCGGAGCTGATGATTCAGGGAGGGACAAAGGGTGTGACAGAGCTGATGAAGGTAGTGAAAGATAACCGATCTGCCGGCAAATTCAGCTGTGAGATTGCAGAGGAGCTGATTTCTTTTGAAGAAAAATGTATCAGAAGGCTGAAGGCTTATCTATAAAATGAGTATCGAGATGAAGGAAAGCCCGATCGTCTCTGCTTTGAGACTGGGGGCGGCAATATTGATATAGGAAAGCCCCGAATGGCTGCGTACTGAGTACTCCCGCCATTCGCCCCTATTCGCAATACGGCCTGTCGGCCTGCTTGCTCATAGGGTAAAGCGTCTCGAAAGCATAGCCGTCCTGGTCTGCCGGCAGCCCGATCGTCTCTGCTTTGAGACCGGGCTTTCATAGCTTTTTGCTGGGTTTTTGCAAAAAATGATTGAAAAGTGTCGGGTTCTGGTCTATAATAATAGTTATGACAAAGGCGTCAGACAGGCATAGAGTTATCTATGTTTTGTTTTGGCGCTTTTTTATTTCTTGAATGACTGTGCGGTTTCTGCCGGCATCCTGAGAGACTGAGGAATGCGGCCGAAGGCTGCCGGCCTTCATGAGATAAAAGAAGTCAGGAAGGAAACCATGGGCCGTACGGGCTGGCATGGATAACGATTCAGTATGAAAAAGATCAGAAGGAGGAATGAAAAATGTCTTATGTAGACGAGGTAATTGAGCAGGTTGTAAAACAGAACCCGGCAGAACCGGAGTTCCATCAGGCTGTGAAGGAAGTATTGGAGTCTCTTCGTCCGGTTGTGGAAGCCAATGAGGAGAGATATCGCAGGGAAGCGCTTCTGGAGCGTATCGTAAACCCGGAGAGACAGCTGAAATTCCGCGTGCCGTGGGTTGATGATAAGGGTCAGGTACATGTAAATACCGGATATAGGGTACAGTTCAACAGTGCTATCGGGCCTTACAAAGGCGGCCTGCGCCTTCATCCGTCTGTGAATTTGGGAATCATTAAGTTCCTGGGATTCGAGCAGATCTTTAAGAATTCCCTGACAGGTCTTCCCATCGGCGGCGGCAAAGGCGGTTCTGATTTTGACCCGAAGGGCAAATCAGACCGTGAGGTAATGGCATTCTGCCAGAGCTTTATGACTGAGCTGTGCAAGTACATCGGGGCAGACACAGATGTTCCGGCGGGAGATATCGGGACTGGAGCGAGAGAGATCGGCTATATGTTCGGCCAGTACAAGAGAATCCGCGGCCTGTACGAAGGCGTTCTTACAGGCAAGGGGTTAACCTATGGCGGTTCCCTCGTGCGTACAGAGGCAACGGGTTACGGCCTGTTATATCTGACAAAAGAGATGCTCGCCTGCAATGGGATTGATATCGCAGGCAAGACTGTTGTGATCTCCGGCTCTGGCAATGTGGCGATCTATGCGGCCCAGAAGGCAGAGCAGATGGGGGCAAAGGTTGTCACGGTATCCGACTCCACAGGATGGGTATACGATCCTGATGGAATCGATGTTGCAGCCCTCAAAGAGATCAAGGAAGTGAAGAGAGCGCGCCTGACAGAGTATAAGAACTATCGCCCGAACGCAGAATACCATGACGGCCGCGGTGTGTGGAGCGTGAAATGTGATATCGCTCTTCCGTGCGCTACCCAGAATGAGCTTCATCTGGAAGATGCGAAGCAGCTTGTGGCAGGGGGCTGCCTGGCAGTGGCCGAGGGCGCCAATATGCCGACCACGCTGGAGGCTACGGAATATCTCCAGGCCAACAAGGTGCTTTTTGCGCCCGGCAAGGCTGCAAACGCAGGCGGTGTAGCAACTTCCGCGCTGGAGATGACTCAGAATAGCGAACGTCTGAGCTGGACATTTGAGGAAGTAGATGCCAAGCTGCAGAGTATCATGGTCAATATTTTCCATAATCTGGATGATGCTGCAAAGCGTTACGGATTTGAGGGGAATTATGTAGTAGGGGCGAACATTGCTGGCTTTGAGAAAGTTGCAGAGGCTATGCTGGCACAGGGAGTGATCTGATCTGCCTGAATTGCCGGATAAGGTAGGAACGTATACAATGACATCAGGACAGCGGCCGGGAATTTGCCGAAGGAAGGCAAATATCCCGGCCGCTGCTATTTCTGAGAACGGCGGTCCGGGAGGAGATTGGCGAAGAAACCGGACAATTTGTGCCCATATAGAAGGCTTGGCCCCTTGCGCCCAGTGCGGCCTGCGATTATAATAGGATAAGAGTATCCCGGCGGCGCCGGGTGTCCAGTGAGAGGGAGCGCTTGAAGAATATATGGAAGAAGAAGTAAGGCTGAATAAATTCATCAGTGATTCGGGATACTGTTCCAGGAGGGAAGCAGACCGGCTGATTGAGGCAGGCAAGGTGACGGTAGACGGCAGGCCTGCCGGCGTCGGTATGAAGGTAAGGGCAGGACAGCAAGTGCTGGTGGAGGGCAAGCGTCTTCTTAAGAAGGAAGGGTTTGTCTACTTGGCGGTGAATAAGCCTCCGGGGATTGTCTGTACAGCTGATAAGAGGGTAAGAAATAATTTGATTGATTTTATCGGATATCCAAGACGGGTAACTTATGTTGGAAGGCTGGACAAGGATTCCACAGGACTGATTCTGATGACAGACGACGGACAGCTGAACAACCGGATTATGCGCTCCAGGTACGGACATGAGAAAGAATATGTGGTGGAAGTGGACCGGCCGGCGGATCGAGAGTTCTTGGAGGGGATGGCCCGGGGAGTGCCAATACTCGGGACAGTGACGAAGCCTTGCATGGTGTATGCGATTAGCAGAAAAAAATTCGGCATCATACTGACTCAAGGGCTGAATCGGCAGATACGAAGAATGTGCGAATATTTTGGATATCGGGTAACCGGCCTGCAAAGAATACGTATTATGAATATCGAGCTGAGAGATCTTGGGGAGGGAGAATACCGGGAGCTGACCGGAGAAGAAGTGCGCAAGCTCCGCCGCCTGGCGGGAATCGGAGGAGATCGCCTGCAAGAGCGGACTGGAGGGGCAAACAGGAAATTAGGAAATGAAAGAGGCTGATTATGGATACAGATAACAGGAAAGAAATGACACATATCCAGGGAGGAGAGCTGGACGCGCAGGGGCGCAGGCAGGCTTTAGAGAGAATGAAAGAGCTGCTGCCGATACTCAAAGCCGCTTCGAAGGCTTATTATCAAGATGACCAGGAGATAATGAGCAATCTGGAGTATGACAAGTTATATGATGAATATGGAAAGCTGGAAGAGGAGACAGGGATTGTGCTGGCGGGCAGTCCGACGATGAGCGTCGGCTATGAGGCGGTAGACGAGCTGCCGAAGGAGCGCCACGAGGTTCCTATGCTGTCGCTGGACAAGACGAAGAGTTCTCAGGAGCTGGCTGTATTTGCCGGGGATCATAAGTGTCTGCTTTCCTGGAAGATGGACGGGCTGACCATTGTACTCACTTACCGAGACGGAGAGCTGTACAAGGCAGTGACTAGGGGCAACGGGGAGGTAGGAGAGGTTGTGACCAACAATGCCCGTGTATTTGCCAACATTCCACTGCATATACAGTATAGAGGAGAGCTGATTATCCGGGGAGAGGCTGTAATCAGCTACTCGGATTTCGAGAACATTAACCGGCTGATACCTGATGAGGGAGCCAAGTATAAAAACCCGAGAAACTTGTGCTCCGGCTCGGTACGACAGCTGAATAATGAGATTACTGCCGGTAGAAATGTGCATTTCTTCGCGTTTTCCCTTGTGCGTGCCGACGGGGTGGATTTCTATAATTCCCATGAGGAGCAGCTTCGATGGCTTACAGGACAGGGCTTCGAGGTGGTAGAATACGAAGCCGTCATAGGAGCGAATATGGCGGAAGCTGTGCAGAGGTTTGCCGATCGGATTCGGGAGAACGCCTTTCCGTCGGATGGGCTTGTGCTGCTGTATGACGATATTGCCTACGGGGAGTCGCTGGGACGGACCGCCAAGTTTCCAAGAGATTCCATCGCCTTTAAGTGGGAGGATGAGACGAGGCTGACTCATCTGCTGGAGGTAGAGTGGAGTCCATCGCGGACGGGGCTGATCAATCCGATTGCCATATTCGAGCCAGTGGAGCTGGAAGGGACGACGGTATCCAGGGCGTCCGTCCATAATGTGAGCATTGTAAAGGCTCTGCAGCTGGGAATCGGGGACGAACTGGAAGTATATAAGGCGAACATGATTATCCCTCAAATAGCGGCGAACCATACGAGAAGCGGGACTCTCGCCATACCTGATATCTGCCCGGTATGTGCAGGGAAGGCCGAGATCCGCAGTGTGAATGAGGTGGAATCCCTTTACTGTACGAATGAGAACTGTCAGGCCAAGCGAATCAAGTCTTTTGCCCTGATGGCCAGTCGGGATGCGCTGAACATTGAGGGACTGTCGGAGGCTACTTTGGAGAAATTTATCGGCAGAGGCTATATTCACGAGTATGCCGATCTTTTTTACCTGAATCGCTACCGGGATGAGATTATAGCGATGGAAGGGTTTGGAGAGAAATCCTATGAAAACCTTATGGACAGTGTGGAGCGTGCAAGGCATACGACACTGTCGCGGGTTATTTACAGCCTGGGCATTGACAATATCGGCCTCGCCAATGCCAGGCTGCTGTGCAGGGAATTAGGCGAGGATATCCAGGCGCTCCGGGAGGCGGGAGCAGACCGCCTAAGCGCTATTGATGGAATCGGCCCGGTAATCGCAGGGGCTTTCTGCCGGTATTTTGAAGATGAGAAGCATGTCAGGGAGCTGGAACATCTGTTGAAAGAGCTCATATTAGAGCGGGAATTTTCAGAGGGGACAGACCTAATGCTGGAGGGGAGGGCCTTTGTTATTACGGGAAAGGTGTATCATTTTGCCAACCGCAGGGAGCTGAAAGAGCGGATTGAGGGATTGGGGGGCAAGGTAACCGGAACGGTGACGTCCAAGACCAATTATCTCATCAACAATGACCGTGCGTCCTCATCGTCTAAGAACAAGGCTGCGGCAGAGTTGGGAATACCGATTATTTCCGAGGAAGAATTCTTGGAAATGATCCGGGAAGGAACCGGACAGGAATAGGAGAACCGACGCAGGGACGCATGTGAGACAGCGAAGGAAGGCAGGCACCTGGAAGGAGAATGAAATGGGAAAGCAGGAACCAAAGAAAAATTTTTTGACATTGATATTTGGAAGGACAGCGATCATTCTATTGCTGCTGCTGATACAGGCGGCGGCAGCCATCATCTATATATATTGGCTGAGGGAGTACGCGGCGTTTGTCTATTCCATCATGCTGATTTTAAGTTTTCCGATGGTCATTATTATTCTGAACGATAAGACGGAGCCTACCTTTCAGCTGGCTTGGCTGACGCTGATGGTCATTTCTCCTGTGTTTGGAGCGCTTTTCTATGCCTATGTAAAAATCTCCATCGGCACGAAGATGATTAACCGGAGACTGGAGAGGATTATCTATGAGACCCGATCCCATCTGGGACAGGAACAGGATGTGGAAGAAAGCCTGGAGGCGGATAATCCCCTTGTGGCTCGGTTCTCAGACTATATGTTTGACTATGCTGGGTATCCGATTTACCGCAATACGGAGGCTACCTATTTTCCCCTTGGGGACTATGCTTTTGAAGAGATCAAGAAGCAGCTTCAGACGGCCAAAGATTTTATTTTCCTGGAATTTTTCATCATCAAGAAGGGCAGGATGTGGGGAGAGGTATTGGAAATACTGGAACAGAAGGTGAAGGAGGGAGTGGAGGTGCGTCTCATTTACGACGGTACCTGCGCGTTCTCTCTCCTGCCTCACAACTATCCGAAGATTATGGAGCAGAAGGGGATCCGGTGTAAAGTGTTCTCTCCGATTCGTCCGGCGCTGTCCACTTACCAGAATAACCGTGATCACAGGAAAATTATTGTGGTGGACGGAAAGGTGGCCTTTACCGGAGGAATCAATCTGGCGGACGAGTATATCAATGAAGAGGTACGCTTCGGCCACTGGAAGGATACGGCAGTTATGATCCGGGGAGACGCTGTGAAGAGCTTCACTCAGATGTTTCTTCAAGTGTGGGATATTACAGAGAAGAAGCTGGATGACTTTGCAAGGTACAGTGTTCCGGATCCAGATAAACAGCCGAAGGACACAGACGGATATGTACTCCCATACAGCGACAGCCCGCTGGATAAGGAGCGGGTGGGCGAGGAAGTCTATCTCAATATGATTCACACGTCATCCAGATATGTACATATTATGACGCCGTATCTTGTCCTGGATTATGAGATGGTGGATACTTTGAAGCATGCGGCGAAGAAGGGGATTGATGTCAAGATTATTATGCCCCATATTCCGGATAAATGGTATGCGTTCTTGGTGGCCAAGACTTATTATGAGGAGCTGATTACTGCTGGAGTGGATATCTATGAATATACTCCGGGTTTTGTCCATGCCAAAGTATTTGTCGCCGATGATGTGAAGGCTTCCGTGGGGACGGTAAACCTGGATTTCAGAAGTCTCTACCTGCATTTTGAGTGCGGCGTCTATCTGTACAAAAATGCGGCTATTGCAGATGTGGAGGAAGATTTCCAGAGAACATTAAGAAGCTGTCAGAAGATTACGGTTCAAGACTGCAGAAAGCTGGCGTGGTATAAGAAAATTATCGGAAAAGTATTAAGAATTATTGCGCCTCTGATGTAGCGGCGCAGCGATGCAGTCCGCCCCTTTTTGGCCGATGCCGCTGCGCGTTCCCAACGTGATTCGGACCTGCAGGGGCTGGACTGCTATTTCCCTTTGACAGACGGTATGAATAAATGTATAATGGCAGAAGTGTACAGCGTGAAGCCGTTTGAAGGTTTTGATTCAGAATGATGCCCGCCTTAGCGGGCATGTCCGCTTTATACGGAGTCTGGCTGAAAGCGGGCAGGGACAGGAGCGCTGTACGAGCAAGAGATACTATAGCAAACATCAAACATTGCCGTTTGCTAGAGATACATAGTAAAAGAGCAGGTGAGAGAGATGCCGATAAAAGTTCAGGGAGACCTTCCGGCGAAAGAGATTTTAGAGCGAGAAAATATTTTTGTGATGGATGAGCACCGAGCGCTTCACCAGGACATTCGTCCGCTGCAGATTGTGATTTTGAACCTGATGCCGGTCAAGCAGGATACAGAGCTTCAGCTTCTGCGCTCCTTGTCCAACACGCCGCTCCAGGTGGATATTACATTTATGGCTATGAGCAGTCATGAGTCCAAAAACACGTCCACAAGCCATCTGAATAAGTTCTACGTAACGTTTCAGGATATTCGCAAGAAGAAATTTGACGGAATGATTATTACCGGGGCGCCGGTGGAGAAGATGGAGTATGAGGAAGTGGATTACTGGGAAGAGCTGACGAAGATTATGGAATGGACGAAGGCTCACGTGACATCCACGATCCATCTGTGCTGGGGAGCTCAGGCAGCTCTGTACTACCATTACGGCATTCCGAAGCACCTTCTGAAGGAGAAGATGTTCGGATTGTTCTGGCATCGGGTATATAATAGGAAGATCCCCCTTGTGAGGGGATTCGATGATGTCTTTCTGGCGCCTCACTCCAGACATACGGAAGTGCGGGCAGAGGATATTCAGAACTGCAAAGATCTGACTGTACTGGCGGAATCAGAGGAGGCCGGCGTCTTTTTATGCATGGCAGGGAATGGCAAGCAGATTTTTATCATGGGCCATCCGGAGTATGATCGGGTGACTCTGGACGAGGAGTACCACAGGGACGTGGAAAAAGGACTTGACATTCAAATCCCAAAGAATTATTATCAAAATGGTGACCCGAACATAAAGCCTCTGCTTAGATGGAGGGCGCACGCCAACAACTTGTATACGAATTGGCTGAATTATTATGTATACCAGGTGACGCCCTACGAACTGACAGAGGATGAGAGTGCAGAGTAATCGGCAGCGCACATATCATGTTTGATAGCGTATAAGATCTGCAGGAATTCCGCTTGGAGGATACTATATTGAGAAAGAAATCGCATATTGCAATCGCCAAATACCTGGCGCACAGCATTGACCACCCGAGCTTGCACGCTTATCGGAAGACATTTTATCTGGGGAACGTCCTTCCGGATCTCAAACCGTCTTTCGTCAAAGTGAAGCATGAGTATCATGGAACGATTGAAATGGTGAAGGCGTTTGTGAATCATCTGGTTGAGAACTGGGAACTGTACCAGGAGGATCAGAGGAGCTTTATGATGCATGTGGGTGAGATTCTGCACTATGTGACGGATTATTTTACCTATCCTCACAATGATATTTATGAGGGATGCCTGAAGGATCACTGCGTATATGAAGGAGAGCTGAAGACGTTTCTAGCAGACTACATTAAGAGCGGGGCCGCCAGCGCTGATGAACAGAGGCTGTACCATTTTTATGAGGTAGATGACCTGTTCGATTATCTGAGTGCTATGCATGAGGAATATCTGAACAGTGAGCATACCATGGAGACAGACTGCAGATACAGTACCCAGGTGTGCAGACAGATGCTGGCAGGAGTGATCCAGATCCGGGAGGAGTATGCCAGAGAAGCGCTGCGGGAGCGCAGAGAGGCTATGGCAGATCCAGAACTGGCAGTTATTTAATGCACAGTTGGATGAACAGAGATAGAATGAAGAAGTAAGTATATAAGATACAAGAGAAAATAAAAAATGCCGCACAGCTGTGCGGCATTTTTCACGATAACCGGATATGGGAAGCTCCGTCCCCTGCCCGATTGCCCTTAACGGATATCTCAAGAGGTCTTAGGACGGAGGCTGCAGCAGATCAGCCTGCGGGCTTACTGCTGTTAATTCTCTTCTTCCTCATCTACAGAGGCGGTATATGTCGTACGCTTTCTAGCCATCTCGTCGCTTGCCAGGTATTCGTCGTAGGTAGTGATCTTGTCGATCATCCTGCCGCCTGGCAGGATTTCGATGATACGGTTAGCGGTCGTCTGGACGATCTGGTGGTCTCTTGACGAGAAGAGGAGAACGCCTGGGAATTTGATCAGCCCATTGTTCAGGGCAGTGATAGCCTCCATGTCCAGATGGTCTGTGGGCTCATCCAGGATGAGACAGTTGGCGCCGGAGATCATCAGCTTGCTTAGCATACAGCGGACCTTCTCGCCCCCGGAGAGAACCTTCACCTTCTTGACGCCGTCCTCGCCGGCAAAAAGCATACGGCCCAGGAATCCGCGGACATAGGTGACGTCTTTGATCTCGGAATACTGCGTCAGCCATTCCACAATGGTATCGTCGTTATCAAATTCGTGAGAATTGTCCTTGGGGAAATAAGACTGGCTTGTCGTGACGCCCCATTTGTAATGGCCTTCGTCAGGCTCCATTTCTCCGGCCAGGATCTGGAACAGGGTGGTCTTCGCGATCTCGTCGGATCCCACAAAGGCGACCTTGTCGTTGTGGCCCAGGATGAAGGAGATGTTGTCCAGAACCTTTACGCCGTCGATGGTCTTGGAGAGATTTTCCACCACCAGGACTTCATTTCCGATTTCCCGCTCGGGACGGAAATCGATATAAGGATATTTGCGGCTGGAGGGCTTGATCTCATCCAGCTGGATTTTTTCCAGGGCGCGCTTTCTGGAAGTGGCCTGTTTGGATTTGGAGGCGTTGGCAGAGAAGCGCTGGATGAATTCCTGCAGTTCCTTGATTTTTTCTTCCTTTTTCTTGTTGGCCTCTTTCATCTGCTTGTTCATCAGCTGGCTGGATTCATACCAGAAATCGTAATTTCCCGCGTAAAGCTGGATTTTCGCGTATTCGATGTCGGCAATGTGGGTGCAGACCTTGTTGAGGAAATAACGGTCATGGGACACTACGATCACCGTATTGTCAAAATTGATCAGAAATTCTTCCAGCCACGCGATGGCATCCAGATCCAGGTGGTTGGTGGGCTCGTCGAGGAGCAGAATGTCAGGATTTCCGAACAGAGCCTGCGCCAGCAGTACTTTGACTTTTTCATTTCCGTTGAGATCTTTCATAACGGAATAATGGAGCTCCGGCCCCACGCCGAGACCGTTTAACAGAGTGGCGGCGTCGGATTCTGCTTCCCAGCCGTTCATATTGGCAAATTCCGCCTCCAGGTCCGCCGCCCGGATGCCGTCCTCTTCGGAGAAATCCGGCTTGGCGTAAATGGCGTCCTTTTCCTTCATGATCTCCACCAGACGGGGATTTCCCATCATGACGGTATCGAGAACGACATAATCATCATATTTAAAGTGGTCCTGCTGAAGGAAGGAAAGACGCTGGCCGGGGGTGATGGTCACATCTCCCTTGCTGGGCTCCAGCTGGCCGGACAGGATTTTCAGAAACGTGGATTTTCCCGCTCCGTTGGCGCCGATCAGGCCGTAGCAGTTGCCTTCCGTAAACTTGATATTCACATCTTCAAAAAGGGCCTTTTTGCCGATGCGGAGTGTAATGTTGTTTGCACTGATCATGAAACTGTCCTTTCTTATTTCTTAATAAAACGATTGTGTGCGTTTGGCATCAAGGTATATTTTACACAGAAATCCGTATTTTGCAAGCGTTCCGGGCGGATTTGTGCAGAATTCCCCGCGGTTTGGCCCGGACTGCCTTCCGGCAGGCAGAAAGGGGCGCGCGGGACGGGAGAGGGGAGATCCTGTACTTTTAACTTGCCTGTATATGGCGTATCGTTTATAATAAAGAGTACGAAAACTTGGACAATCAGGTGGATAAAACGCATGAAAAAAATGATTTCTTGGAATGTAAACGGGCTGCGGGCCTGTGTGACAAAAGGATTTTTGGATTATTTCAGAGCGGCGGACGCGGATGTATTCTGCGTTCAGGAGACGAAGCTCCAGGAGGGGCAGATCGAGCTTCCGCTGGAAGGCTATCACCAGTACTGGAATTACGCGCAGAAAAAGGGCTATTCCGGCACGGCCGTTTTTGTGAAGGAGGAGCCGGAGGCCGTCCGCTATGGCATCGGACAGGAAGCGCATGATACGGAGGGCCGTGTCATTACGCTGGAATATCCGGAGTATGATCTGGTGACCTGCTATACGCCGAATTCGCAGAATGAGCTGGCCAGACTTTCCTACAGGATGGAGTGGGAGGACGCGTTCCTGGCTTATTTAAATAAGCTGGAGGAGAAAAAGCCGGTGATCTTCTGCGGCGATCTCAATGTGGCTCACCAGGAGATCGATCTGAAGAATCCCAAAACAAACCGCAGGAACGCCGGCTTCACGGACGAGGAGCGGGGAAAGTTCGGCGCCCTTCTGGATGCCGGATTCATCGATACCTTCCGTTATTTTTATCCCGACAGGACAGGAATCTATTCCTGGTGGTCCTACCGTTTTAAGGCCAGGGAAAAGAATGCCGGGTGGCGCATCGACTATTTCTGCGTTTCCGGGGCGCTGAAGGAAAGGCTGGTCAGCGCGGACATCCATACAGAGGTGATGGGATCCGACCATTGTCCCGTAGAGCTGGTGATCGATCTATGAATCTTCTGACCATTGAAAATCTGACGAAATCTTATACCGGCAGGCAGCTGTTTGACCACGCGTCTTTTTCCCTGTCGGAGGGCGAAAAGGTGGGCGTCATCGGCATCAACGGCACAGGAAAGAGCACCCTTTTAAAGATCGCGGCAGGGCTTGAGGAGCCGGACGGGGGAACTGTGACCAGGGGAAACGGCCTGCAGATCCGGTATCTGCCTCAGAATCCTGTTTTTGAGAAAGGGAGCACGGCGCTTTCCAGCGTGCTGGCAGGCAACGTCACAGAGCAGAACCGATGGGATGTGGAGAGTCAGGCAAAGGCCATGCTGAACAAGCTGGGGATCGGGGATTTTGAAGCCGAGGCGGAAACCCTGTCCGGAGGGCAGAGAAAACGGGTGGCTCTGGCAGGCGTGCTGCTTTCCTCCGCGGATATCCTGATTCTGGACGAGCCCACCAACCATCTGGACAGCGAGATGGCGGGATGGCTGGAGGACTATCTGAAAAAACGGAAAAATGCCCTGATCATGGTGACCCATGACCGGTATTTTCTGGACAGTGTCACGAACAGGATCGTGGAGATCGATCAGGGGAAGCTTTACAGCTACCAGGCCGGCTACAGCGGTTTTCTGAAGCTCAAGGAGGAACGGGAGGCCATGGCGCTTGCTTCCGAGCGCAAGCGGCAGAGCCTTCTGAAGACGGAGATCGCCTGGATGATGCGGGGCGCGAGAGCCCGCTCCACCAAGCAGAAAGCCCATATCCAGCGGTATGAGGCTCTGAAAAATACGGAAGCGCCGAAGACAGAGGCGGCGCTTTCCCTGGGATCGGTGAAGAGCCGTCTGGGGAAAACCACGGTGGAGCTCCATCATATATCGAAAGCCTATGGAGACAGGACGCTGATCCGGGATTTTTCCTATATTTTTCTGAAGCAGGACCGGATCGGGATCATCGGCAGAAACGGATGCGGAAAGTCTACGCTGATGAACATCATCATGGGAGCCGTCCCGGCCGATTCCGGCGAAGTGGTGATCGGACAGACCGTGAAGCTGGGATATTTTTCCCAGGAAAATGAATATATGGACACCAGTCTCCGGGTCATCGACTACATCAGAAACGCGGCGGAATATGTGCAGACGGAGGAAGGAAGCGTCAGCGCCTCGAAAATGCTGGAGCGTTTCCTGTTTCCTTCTGACATGCAGTATACGGTCATTGAACGGCTGTCGGGAGGCGAAAGACGCCGGCTTTATCTGCTGCGGGTGCTGATGGAGGCGCCCAATGTGCTGATCCTGGATGAGCCGACCAATGATCTGGACATCAGGACCATGATGGTTCTGGAGGATTATCTGGACACCTTTCCCGGCATTGTCATCGCCGTGTCCCATGACCGGTACTTCCTGGACCGGGTGACGAGACGGATCTTTGCCTTTGAAGAAGATGGGCGGCTTGTACAGTATGAGGGCGGATATACAGACTATGAGATCGCGAGGGAATGGAAAGACGCGGCCCTGCAGGATCAGAACGCGGGAGATAAAAAGCAGAGCGGAGGCGGAAGCGCCGCGGCGAAGGCCTGGAAGCAGGAAAAGGGCGCGCGGCCGAAAAAACTGAAATTTACTTATCAGGAACAGAGAGAATTTGAGACCATCGAGGACGAGATCAGCGGACTGGAAACAGAGCTTGCGGAAAAGGAAACCCAGATAGAAGCGGCATCTTCAGATTATACCGCACTGAACCGGCTTCTGGAAGAGAAGGAGGCGCTCAGCGCCCGGCTGGAGGAGAGAATGGAACGGTGGATGTATCTGGAAGAGCTCGCCGCGAAGATAGAAGCAGGAGGACAACCGTGAAAAAAATACAGATTATGGAGTCATCACAGGTAAAAGCGCTTCCTCTCGGAGCGCAGACAGAAAACGGAAGTGTCCATGTGGCATTTGTTTCGGACAGAGAGGGAACCGCCAGGATCCACCTTTATAAGAAAGGCAGAGACGCGGAAGCGTGCAGCTTTGTATTCCCGGAGGAAAACCGTCTGGGAGATGTCCGTTATATCGGATTATCCGGATTCGCGCCGTCGGAGTATGAATACAGTCTTTCTGTGAATGGAGAGACAGTGGAAGATCCTTATGCCAGGCTGACGGCGGGGAGGGAGAAATGGGGGATTGCGCCGTCCGGAGAGCGGTCGGCCCGGTACGCGTTTCTCAGAGAAGACTTTGACTGGGAGGATGACCGGAAACCGGGATATGCGTTTGAGGATACGATCCTCTACAGGCTGCATGTTCGGGGATTCACCAGGCATCCGTCTTCCGGCGTCAGCCATAAGGGAACATTTGCGGGGATCGCGGAGAAGATTCCTTATCTGAAGGAGCTGGGCGTCACCATGGCGGAGCTGATGCTGCCCTATGAGTTCAAGGAAGTCAGGGAACTGCCGGCAGGCAGGAGAGTACCCGCCGGATCAGGCGCGGCCGCTCAGGCCGGTCCGGTCCGGGAGGCGGATGCGCCGGTGAACGGAACGGCGCCGGTGAATGGAGCGGTTCCGGCAGCAGGGCCGGGCGGCATGGCAGCGGTTTTTCCGGCTGCCGGATATGGCGGAAAGCTCAATTACTGGGGCTACGGTCCGGCCTGCTGTTTCGCGCCCAAGGCCGCTTACTGTGTGCGCGGGGCACAGTACGGGACACCGGACATCCAGTTTAAGTCCCTGGTGAAAGAGTTCCATAAAAACGGACTGGAAATCGCGGTGGAGCTTTATTTTGAACCCGACGCGGGCACGCCCTATATTCTGGACTGTCTCCGGTTCTGGGTGGAGGAATACCATGTGGACGGGATCCATATCGCGGGAACCTTTGACGGAAAGGCGGTCTCCGAGGATCCGGTGCTGCGGGGCGTCAAGCTGTTCGCGGGGGACTGGAGCCGGGAGAGCGCGGGAAAGAAACGGTATCTGGCAGTATACCGGGACGACTTCCAGACCGATATGAGGCGGTTTATCAAGGGAGATGAGGACCAGCTCAGGAACCTGGTCTATCACATGAAGGAAAACGGGGGCGCCTTCGGAAAGGTGAATTTCATGGCCAATACCAATGGATTCACCATGATGGATATGGTCTCCTATGACAGGAAGCACAATGAAAAGAACGGAGAGGACGGCCGGGACGGGACCGATTATAATTACAGCTGGAACTGCGGCGCGGAGGGACCTGCACGGAAAAGGAAGATCCTGGAGCTGCGGAAAAAACAGCTGAGGAATGCCTGGACCATCCTGATGACTGCCCAGGGAATGCCGCTGATCCTGGCCGGGGACGAATTCGGAAATTCTCAGGACGGCAACAATAACGCTTACTGCCAGGACAACGCCACAGGCTGGGTGGAATGGAAAAAGGGCAGGCTGAACGACGAAATTGCCCGGTTTGCCCGGTTTATGATCCGTTTCAGAAAGGCCCATCCCATGCTCCACCGGGCCGGGGGCCTGAGAAGCATGGATTATAAGGGTGTGGGCTGCCCGGACTTTTCTGTCCACGGGGAAGCGCCCTGGTATCCCCAGTATGAAAATTACAGGCGGCAGCTGGGGCTTCTTTATAAGGGCAGCTACGCGGGAGAAGAGGCGGATTCGGACCTTTATATCATGTTCAATATGCACTGGGAAACGCATGCGTTTTCTCTCCCCCACGCGGGTGGACAGTGGCATCTGGCCGTTTATACGGCGGACGAGGAACGAAACGGCATCTATGAGGAGCCGGAGCTGCTGGAGGATCAGGAGACATTTGAGATGGCGCCCAGGAGTATTGCCATTCTGACAGCAAAAGAGGCGGGAATATGACAG
>CALWRT010000090.1 GCA_944384015.1 uncultured Lachnospiraceae bacterium | reverse complement strand
AAGGAGGTATGCCTCCTGCTGCTCCCGAAGGCCGTCAAGCTTCTCTCCGCCAAACCCTGCAGCCCCTGTATTCTCTTGTACCAGCTTGGCTGCCGGTGCAAAAAACGCCTTGGCCGGCTGGCCATGCATAGCGTATCCCAAGCCGCTGACTGGATTTCTCTTCAGCGGCTTGTAGTAAAACAAAATATCCGGTCCGTGCAGGCCGATGTCATACAGCTGTCTATGTCTGTCAATCAGCTCTCTGACATCGCCGCTCTGTCTCCGGTATGCCCGTTCTCCAAATACATAATGCGCATAGGTGGCAGGCACCTTCCATCACTCTCCTCCCTGAGCCGTCAGCAGATGATCGCTCCGGAAGGCATCTCCTTCTCCGGGCTCACTAAAGCCAGCTCTCCGTCCTCATCTTCTGCGCACAGCAGCATGCCCTCTGACTTGACGCCAGCCAGCGTTGCCGGCTTTAAATTCGTCAGTACCATGACTTTCTTACCCACCATCTCCTGGGCACTATAATATTTCCTGATTCCCGATACAATCTGCTTCACTTCATTACCGATCCGCACCTGGGAACAGAGCAATTTCTTGGACTTCTTCACTTCCTCGCAGGCGATAATTTCCCCTACCTGGAACTGAAGCTTTGCAAAATCGTCGTATGAGATCTCCGGCTTTTTCTCAGCCTCAATGACCGCAGCCTCCTTATCGGCGCCTTGGGCTTCTCCCGCTGCCGCGGCAATCTGGGCCTGACTAAGCTTCTCCGCTTTTTCCAGCACATCCTTCATATCCAGCCTTGCGAACAGGATCTCAGGCTTTGCCGTCACCTGTGTCCCGGACTCATAGCTGCCGAACACATCCATAGAATCCAGCGAGCGTTTGCGGGCGTTCAGCTGCCTCAGGATTTTCTCTGATGTCTCCGGCATAAAGGCATACAACAAAGACGCCCCGATAGAGATACTCTCTACCAAATTATATAATACTGTCTCCAGCCGCTCCTTCTTGGCCTCATCCTTGGCCAGCACCCACGGCATTGTCTCGTCGATATACTTATTGCAGCGCTTAAACAGGGAGAATATTTCGGTCATGGCATCTGCCACCCGCAGCTCCTCCATTTTGGCAACGACTTTGTCCCTTGTTCCAAGCACTACAGCCTTCAAGTCCTCGTCTACAGCTTCTCGGATGCCGCCGTCTCTCACAATTCCTCCAAAGTATTTGTTAGACATTGATACTGTTCGGTTCACCAGATTTCCCAGCGTATTGGCCAGCTCAGAATTCAGCCGCTCCACAAGCAGCTCCCATGTGATGACGCCGTCATTTTCAAACGGCATCTCGTGGAGAACGAAAAAGCGGACGGCGTCCACCCCGAAGAAATCTACCAGATCATCCGCATAAATGACATTCCCCTTCGACTTACTCATCTTGCCCTCGCCCTGAAGCAGCCATGGGTGTCCAAATACCTGCTTCGGCAGCGGCAGATCCAATGCCATCAAGAAAATAGGCCAGTAGATCGTATGGAACCGGATAATATCTTTCCCGATCAGATGGAGATCTGCGGGCCAATACTGCTGAAACTGTCCGCTGCTCTCCCCGTCGCAGTCGTATCCGATCCCAGTAATATAGTTGGTCAACGCGTCCAGCCATACATATGTGACATGTTTCGGGTCAAAACTTACCGGAATTCCCCAGCTGAACGATGTTCTGGACACACACAGATCCTGCAGTCCCGGCAGAAGGAAGTTATTCATCATCTCATTTTTTCTGGACACTGGCTGGATAAATTCCGGATGGCTGTTGATATGCTCGATCAGCCGGTTGGCATACTTGCTCATGCGGAAGAAATAAGCCTCTTCCTTGGCCGGCTGTACTTCCCGGCCGCAGTCAGGACATTTGCCGTCCACCAGCTGGGCCTCTGTGAAAAATGACTCGCAGGGCGTACAGTACAGTCCTTCATAGACGCCCTTATAAATATCGCCTTTGTCATACAACTTTTTAAAGATCTTCTGTACCTGGCGCTCGTGGTACTCATCTGTCGTCCGAATAAAGTGGTCATAGGATGTATTCATCAAATCCCAGATTCTCTTGATCTCGCCTGCAACCCCGTCCACAAACTCCTTGGGAGTCACATTTGCCTCTTTTGCTTTCCATTCAATCTTCTGTCCATGCTCGTCAGTTCCAGTCTGAAAGAATACGTCATACCCCTGTTCCCGCTTAAATCGCGCGATGCTGTCCGCCAAAACAATTTCATACGTATTTCCGATATGCGGCTTGCCTGACGTGTAGGCAATGGCTGTTGTAATATAGTATTTCTTCTTTTCCATAGTAAATATTCCTCCTTTTTCTGAAAATCAGACATTAAGCTAGCAAAGAGACGTACAAAAGCCTCGAAAACATGAAATAAAAAACGCCTCCTGTCTCAGACAGAAGACGACGCTTGCCGTGTTACCACTTCTCTTCACCCTGCCCTCTCAGGCAGAGCCTCTATAAGTATCTCCGCCAACCGGAAAATACTCGCCGCTGTAACGGGCGGACCCTGTCGCAGCCTTGCAGGATATCTCTGCTCGGTGCGCCGCTCCAAAGCCATGTTCCCCAGCCTCGGCTCATCCTCTCACAGCCTCAGGCATTCTGCATTGCCCTTGGAGGATTTCTCTGTGCAGCTTATGGCTGTCTACTCTCTTCTTCTATGCGTTTCCTCATTTTGCTATAAGACTAGCATATGCCTCTTCCCCTGTCAAGTATCCGCTCTCTTGTTTACATCTCTCTTACATAATCTTTTCCAGCTCTTCATACATTTTTTTAACAATATCTTTCATCTATGAGGTCTGCATGAATTTACCGCGTAAACGCACGCTGCTGACAGCCAGCGTCTGTGCCGGGGCAGCCGGCGCCCTCCTGCTGTCTTTGTTTGCCTTCTTCCGTATCCAGGCTGGCGCGTCCGCCCGCCTGCATGAGCTGTGTGATTCCTATCTGCGCCAGGAACTGGCCGCTTCCACCCTCTCTCTCCATTACACCTTTGCTCAGCCAGAAGATTACGGAATGGCCGATTATCCTGTCACTCTCGGAAGCTACAGCGAACAGGATTTCTATGACAGCCTCTTGCTGGCCGAAAACAGTCTGGCCGTCCTGGACAGTATTCCTCTGCACGTTCTCTCGCCTGACGACCAAATCACTCACCGCCTTCTGGACTACATTCTGTCTCTCACTCTAGACGGGGCTGATTGGTACTATTACCAGGAGCCCCTGAGCCCGACTCTTGGAATCCAGGCCCAGCTTCCAATCTTGCTGGCCGAATACGCTTTCTACCGGGAATCGGACGTGGAGGACTATCTGACGCTATTAGAATGTGTTCCCGCCTATTTTCAGTCTATCCTGGATTTTGAACAGGCCAAAGCTCAGCGGGGGCTCTTCCTCTCTGACCAAATCCTAGAGGATATTATTCTCCAGTGCCAGGCCTTTGTTCAGGATACGGAAAATTCCTATCTGTCTGAACTATTCACGGAAAGGTTGGAGAATGTAGACAATCTGGATGACAGCACGCGGGACCAGTATATCCAAGAAAACGAGCAGCTGCTCACCGACTGCGTCTTTCCTGCCTATGAGGCCCTGATCAACGGTCTAACTTCCCTGCAGGGGCAGGGCACCAACTCCTATGGTCTGTACTATCTGCCTGACGGCGCCTCCTATTACAAATATCTGGTCCGCTCTTCCCTGGGCAGTTCCCGGCCTGTAGAAGAAATATATGCCCTTCTTGACCAGCGGCTTGGGCAGTGCACACTGGAAATGGCCCGTCTCATCCAAAACGATCCCGCTATCCTCACCGTCTCCGGCCAAGATCTCTATGCTTCTGCCCGCCCTGAACAGCTGCTGGATAAGCTCAAGCAGGCGGTAGACCAGGATTTCCCAGCCGTCCCGGATACCAATGCCGCCGTGAAGACTGTGCATACTTCCCTCCAGGAATACTCCAGCCCCGCCTTCTATCTGACTCCGCCCCTTGACCGAATGACTGAAAATATCATATACATCAATCCGGCAGCTGGATATGCCGGAATCGATCTATTTACCACCTTGGCCCATGAAGGTTATCCGGGCCATCTGTATCAGACTGTATACAGCCAGTCCCAGGATATTCCCCTCCTGTGCAGCGCAGTCAGCATCGGGGGATATACAGAAGGCTGGGCAACTTATGCCGAACTGTGGTCATACTCTGTATCCGGTCTGGATCCAGATGCGGCCCAGCTGCTCCGCCTGAATAAAGAATGGACACTTGGCCTCTACTGCCTCATGGATATCGGAATCCATTACTATGGCTGGACCTTGCAGGACGTCAGCGCGTTTCTGCAGGGCTACGGTATTGACAGCCAGGAAACCGCCCTGGATGTATTCTACGCCATTGCCGCAGATCCTGCCAACTATCTGAAATACTATGTGGGCTGTCTGGAATTTGAATCTTTACAGCAGCTGGCTGAAGATACTTGGGGCGATTCTTATACCCTCTCTGCCTTCCATCGCTGCGTCCTCTCCCATGGCTGCCTGCCGTTTGATCTGCTGGAAGAAAAAATAGAGGCGGCTGCAAAATAGTCTCCTCTATCAATTCCACCCATAATATATAAATATTTCCCACTGCTGCAGCAATCTTATGAGCCAAAAAAATCACTCAAGTTATCCAGCGCCTTCACAAGTACTGTCAGTTCTTCTTCACTCATATGCCGCATCACCGCTTGTACCATTTCTTCATGAAACTTCGCATGGTGATGGTAAGCCCTCTCCCCTTTCTCTGTCAGGGAGAGCAGCACCACCCTGCGGTCCTTCTCGCTGCGCACCCTTGATACATAGCCCTTCCTGACCAATGCATTGACAGCAATTGTTAAAGTGCCGACAGTTACTGTCTGCTGCTTTGCCACAGTAGACATGCTCTTGGGAGCGTCGAGCCCTATAGCCTCAATGATATGCATATCATTATTCGTGATATCTTTAAATTCGTCTGTGATGATCGCCTTCTGCTCTTTATCCATAATCTCATTGAACAGCTTCACCAACACATTGTTAATTGTCTGATAGATATCCACAGTTACCCCTACTCTTCTGCATCCAGCTTCTTCGTGCAAGCGATTGCCAGCGCCCCTGGCCCGATATGGCAGGCAACACTCAGGGAGAGCGGATTTGCCACCACTTCATGCCCGGGATATAATTCTTCCAGCTCCT
Source organism: uncultured Lachnospiraceae bacterium (assembly GCA_944384015.1). Taxonomy (GTDB): domain Bacteria; phylum Bacillota; class Clostridia; order Lachnospirales; family Lachnospiraceae; genus JAGTTR01. Next base: position 729 of record CALWRT010000090.1, on the reverse strand, counting down.
GCTTCAGGCTTAACGCCTCAGTCTTGTCCAGCCCTGAATAGGCCACCTGGATGTGCATCTGCTTCCCATCTTCGGATGAATGGAAACGATTGATAAAATCATCCTGGATGGCCTGTTTCATAATCTGTCTTGCCTGCTTCATCGTCCTAGCCTTTGAGAATGTATCCAATTTCTCACCTTGAATCTGAAGCACAGGCTTTATACGCAGCAACGTTCCCAGCGCTGCCACGGCAGGGGTGAGCCTTCCCCCCTTCTTCAGATACTTCAGCGTATCTACCGTAATATAAATACTGGAATCGAATTTGGTCTTCTCCAAATATTCCTTGATCTGTGCCGCGCTCCATCCTCGGGCAGCCAGTTCCTTCGCATCCAGCACTGACTGGCGCTGAGTTACCGACACTCTCTGGTTATTGACCACCTGCACCCTGCCGTCATAATCCTGCGCCAGTCCCATAGCCATCTCACACGATCCGCTGAGCCCGCTGGACATAGGAATATGCACAATTTCATCGTACTCCTCAAGCAGAGAGTCCCACAAGGCGATTACATCTCCCGGCGCCGGCTGGGAAGTAGAGATATCCGCATCGTTCTCCAGCCTCTTATAGAACTCCTCTTGTGTCAGATTCTTGTCTTCAAAGTAGCTCTGTCCGTCAATAAAAAAAGGCATCGGCAGTACTGTCACTCCGTATTCCTCGGCTTGCTGCTGGGTAATGCCGCTGTTGCTGTCCG
>CALWRT010000089.1 GCA_944384015.1 uncultured Lachnospiraceae bacterium | reverse complement strand
TATAATAATTCGTGAATGAAGCCGGTTGTGTCGTGAATAATTTAATCTTTTTTGAAAAAACCAGAAAAAGCAAAGTATCTTCAATTGGAGGTTGACAATTCCTCATTTATGATAGTATTATAGGGTGTAAATGAATGTTTGTGCCGAATGCAGGCGTTCAAAAAAAGGAGGAATATGTTATGAAAAAGCTTATGAGCATGCTGCTGATCGCAGCCATGACCATCAGTCTGACAGCATGCAGCAGCGGAACAGATTCATCGGCGGATGATTCTTCCGACACAGCGGCAGCAGCGGAAGAAGGAGATGCTGCCGGCGGAAGCGCGGAAGGCGGTACGTTTGTGATTGGGGGGCTTGGACCTCTGACAGGAGATGCGGCTTCCTATGGTATCTCTGTTATGCAGGGCGCTCAGGTTGCTATTGATGAGATCAATGCGGCGGGGGGCGTTCAGGTAGGGGATGCGACTTATACACTGGAACTGAATTTTGCGGATGATGAGGCGAGTGAGGATACGGTTATTACCGCTTATAATTCGCTGATGGATTCCGGTATTAACGCGCTGATGGGCGCTGTGACAAGCGGTGCTTGCCTGGCGGTGATTGAGCTGAGCTCTCAGGATGGTATTCTTCAGGTAACTCCTTCCGGTTCTGCTCTTGGCTGCACGGAATATGACAATACTTTCCGCCTGTGTTTCACAGATCCTCTTCAGGGGACGACCCTTGCAGACTATGCAGTAGATCAGCTTGGCGTATCAAAGATCGCCGTGATATATAACAACGCAGACGAGTACAGCACCGGCATCATGGAAGCCTTCGTGGAAGAAGCAGAGGCCAAGGGTGCAGAGATTGTAGCGAACGAGGCGTTTGTAACAGGAGATGTGGATTTCCGTACACAGCTGACTTCTATCAAATCCACGGACGCAGAGCTGATCTGTGTACCGGCGTATTATCAGGATGCAACATACATTACACAGCAGGCGAAAGACCTTGGCATGGATATCCCCTTCATCGGAAGTGACGGATGGGATGGAGTGCTTGGTACAGTGACAGACGTATCTACCGTGGAGGGCGCTGTATTCTTGAGCCCGTTCCTGGCTACCGACCCGGCAGTTGCTGATTTTGTTGCGGCATATGAGACTGCATACAATGCTACACCGGATCAGTTTGCGGCAGACGGATATGATACCGTATATGTTATTAAGGCCGCGATGGAACAGGCAGGTTCCATCGAGAGCGCAGACCTGATCGCTGCTATGACAGAGATCCAGGTGGACGGCGTAACCGGAAGCGTAACCTTCGATGCGAGCGGCGAGCCGCAGAAGGATGCGAAGTTTGTTCAGATTGTAAATGGTGAATATACGGCCATGTAATTGATTAGCACAATGCAAGTGTACTGGGGACGAAAAGGGGTTACCCCTTTTCGTCCTTCTTAATGTATTGTCAAATGGTCCGTCTCGGAGACCATCCAGAGCTGCAAGCAGCCTGTCTGTCTCTGCTTTGAGACTGGGCTTTTTATATAAATTATGCTATTATTTCGTATAACAGGCGAAAAGGAGTGTTGAAAGAGCATATGCAAAACATAGTAGAACAGTTAATCAACGGATTGAGCACGGGGAGTATCTATGCACTCATCGCCCTTGGTTATACGATGGTATACGGCATTGCAAGGATGATTAATTTTGCCCACGGTGATATTATCATGGTGGGAGCCTACGCGTTGTATGTGGGTGTGTCACTTATGAATCTGCCGGCAGCGGCAGCTATCCTTTTATCAATCATTGTCTGTGCCGTGCTCGGTATTACTGTAGAGAAAGTGGCTTATAAGCCATTGAGGAAGGCTCCCCCGCTGGCAGTGCTGATTACGGCCATCGGTGTGAGCTACCTGCTTCAGAATCTGGCGCTTTTGATTTTCAATGCGACCCCGATTCCCTTTCAGTCAGTCATACAAGTGCCATCGGTATCCATCGGCGGGCTTACTATTTCGGGTGTCACAATCGTCACCCTTGTGGTGACATTGATATCGATGGTTCTCCTGACACTATTTATTAATCAGACGAAGGCTGGAAGCGCGATGCGCGCCGTGTCTGAAGATAAAGGGGCAGCTGAACTGATGGGAATCAATGTGAACCGCATCATATCCCAAACGTTTGCAATCGGTTCTGCGCTGGCAGCTGTAGCGGGTATCCTGTACATATGCCAGTATCAGTCCCTTCGGCCCACGCTTGGAGCGCTGCCCGGAATTAAAGCTTTCGTTGCCGCTGTACTGGGAGGCATAGGGAACGTACCGGGAGCTATGCTGGGAGGCATTGTGCTGGGGCTGATTGAGAGCATTGCCAAAGCCTATATTTCCACAGAGCTATCCGATGCCATTGTGTTCGGTGTGCTGGTTATCGTGCTGCTTGTCAAGCCGTCTGGATTGCTTGGCAAGCTGAGAAATGAGAAAGTGTAGGTGGCGGAATATGAAATGGAATAAGAAAGTTGTTGTGAGAGTACTGGCTATCGTATTGAGCTATGTACTGATTACCGTGCTTTTGCGGATGGGACTTCTGAACCGCCAGTATACGGCTTTGCTCGTTCCCATCGGAGTCAATATCATGCTGGCCGTCTCCTTGAACTTGGTTACGGGATTTCTGGGAGAGCTTTCTCTTGGGCATGCAGGTTTCATGTCCATCGGAGCCTACGCGGGAGCTCTGTTTACCTTGAACGTGAATATGCCTTCCGGAATCTCAATCCTGCTGGCGATGATCATTGGGGGAGTGGCGGCTGCGGTCTTCGGTTTTCTGATTGGAGTCCCGGTGCTGAGGCTTCGCGGAGACTATCTCGCCATTGTAACTTTGGCATTCGGAGAGATTATCAAGTCTGTCTTAAATGCTTTAAGCTTTACGAACGGCGCAAGGGGCCTGAGCAAAATACCGTCTTATACGAACTATGAACATTATACCCTTGTCTTTGTCGTGGCAGTGATCACAGTTTTGGTAATTTCCAACATTGTGGACAGCCGCCACGGGCGGGCCGTATGTTCGGTCAGGGACAATTACATTGCCGCAGAGTCCATCGGCATCTCTGTCAGCCGATTTAAGATACTGGCCTTCGTCATCGGAGCGTTTTTTGCCGGAGTGGCAGGAGTGATCTATGCTCATAATGTGGGGATTATTAAGCCGACGACATTCGATTACAATAAGTCGATTGAAATATTAGTAATTGTGGTGCTGGGAGGAATGGGAAGCATCAAAGGTTCTATCATTGCGGCAGTGATTCTGACAGCCCTTCCAGAGCTGCTGCGGGGAGCCGATGACCTGCGTATGCTGCTGTATTCTATTGCGCTGATTGTAATGATGCTGTTCAACCAGTCAGGCATTCGGGAGCGGATTAAGGGAAGGATCGAATCCTCCAGGAAACAGAAGGCAGGTGAATGAGAATGGCATTGTTGGAAGTAAAAAATCTTGGGATTTCCTTCGGCGGCCTGAAAGCGGTTGACAATTTTAATGTTTCCATTGAAAAGGGCGAGCTGTACGGTCTGATCGGTCCGAACGGAGCAGGAAAGACGACGGTATTCAATTTGCTGACCGGAGTGTATCAGCCCAATACCGGTACAATGGAGCTGGACGGGGTAAACCTGGTGGGCAAATCCCCTTCGGAGATATGCCGCAGCGGCATTGCCCGGACATTCCAGAATATCCGTTTGTTTAAGAAGCTGTCAGTGAGAGACAATGTCAAGGTTGCCCTGCACAATGATGTGGAGTACAGCCTGCTGGCCAGTATTTTTCGCCTGCCTTCCTACTTCAGCCGGGAGAAGGCTATGAATGAGAAGAGCCGGGAAATACTGGAAGTCTTTGGATTGGAGGAGTATGAGAATTCCTATGCGGCGAACCTGCCTTACGGCAAGCAAAGAGAGCTGGAAATTGCCAGAGCCCTTGCTACGGAGCCGAAGCTGCTGCTGCTGGATGAACCGGCGGCGGGGATGAACCCCAACGAGACGGCGGAACTGATGGAGACAATTAAGCTGATCCGGGATAAATTTGATATTACAATTTTGCTGATAGAACATGATATGAAGCTGGTCGCAGGAATCTGCGAGAGGCTGACTGTGCTGAACTTCGGTACAGAGCTGGCTTCCGGCGAGACGTCGGAAGTGCTGAATGATCCGAAGGTAATCACGGCGTATCTGGGAGAGTAGGAGGGGCTGCTATGGCAATGTTGAAAGTGACAGACCTGAAGGTGAGCTATGGAGTGATCCAGGCGATTAAGGGAATTTCCTTCGAGGTGAATAGAGGGGAGATTGTGGCTCTGATCGGCGCCAACGGCGCCGGGAAGACGACGACCCTGCACACAGTAACAGGCCTTCTGAGTGCCCAGTCCGGGAAGATCGAGTATGAGGAACATGATATTACGAAGATGCCCGGGCATAAAATTGTGTCTTTAGGTATGGCCCATGTTCCGGAAGGCCGTCGGGTATTTGCCGAACTGACCGTTCTGGAGAACTTGAGGATGGGAGCCTATACGAGGAAGGATAGGAATGAGATCGGGGAGACTCTGGAGAAAGTATATAAGCGGTTTCCACGGTTGGAAGAGAGGAAGAACCAGCTGGCTGGTACGCTCTCAGGGGGAGAGCAGCAGATGCTTGCAATGGGGCGGGCATTGATGTCCAAGCCGGATTTGATTCTAATGGATGAGCCGTCGATGGGACTCTCGCCGATTTATGTCAATGAGATTTTTGACATTATCCAGGAGATCAATAAGGCTGGGACGACAGTTCTGCTTGTGGAACAGAACGCGAAGAAAGCCCTTGGAATTGCGGATCGGGCCTACGTGCTTGAGACGGGAAATATTGCCCTGGAAGGGAAAGCGTCTGATCTTTTGGAGAATGACTCTGTGAAGAAGGCATATCTCGGAGAGTAAACAGCAGAGCAGGTGAGAGAAAGTACGATGATTTCAGACAGATGGCAAAGGCGCCTACGGCACAAAGCCATCTGTCTTTTTCTGTTCGCTCTCCATTTTACAGGGAAACTTTCATTTGTCTGGCAAAAGAAATAGATATCACTGGGGATAAACGAGCTGGTCCTCGCGGATATCATACAGTACCTCATCCAGATATCTTCGAGACACGTATTTGGCCATAGGCAGGTTGGAGTCAAGATAGTTGCCGCAGTCCCTCGGAGCTGCTCCGGGGACAGGACCTTCAAAATCCCGGATAAATTCATACATCTCCTGCATCAGCGGGACAATGTCAGCCGACTCGTAATCCCCGTTCATCAGAAGATAGAAGCCGGTGCGGCAGCCCATCGGTCCAAAATAGATAATCTTGTCTCCATAGACCGGATGATTGCGCAGAAAAGTGGCTCCCAGATGTTCGATCGTGTGAATTTCCGCTGTATTCATCACCGGTTCATCATTGGGAGAAGTCATGCGCAGATCGAAGGTGGTGACAATTGTCCCTCCTACTGGATCCTTCCGGGATACATAGATGCCGGGTTGCAGACGGATGTGGTCGATAGAGAAGCTTGCGATTTTTTCCATATAAGTCATCCTTTCTTAGAGGTTGGCGGCCATGCGCCGAAACCTGTGCAGATAGACGGGCATGCATATCTGTCCGAGTCTGCAATACTGGTGATATTCTATCATAGGCATCATTTTCTGTCAAAGCCTGGAAATCTAGAAAAGACGTCCGGGGTAACAGTTCAGCCTTCCTGTTCCGGGAAATATAGAATCGTCATCAAACTTGACGGTGAGAAGACGGAATGATACACTGTATCTGATTGAGTGAATAATCGCAGATCAAGGATCTATTGTGAAAAGGAGAACAAAAATATGATTGGTGATAAGAAGGTATTGTTCAGCGGCATGCAGGCTACAGGCAATCTGACCCTTGGCAATTATTTGGGTGCTCTGAAAAATTGGGTGACGCTGAGCGATGAATATGAGTGCTTCTATAGTGTGGTGGATATGCACTCGATTACCGTGCGCCAGGATCCCGCCGTGCTCAGGAAGCGGGCGCGGACTCTTTTGACATTGTACATTGCTGCAGGGCTGGATCCAAAGAAAAATTGCATTTATTATCAGTCTCACGTGTCAGGACACGCAGAGCTGATGTGGATATTGAACTGTTTTACATACATGGGAGAACTGAACCGGATGACCCAGTTTAAGGATAAGGC
>CALWRT010000088.1 GCA_944384015.1 uncultured Lachnospiraceae bacterium | reverse complement strand
TAGTAAGTTTGCTTGGTTTTAACAGTCCGATTTCATCATAGTATTGAAGTGTCCGTATACTGACGCCAGTAAGCTTTGCAACCTGACTTATACTTTTCATCAAAACAGCTCCTCTCGTTACAGGAAAGAACAGGAATGAGCGCCCACATCTGTTGTTCCTTGAGAAAAGAATACAGCATCACGCAACGTGAGAGTCAAGTGAATTTGCAAAAATCATAATGCAAGGCCGCATTCAAAAGCAAGAACCATGTATTTTTCAGCATTAGTAAGTCCATATGAAGCTAAATCTCTGATATCCCATATCTCAGAACTGAGGTCATCGGCACCGTATAAAAACTGAATAAATGGGATATGGCGATATTTTGCGACTGCCAGCATCGAAGCGCATTCCATTTCTACGGCGATACAGCCCTCTTGTTTACGTTCCTGAATAAGTGGAAGAGTTTCTCTGTAAATTGCGTCTGAAGTCCAGGTTTTTCCTTTTATATAAGGGTAACCGCAGTTTGATAAAACGCTTTCTAGTATCTTGACGGAATGCGGATCTGCCTCAATCTCCGGTGAGGGCGCTATATAATGATAGCTTGTGCCCTCATCCCGGATGGCAGAAATGGGAATAATGATTTTGTTTTTTACGTTTTCATCATCCAATACACCGCAGGAACCGAACAAAACAAATCTTTTGGCGCCCATAGCAACAATTTCTTCAAATCCTACAACACATGCAGGAGCTCCTACTCTGGATAGATAGAAAGCAATGTCTGTATCTTTATAACGGATTTTGTAAACCGGTATCACACCATTTGCAGTATATAGCTCTGCTATCTTTTGAGTGGTGTTTAACGAAGAAAATTTTTGAATGATATTTTCCGAAAATGTGGAAACGCATAGCTCTGGGAAATTATCAATTTTTTTCGTTGTATTGCAAGGGCTGAATAAAGCTGGTTCTGAAATATTTGTTCGTTGAAATATAGTATTCAAGTTGGGCACCTCCCATTGTTAATTTTCTGGACATACTTTTTTCTTTGAGGTTTCCTCACGCTTGTGATCGAACACAAGGGAAGCATTGTTAAGGGTCTCTCTTTTCAGTTCCGCAGCAGGTTTGGCTGGATATTATTTTCCGCCGCAAGAGTATTGAGAGCTTTCTCTCACTTTAACAGCTCAATGAAAAGATCTGATTTAAATTTAGCGCTGAAACTTCTTCTCTGCCTGGGCATAGTAATCAATACTTTCTTTCGTATTGATTTTAGTATAGCAGATTCATTAGAAACTGTCCGAAAAAGTGTCTTAATTTATGAGACCATGATAACAAACCGGAGGCAAGGATGGCTTTTCTGCTTCTTTACTGGACAGGTATGAGGATTGGAGAATTGCTTGCGATAGTGTCAATAGGTCCCTAATTATACGTTATCGTATAGTCCCACTCCTCCATAAGAGCGAGGATGAGGGAGAGAATGACTTGTCCCGCAGGTGGCGGTTAGACATCACTGTGTAATTGCGGGTTTTCTTAATGCGGAATACCGCTATACCGGGCTTGGCCTTGCTTTGGATTTGAAGGCGTTCCTTTCGGTGGTTTCGCGCCTCTGTATCATCTTGCTAGTGTCGATAGATCCAAACTTTGGCACTATCATGACCTGCTTGTCTCTCCCGTTTTTGCAAAAATACATTGACATTTTTCTATATGTCGTATATAATAACATATAGATATTTATCTATGCGAGGTGCCGGGAGAGATGGACGAAAAAAGAATTGCGGCGATTTTCAAAGCGTTTTGCGATGAAAATCGCATTAGAATTATAAAGCTGCTGCGTTCAGGCGAAAAATGCGCCTGTAAGCTGTTGGAAGAAATCAATGTCACACAGCCTACGCTTTCTCATCATATGAAAATACTATGCGACGCCGAGATCGTTGTCGGGCGCAAAGAGGGAAAATGGACGCACTATTCCATTTCAGAAAAAGGTGTGGAACAGGCGAAAGAATGTCTGAGACAGTTGACAACACTGGATGTTGAAAGCGAGAACAAGCCGTGCTGTGAAAAGTAAGGAAGTTTAAACATTACTTTTCCGCACGGTTTATATTCAAAATACAAATAGATATATTTCAATATAACTATATGAGAGGAGCTTTCTATGGAGATACTGAAAACAGTGTGGGACTTTTTTCAAAATGAGGCCCTTGGTATGAACTGGCTGAATCGGCTCATGGCAGCAATCTTGAATGCCTGTGGCTTGGATACCACAAGTAAAATCGGCGCCAGCGCTCAATTCTTCATTTACGATACCATAAAAATTATGGTGCTGCTCGGCGTGTTGATTTTGATTATCTCGTATATTCAAAGTTATTTCCCGCCCGAAAGGACAAAAAAGATACTTGGCAGATTTCACGGTATGTGGGCAAATATGATCGCTGCCCTGCTCGGTACGGTAACACCATTTTGCTCGTGTTCCTCTATTCCTCTGTTTATCGGATTTACAAGCGCAGGTCTGCCGCTTGGCGTTACCTTTTCCTTTTTGATTTCTTCTCCGATGGTTGATCTGGGCAGCCTTGTCTTGCTGATGAGCATTTTCGGCTGGAAAGTCGCTGTTTTGTATGTCATTCTCGGTTTGACGATGGCTGTTATTGGCGGTACTTTGATCGAAAAACTGCGCCTTGAAAATCAAGTGGAAGAATATATCCGAAACGGGCGCTCTATTGATGTTCCGCAAGAAGAACTGCATTTCAAAGACCGTATGAACTATGCTTGGGAGCAGGTCGCCTCAACGGCCAAAAAGGTTGCGCCCTATGTTCTGATAGGCGTGGGTATTGGCGCTGTCATTCACAACTGGATCCCTGAAGAATTGATTGTTAGAACGCTTGGCGCCAACAATCCGTTCGGCGTAATTCTTGCGACAATAGTCGGTATTCCGATGTATGCGGATATTTTCGGTACAATCCCGATTGCGGAGGCTTTGCTTGCAAAAGGCGCTCTGCTCGGCGTTGTTCTTTCCTTTATGATGGGTGTTACGACGCTCTCGGTCCCATCCATGATTATGCTTCGTAAGGCGGTCAAACCGAAACTGCTCGCCGCTTTTATTGGAATATGTACGGTCGGTATTATCGTTGTGGGCTGCTTCTTCAACGCAATACAATATTTAATTATATAATTTAGGAGGTTGTCATGATGCCATTGTTCAACTTTGGAAAGAAAAAGGACGAAAAGAAAACACCAGCGTGTAGCTGCGGCTGTTCTTCCAGTAAAACAGACGGTACTACAAACGATTGCTGCCCTGAAAGAAAAGCGGGTGAAATCTGCTGTATTAAGGTACTGGGGGCGGGGTGTAAGTCCTGCCGTGAGCAGTATGAGAACGCGAAACAAGCAGTAAAGGAAATGGGACTTTCCGCAGAGGTCGAATATGTTACCGATATGCAGAAAGTGATGGAATACGGAGTTATGAGTATGCCTGCCCTTGTTGTCAATGATAAGGTTGCTGCTATGGGCAAGGTTTTAAAAGCCGCTGATGTAGTTGCCTTGCTGCGTAAGCTGGAGGGTTAACGATGAATAAGAAAAAGGTGGCTTTTATTTGCGTGCATAACTCCTGCCGCAGTCAGATCGCGGAAGCACTTGGAAAACATTTGGCGGGGGATCAATTTGATTTCTATTCCGCTGGAACGGAAACAAAACCGCAAATCAATCAGGATGCTGTGCGGCTTATGAAACAACTGTACGGGATAGATATGGAGCAAAGCCAATACAGCAAGACGATTGATAAAATCCCCACGCCCGATATTGTCATTTCCATGGGGTGTGATGTGGGCTGTCCCTATATCGGCAGGGCTTTTGATGATAACTGGGGACTTCCTGATCCGACAGGCAAGAGCGATGAATGCTTTATACAGGTCATTGATGAAATTGCCCGAAAAATCAAATATTTCCCGTGCTGGCTTATGCGAAAATGGTCATAATCTATTTTTGTACTGTTTGATAAGTACTGCCCAAATGTTCAATGTTCATATATATTTATAGAGAATATAAAATAACAGGTTGTACACAGATATGGAAAGATATATCACAGCATCACTGGAGACACATTTGTTTTTTGGAAGAATTATGAAGGAGCATGCCCTGTTTCTTCAGGTGGCCTTCCCGGCAGGAGAAGAAGGGTACAGGAACAAGGCAGACCAGTATCGTGATGAATTCGAGAAAGCGTTGGGGCAGGCGGTTGGCCTTGCGGACGGAGCGGTCGGAGAAGCAGTACTATGCTCTGGAGAAGTGTTTACAGAATTTACAATCATGGCGGAACGGCAGACAGGACGGCAGACGAAGGTCCCAATTGATTTCCGAGTTACGCAGTCAGAGAAAAGACTGCGGGCAGGCTGCGCCAAAGATATGGACGGAAGAATGGTGCGCCAGGTATGCCAGCTGAACCAGTATGTCCTGCATTTATTAAATGGGCTGATCATGTTTAAAGAACAGATATTGCGGGAAGTTACTTCCTGCAGATTATATACGGCAAATTATCCGCTCCTACTGGAACACATGATTCGGGAAGCGTCATTATATCGGCAGATCATAAAAATGCTGGAGAAGAGAACCTGTATACCGCCGGAAAATATGGCTGAGACAGAGGTGTTCTGGAATCAGATTATGATGGAACATGCGCTGTTTATCCGCGGATTGCTTGACCCGACAGAAAATGAACTCATGACAACGGCCAATGACTTTGCCGGGGATTACTGCAGGTTGTTGGAGGAAGCCAGGAAACAGGAACGCCAGGCTTCAGATGAACTGACAAGGATCACCTTGGAGACGACTGAGAGGTATCGTGATTTTAAAGCAGCAGGCGTACAAGGGATTACAGGATGCAATATCCGTTCCCTTATTCTTCCGCTGCTGGCTGATCACGTGCTTCGAGAAGCGAATCATTATATTAGAATTCTAAAACATTTGTAGATTCCGGCGGACGGCCGCTGACAGATAAGCTGCCAGGAAATGCTGATAGAGTCAGCATTTCCTGAGCCCGCTGCAGGATACCGATCCGCCTGCTGTCTGGGTGTTGGGGCTGGCTGTGGAATATATCGTACCGACGGAATCGCTCTTCCATCCGGAATCTGTAAGGCGGCCGTTGTCTGGAACGCCAAAATTGAGAATGCGTTATCGCCTTCCTGCGCAGCGGAAAATGTAGAATGGTAGAATATCGGGAGAAGAACGGACAAAAAATTGCCGAAATATTTGAGAATGCAAAAGAATTTTCTTCAAAACAATTGATAATTAGCTCGAGAGAATGTATAATAAAATGATCAGGAAGCTGAGAAATGGATACCCGCTTTCTCATAACAGCTGTTGCCGGATGTATGACATCGGCGTTGGGAAATTGACTGACCGTACAGGGAGCAACCACATCACCATATATAAAAGTCCCCGAACGGCTGCAAGGTTCTGTCCGGGACTTTTATTAGGAAACAGAAATGCAGGAGAAGAAGATATGGATTTTTGCAAAAGGACGGAGGAACTTTGGAAAATCTATTTTTCGGCAGAAGAGGAAGACGTCCAGAAAGCTTTGGAATGTATAGACGAGAACTGTGTAATTATCGGGACGGGAACACACGAGTATTACTTGGGATTGGAAGAATTTCTGCCAGAGATGGGGCGGGAATTGAAGGAACGCAGCGATATATCGTTCCATTTCAAGAATTTTTGGTGTCAGCAGGTGGAGATTGTGCCTGACGCCTGCCTAGTATATGGAGGAATCCATATTTGGTGGGAGAGCAGCGACCGGGAGATCTGCATTGATATGGACAGCCGGTTCTCTGTTGTATACCGCAGGATGGGCGAGCAGTGGAAAATCGTGCATATCCATCAGTCCATGCCTAACCGGGAGCAGATGAGAGGAGAATATTATCCGAAGACGCTCGTGGAACAGGTAATAGAAGTGAAGAAAATTGCTGATAAAATGGCCAGACTGGCGCAGAAAGACAGTCTGACGGAGCTGATCAACTTTCGGACATTTGAGAAAATCTGGGGATCCTGGAGGGAGAAGGACAGCTGGCTGTATGTAATAGATTTTGACGACTTTAAGCTATTTAACGATACCTACGGACATGTGGCCGGCAATCAGGCATTGAGGAATGTTGCCGGGATTTTAGAGGCCTCTGTGAGGAGCCGGGATGTGGTGTGCCGAATGGGAGGAGACGAATTTTTGCTGCTTTGCGGGAACTTGCAAAGCCTTGAGATGGCGAAGAGCCTGGCACAGAGGATCTTGCACAATGTTGCGATGAGGGGCAGGGAGGAAGAAGAACCATGGCCGGCCATATCCATTGGCGGGACTGCGGTTAGAGAGGAGGATTCTCTTGAAGAGGCGATGGAGAGAGCGGATAAGGCGCTCTACGAAGTAAAGAGATCCACGAAAAACGGCTGGAAGCTTGATGGGAATGAGGCCGTGGAAGCAAAATGATAGAAACGCGCCGGAATACAAGATGAGGCGGTCTTGTATCCCGGCGCATTTTTGCGTGCCGGACTGTTTTATAAAAAGATAATTAAAAATTCACACAATAAACATGTCTGGATGATAAAATAAAAAATATACTTAAGAGGATGTGAAGGCATTTTGGACGGAATGTTTGCTGAGATAGCAATCTGTTTCCTGGCGGGGGCGGGGGCCGGACTGGGAACAGGATTTGCCGGCATGAGCGCAGCCACCGTTATCAGTCCCATGCTGATTACTTTTCTAGGGATCCCTGCCTATGATGCCATCGGGATTGCCTTGGCCAGCGATGTGCTGGCCAGCGCCGCCAGCGCGTATACCTATGCCAGGAATAAGAGCATTGATCTGCGCAATGGCCTGATGATGATGGCGGGTGTGCTGATGATGACTACCGTGGGCAGCTGGCTGTCTGTACACGTGGAAAACAATACGCTTGGGAACTTTTCGGTCTATATGACGCTTGTGTTAGGACTGAAGTTTTTGCTGTTTCCTGCCGTCTCGGCCAGGCAGACGGTCTCCGGGACCAAGAGATGGATACGGATTGGCAAGAGCGTGATATGCGGCGGGGCCATCGGACTGATATGCGGATTTTTCGGAGCCGGCGGCGGAATGATGATGCTGATGGTGCTGACGGTTGTGCTGGGATATGAGCTGAAGACGGCAGTGGGCACCAGTGTATTTATCATGACGTTTTCGGCCTTTACCGGGGCGGCAAGCCATTTCGTTTTCCACAGCCTGCAGCGGCTTGACTTGCTGATATTGTGCGTTGTATTTACTCTGCTCTGGGCACAGCTTGCCGCATATATTGGGACAAAAGCAGATGAGAGGCTTCTTAATCGCATAATTGGCGTGATTCTTACAGCACTCGGCATAGTGCTGGTGATAATAAATGCTTTGTGATTTTACAGGAGGAAAACAAGACATGAACCTAAAGAAGCATAAGAAGAAGCTGATGATTGCGGCTGCGGTCATTTTGGTCTTGATCGCTGCCGTTCCGGTGATTGTGATTGCGGTGGCGAAGGCGTATACGGCTCAGGAGACGGTTGTCCGTACAGATTGGACGACGGATGTGGGAGAGGTGTTCGGCCAGGACGAAGAGAATCAGGTAGAATATGCGCAGGCAGAGCTGGGAGACGGCATCCGAGCGATACAGCTTGTCCCCATGGATATTGAGGAAGAAGGATTTACCTACTATGACACAGAACTTCAGGGACGATTGGAAGGAGCTTTGGAGAACCTGAAAAATGGAGAGATGAATTGGACGGCGGATACGCCCCTGGCAGTTCTCAACCCATATGGGACGGGAAGCAACGGGCTGTATCTGTATTTTGAGACAGATCTGGAGACACAGGTAAGCTATACGATCCATGTGGAGAACGAAGCGATTCCAGATTATACGGCGGTGGCGGCAGAGGCCGGAGGGGAACGCTATACGCGAATCCATGAGTTTCAAATGATTGGCCTTGTGCCGGGCATGATAAACGAGGTGACCATGACCATCACTGGTTCTTGGGGCAATGTGCGCCAGATTGTCAAGTTTGAGGTGGATATGCCCGATACCCAATCAGGTTATGGCGTGACGCTGGAGACGACGGATGGAGATTCCACGGAAGAGCTGGCAGAGGGACTCTATGCGATGATGCGCGTGAACGGCTATTTGGGCTATGGATTTTTCTTTGATAATGACGGAATTCTCCGTTATGAACTTGTGCTGGAAGGATACGGGATGGATAGGATTCTGTTCTATGGAGACGACATAATCACATGCGCGTCCAGCGGAAGCCTTGCCCGTATCAACGGCCTGGGGAAAGTAGAGCAGGTGTACGATCTGGGGGACTATGCGCTGCACCACGATATCGGGTTTGGCAGAGAAGGAGAATTGCTGGCTCTGGCAGAACAGGTAGAGGGGGACACTGTGGAGGACCGAGTGCTTTCCATTGATATTGAGAGCGGGGAAGTGACCCGGATCATTGATTTTACAGATACGATGTCAGGATATTTTGAGATGACCCGCCCGGTGTCAGCGACGGACGATATGTTCTGGCAGGCGGGAGAATGGGATTGGATCCATCTGAACAGCCTGCAGTATATGGAAGAAGACGACAGCCTGATTGTATCGTCCAGGGAAACTTCCACAATTATCAAGGTCAGCAATATTCATACACAGCCAAGCCTGTCCTGGCTGGCGGGGGACGCGCGTTTCTGGGAGGATACGCCTTACGGGGATTACTGCCTGGAACAGGAAGGAGAATTTGTCCCTCAGTATGGCCAGCACTGTGTGGAATACCTCTATGATGGAGAGGAGGAAGGCGTATACTACCTTGCGGTATATAACAATAATTACTGGTCGCTGAGCAGCCGAGATTTTGAGATGGAGGTGGACGAGAGCGTTGGCACGGATCTATACGGCCTAGGGGATGAGAAGAGCCAGGTGTACGTATACCGGATTGACGAGAATGCGGGAACATTCGCGCTGGACTTCTCCTTTGACGTTCCATATTCCAGCATTGTGTCCAACGGCTCCGTATATGGCGATACCGGGCATTGGGTGGTGAACAGCGGAGTGTCAATGGTATTTGGCGAGTACGACGCGGAAGGCAGCCTGATTCGTGAATATGCATACGAATGTACGATGCAGAATTATCGGACCTTTAAATATGACTTCACCGGGTTCTGGTTCGGTGAATAACAGATATGGCGGTGCACAGGGGACGAACCGATGTGCACCGCCTTTTTTGACAGATGATACTACGTAAGCCGGATGAATCTGAACCGACGAGCGCCCGGCGGGAACCGCAAGTCCTTAAGCGGGCAAGCGGGTCATACGGGGAACGTATAGCAGACGGCTTGCTGCAGGGAGCCATAACGGCTGGCAATCAGGAGATAGTCGGCGTCCGGCGTGTTCAGGACGGCGCCGCTGCAGGGGCCGATCTCTCGGTCCAGGGAGCGGCAGGATACCTGGCCGCCTTCCCAGGAGAGGAGAAATAATTCACCGTCCCCCTTTCTGGCGCCGATGAGAAATACAGGCCGGCCCGACAGCGTGGCGCTGATAGCGGTATGGTAGAAATCATTGCCGGGAGGATGACGGTAGATTTCGGCGTATGTCCCGCCGATATCCCGGTATACTTTGCATTGGTCTCCGTGAAAGGGGAGAAGGGCGGCGATCTCGTCCTTTCCGTCTCCGTCGATATCCAATACGGCAATGTCGCTGACGGCTTCCTGTATCAGATGATCGATCTGCCATGCGCCGCCTGGGACATTTGGCGGGGTGATTTTGAATACCCCTTCCCGGCTGCTTGTATAGACAGCGGGAGAATGGCTGCCAGAGCCAACATAGAAGCCGTGATGAATGTAGTAATCTCCGGGGAGCATAACCATCTGCACGTGAAAAGGCTCGGCAAGGGATGAGGGGAGCACTCCGTAGTAGAGATGCCCGGGATGGGACCAGTCTTCTTTGTCGTCCTTATGACTGTGCAGGGTGGCGGCCACGAGATACCGTGTGCCGTCTGCGCCGGCAATCATCCCGAAACGGTGAAGATAGGGGAGGCTGGCGATTTTCTTCAGGACGAACAGGGAGCCGTCGAAGCGGACGATATCGATCTCGCTGTCCTGGCAGTCGACCATGGAGTAGAATCCCCGTGAGGCGAAAAACCACCCCTCTTGATCAGGGATGGGAACGAGGGACATGGTACCCCCGCCGCCGCTGCTGATAAGCTGACGTTCCTGGAATCCCGAACCCCGCAAAGCTTGAATGGAACCGTCTCCCTCTCCCGCGTAGATCAGGGCAGGGGAACCGTTTATGATTAACCCAAGGGCTGTGTAGCATTTTGGAATGTCACACAGAACCGTTTTGTTGATGTTCTTCATGCTGCAATGTCCTTTCTTCTATCAATCTCTGTCCGTAATGTCCTCTCTTGCGGGGCTCTGCTTCATAAGGTCTTTGCTTCTGCTAAGGGACATCTTGTATGTTCAAGGCTACAGACAGGAGCGGAACGGGATGTTCTGCGGAGCTTCGAAGCAGTCTTCAAACCCGCGGCGATGGTGGTAAAAGGTCTTATCCTGGTCGGCGGGATAAGTGTACTTACCGCCCACCTGCCAGAAGAAGGGCTTGAACTGATATTCACTGCGCTCTTTCTTGAAATGGTACAGCAATTCGATCTCGCTGCAGTCAGGCTGGAAATTCGTCCACACGTCCCAGTGGATGGGGATAACTACCTTGCACCGGAGATTTTCGGCCATCCGCAGCACATCGATGGAAGTCATCTTGTCCTGCATGCCGATAGGATTTTCTCCAAAGGAGGCGAAGGCCACATCAATGGGGTAGTCCTTTCCGTGTTTGGCGAAGTAAATGGAGAAATGAGAGTCCCCGGAGTGATAAATGTTGCCCCCAGGAGTCTTGATCAAGTAATTTACCGCCTTCTCGTCCATGTCAGTGGGGCATTTGCCGTACAGCTCCTCCCGGTCGGGGCCGGTGGAATCTGTCGTGACCAGGCAGGTGCGGTCGAAGCTGTCCAGGCAGACGATCTCAAGGTCGCCGATAAAGACGCAGTCGCCGGGCTTAACCGTGATGCACTGTTCTTCGGGAACGCCCCACTGAGTCCACAGCTCGACGGATTTCTTGGGGCCAATAAATGGAACTGGAATTTGCCGTCCGTCGGCCACCGTGGTGGTCATCTTGGATTGGACGACATGAGCAGCCCATTCCGGCGACATATGATCCTGGTGATAATGGGTGGCGAGCACGGCGTCCACATGCCGAAAAGCGAACGGGTCAAAGACGAAGGGAATATTGCGCAGATTCGGCTGCATAGCCCGGGCTCCGCACATATTGGCCATCTGATGGCCGGGCTTCATTTGGCCATCGCCGTGAGTTCTCTTGCCGTTGCCGCACCACAGATCAATGGTGATGTTGGTATTGCCCGGAGTCTTCATCCAGATGCCGGTACAGCCCAGCCACCACATAGCTACATTGCCGGGAGCTACCTGCTCTCGTTCGATGTCTTCCACAAGCCAGGTGCCCCACTCTGGAAATGTGGAGAGGATCCAGCTCTCGCGGGTGATGGATTCGATTTTTGACATAATACCTCCTTATCTGCCCTCGCCGCAGGCGTTTGGGCGCTGTGTCAGTGACTGCAGGTTTGTCTGAAGCCGAAGCCGTCCTCTCAGCCTCGGCAGAACAGGAAAACGCGGGTGCCTAGACGGATGGGGATGTGCCGTTGGCTTCTATAACCTGGATGGCCGTATCCACATCTGTGATCATGACGTCAATCAGGCCGCTGCGCAGGCCGCCCAGGATTGGAAGAACCTTGCGTCTGCCGCAGGCAATGGCTACCGTCATATTGTTTGCCTTGATATCAGAGAACGGGATGGCGATGCATTTGCTGTTCCACTCACAGGGAATATAATTGCCGTGAATGTCGTAGTACAGGGCGCAGATACAGCCGACGGCCCCTTTCTCGGACAGTTCGGCCACGTGTTCCGGTGTCTGATATTCCTTGATAATCTGGGCGGTGGTAAGCTGCTCTTTATCAAAGTAGCCCAGTCCGGTTAAGATGACGTCGCATTGCTTCATCATCTGGAAGGTCTCAGAGATGGCGGGATCCATCAGAAGCTGCTCCCGGGAGAAGGAATTGTCCATGTATAAAGGGGTATTAAGGAAAAAGGCTTTTCCTGGATATTCCGTTGTCAGCTGGTTGACCATGTCCCGGGATTCAATGGCCCGGTAGGCGTTGGAGCCGGAGCCGATGAGCTGGACAACCTGCAGACTGCAGGCCTGCATCCGCTGAAAGCGACGTACCACATTGTTGACGGAATTGCCGTTGGAAATCCCTAGAACGCTGTTGGCTTCCAGCAGGTTGGAGATATAGAGCGCACCGAAGTGCGCCACATTCTCCAGCGTCTCCGCCTCGTTCATCTCAGAGAAATTGGTGATGATGACGGCGTCTTTCACCGGGAACAATGCCTTCAGCTGTTTTTCGATGGACGGGACACGCTCAGAAATTCGCTGCACCTGTATGTTGACAATTCCCAGTTCCTTGGCCGCTGTCAGGATCCTGGACACTTTGGAGCGGGAAAAGAACAGCTTCTTGGCGATCTCCGGCTGCTGTATGCCTTCAATGTAATACATAGAGGCCACTTGGGACATGAGGGCGTATTTCTTCATGAGTTCTTCCTCATAGACTGGGTTGTCGAAACGGAACTGCCTTGAGATCTCGGGCGGGACAGAAATTTTCTTTTTCATAAATTACATTCTCCTGTAGATGTTTTCGGATTCCCTCATATAGGAAAGATACTTCTTGTGGCATTCCATATCAGGGATATAGCGAGTAATGTGGGAATGTTCCCGCGCGGCGAGGAAGGCGTCTTGGTAACTGTCATACAGGCCGAGACAGACGGAGGCGCTTAGGAAGGCGCCGATAGCCGTGGCCTGGGAATCGCTGTAGCGGATGAGCGGCCTGCCAAGCATGTCGGACAAAATCTGGTTATAGACATCGCTTTTTGTCAGCCCTCCGCCCACATAGACCTCCTGCGCCGTAGAACAAGAGGAGGGGAGGGCGTCAACGCTCTTGGCGATTTCGGACGCGATCCCTTCGTAGAGTGCCCGGATAAAATCCGCTCGTTTGCTTCTAAGAGAGAGACCGCAGAACAGCGCCCGGGAAGAGGGGTTCCAGTCTCGGGAACCGCATCCTTGGAAATGCGGAATGCAGATCAGGCCATTGGCGAGAGGGGGCGTGATTTCGGCCAGCTGGTTCATGCTGCGAAAATCAGGCTCGCCTTCCCGCCAGTATTCAGGGAATAATTCCCGGACTGTCCAGTTCACAGCGGCGGCGCTGGCGAGAATGCTGGATTCTAACATGTATTTGCCTGGAATAGCGGAAACATTACAAATCATATTATAGTTTTCCAGATAAGGCTTGTCCAGCAAAGTCAGGACAAAGGAGCCGGTGCCGCTGTTGATGGCTAAGGAAGAGCTGTCATATACCCCCAAGCCCAGCAGACTGCACTGCTGATCGCCGCCGGCGCTGATTACCGGGAGGCCGGAGGCAAGACCGGTTATCTTGGAAAAAGCAGGAGTCGTGTATCCTGCTGCTGTGCCCGGATCAATGAGACGGCACAGCTTGCTCTCGTCTATATGAAAAAGGCCGCACAGCACGCTGTCCCATGCAAGCGTGTGAAGATTCATGACCGATGTGCGGCTGCCGTAAGTTCTGTCTGTGACAAATTCCCCCGTCATAAAATGGATCAGGAAATCAGGGACAACGACCGCTTTGCAGGCCTTGTCGTAGAGATCAGGGCAGTGTTCCCTCAGCCAAGTGATTTTCCCTGCGGTAAACACAGTGTTGATGCTCGTCCCGGTGCGTCTGTATATCTGATGGTTGCAAGTGGCCAGACGGCTGCAAATATCCGCGTTCCGAGTGTCCTGCCACATAATGAAATTGTTCAGAGCATTCCCGTCCTCATCTACGAGAACTGGGGAAGAGCGAAAGGCTGTCAAAGCTATCGCATCTACAGAATGCCGGTCTGCCATGTACCTGCACATATGTACCAGATGATCCAGATATACTTGCGGAGACTGTTCAATAAAATCTTCTGTGGTGATAAGGGGAGTCTGATAGTGACAGCTGTCCAGAACACGCCCGGATTGAGTATATAAGATCCCGCGCATGCTTGTCGTGCCTATATCGATGGATAAAATATTCATACGGCAGCCCTCCTGCTCCCCGATGCGGTTTCTATTGCTATCAGTCTAGCACAGGCAAAAAATGGTGTCAATGGAAGAAGGCAAAAAATGCACATAATTTCATATAAGACGAAATAATTCAACAAATAGTTTGAGCATTTAGAACAAAAGAATCGATAATATAAAATGGAAAATGGGAAAATAGACATATAAATAGACTGATTATATGAAATTATGTGCAAAATGATGCGATGTCATTGACAAGATATGTAAGTAATAGATAAAATAAGTGCACATACAAAGACGAGGGCAGTGATGTCCGCTTTAGCGGATATGCCGTTTACTGCCAAGAGATGAAAGGGAGGTATTTCTTATGAGAGCAAAAAGGTTAATGGCAGCTCTGCTTGCAGCACTGTGCGTGATGGGGCTTACGGCCTGCAGCGGAGCGGCGAACGCTGACAACGCATCCGGAGACGAGGCTGCATCCGCGGACGGAGAAGTCCAGGAGGCGGTGGGAGAAGTGGTCGAAGGTATGATTGCCACCAAAGAAGTGACTGTGAATCCTTATACCGATGAGCTGAAGATCGGATTCATTCCTTCTAACGCCACAGAGGCGAACGGGACGGCTTGGGGAGAAGGGATCCGCGAAGAACTTTCTTACTGGCCGAACATTACCTACAACATTTTCGACGGGGAGATGAATGCGGATAAGCAGTCTCAGCTTGTGTACGACTTGATTTCTCAGGATTATGACGGCATTATCCTTCAGGCCTATAACTCTTCTATCCTTGCGGCGGCAGTGGAGGACGCGGAAGCAGCCGGAATTCCGGTTGTGACAATCAACTTGGGGGCAGACACCGCATACGCAGGACATGTGGCTATGACCGACTACGAGGCTGGGTACGCCATTGGCAATAAGATATCAGAAGCGCTGGGGGAAGAAGGAGGCAATGTGGTTGTCATCCAGGCCACGCCGGGCGCTACGAGAGGCGAGGAACTGGAGTCTGGATTCCAGGCTTCTATGGCGGAACATCCGGAGATCACTATTTTGGATGAGCAGACCGGCGAGTGGAATATGGAGAAGGCCAATACCGTTATGCAGGATTTCCTGACTTCCTATGGAGATGAGATTGACGCGGTATTCTGCCACAACGATCAGATGGCGGAAGGCGCCGGCGTTGCCTGTCAGAACCTGGGATATAACGACATCATTATCTGGGGAGCAAATGGAGAGTCCAAAGCCCTTGAGTATATTGAGCAGGGGATTATCACTGGAACCGTATATACGAACTGTTATGATCAGGGAGCAACCGCGGCAAGACTTCTGATGATGTATCTGGGCAGCAATATTGATACAAGCACATTTACCCAGACGCCTGTCATCAAGATGCCCCCTATCACCGTAGACAGCTCGAACGTGGCAAATATTCCTCAGGAAGATCGCTGGTAATTTAGTAACAGTGAAGCCGGCAGGCTGAACTGATACGGTAATGATCTGTAGCAAGAAGCAGCGGGGGTGTCGCTTTATAACTGAACATCAGTTATTTTGCGGCGCCTCCTTACGTTAAGGAGGACATATGAGACAAGAGACTTTACGAAGAATCATTTCGTTTGCACTGCTGGTAATTCTGTTGGTAATTTTCAGCGCGACAAGCGACACTTTCCTGACTGCGAATAATATCATGAACCTGCTGAGAGAATGTTCCGTAGTCGGTACGTTAGCCATTGGCGTTACCATGTGCATTATCACGGGAGGGAACGATCTGTCCTGCGGGGCCCTGCTTGGACTGGTCAGCATGGTAATCGCGAATTTGTACCACTATACGGCATTTTCCCTGGAGCTCATATTGGCCGTCGGGCTTCTGACAGCCCTTCTCGGAGGACTTCTGAATGGGATCTGTATCTCCGTCCTTAAGATCCCGGATTTTGTCGCTACGCTGTCTACCGGGATGATTTTTACCGGACTGATTTATCTGTTCGCCATCCGCAATGAAAGCGGCCTAATTACATCGGAGACCATTCGGAACGAGACGATCGCTTCCTGGGGAGGGAGCTTTGGCAATGGATTATACTACTCGACAGTCGTATTTTTTGTCGTAGCCATAATCGCGCAGGTCTACTTGAAGCATACGAAATCAGGTACGTATCTGTACGCGATGGGGGCGAACAGAAAGTCGGCGGAATATTCAGGAATCAGCTTTGTTAAGACGAAGATCACGGCGTTTATGATCTCTGCCGGGACGGCATTCATCGGGGCGCTGCTCCTTCTGGGAAGAAACAGGGCTGTCGAGACAGCGACGGGGACCGGCCTGGAATTCCAGGCGATCTCGGCAACCGTCATCGGCGGATGCGCGTTTTCCGGCGGCCGAGGGGATGCGATCGGCACCGTCATCGGTGTGCTGTTCATGCAGGTATTGCGCAACGGTATTCTGAAATATAATTTTTCCACCCAGACCCAGTCGGTGATCAGCGGCGTCGTAATTGTGGTCATGCTGATATTCGACGCATATTACAACGAATACATGCAGAAAAAGACGACGAAGGCATCTGCGGTTGCCCGTGAGAAGAAGGCGGTGAACTAAATGGCAGAGACATTGTTGGAAATGAAAAACATTGAGAAAATATTTGCCCATGTCCACGCCCTGGATCATGTAAATTTTGAGATCTGTAAGGGAGAGGTCGTCTCCCTCCTTGGAGAAAACGGGGCGGGCAAGTCCACCCTTATCAAAATTCTGACAGGGGTGTATCCGAAGGACGGGGGAGAGATCTTCTTTGAAGGGAAGCAGGTAGAGATTGATAACAAGCATGATGCGGAGAAACTGGGCATCGCTGTTATCTTTCAGGAGCTGAGCCTGATTCCCACTTTGAGCGTGACCCAGAATATTATGCTGGGGAAAGAGATGAGCACCCTGGGCATGATTCACTACAGCGCGGAGAAGAAGAAGATAGCCGAGCTGATTCAAAGATATGATTTTCCCCTGGAGGCGGATGCGATTGTGGAGACGCTGAGCGTCGCCCAGAGGCAGATGGTGGAAATCTTAAAGGCATTGTCCGCCGACGCGAAACTGATTATTATGGACGAACCCACGGCCTCTCTGAGCAGGAAGGAGTCCGAGGTGCTGTATAAAATCATTAATCAGCTGAGGGATCAGGGAGTCAGCATTATTTACATATCTCACCGGCTGGAAGAAGTATTTAATCTGGCCGACCGGATCGCGATCCTGCGGGACGGGAAGAATGTGGGACTGGTGGATCGGGAAGAGATTGTCCCAGGAGATGTGGTGAAAATGATGATCGGCAAGCGCCTGAGCGAAGCTACAGCATCTCGGAATCTGACCCTTTCTGACAAAGAAGTGGTACTGGAAGTCAAGAATCTCACCCATCTTGGTTATTATGAGAACGTCAGCTTCCAAGTACATGCCGGGGAAGTGCTTGTTTTAACCGGGTTGGTAGGTTCCGGCAGAACAGAAGTGCTGAGGAGCATTTTTGGGGCCGATCCCTATGACAGCGGCCAAGTGATATACCGGGGCGAGGTGCTGAAGAAGAACCGCATCAAGCATACCGTGTCCAAAGGGTTCGGTCTGATACCAGAAGACCGAAGAACCCAGGGATTCGCTCCCCTGCTGTCTGTGACAAGAAACGTAGCTGTGACTAATTATGATGCGCTGGCTCATATGGGTTTTGTGAACCGGGCAAAAGAAGATGAACTGGGAGAAGCCGTGGTGGGCATGGTAGATCTGCGGCCTGCAAATCCCAATGTGGCGGTGGGGAATCTGTCAGGAGGAAATCAGCAGAAGGTTGTCCTGGGGAAATGGCTGACGCGGGATTTGAATGTGATCTTAATTGATGAGCCGACGGTGGGGATTGATATCGGGGCGAAGGATGAGATCTATGATTTTATAGAGAAAATGACCATGCAGGGAATCGCGGTCCTGATGGTGAGTTCAGATATCGCGGAAGTTCTGCGTGTGGCCCATCGGATTATTGTTATGAAGGAGGGCCGCGTGATCAGGGAATTCCATGACGGCGCCGTGACGCAGGAGCAGATATTGCTGGCCCAGTCCGGCCTTAAGGAACAAGCAAAGGAGGAAGCGCAGTATGAATAACCAAAAGACGAAAAAGCTCTATGAATTTCGGAAGGTTGCGATCCTCATTGCCATATGTCTCGTATTTACCATCTTGCTGCCGGGAGTATTCCTCACCTGGAGTAATATACGAAGCATCCTGTATTCCGTGTCCCTGACGGGCATTATGATCTGCGGAGCGACCTTCGCGGTCCTGATCGGCGGAATAGACCGTACCGTAAGCGGGAATGCCGCCGTCGCCGGGGCGTGCTGCTGCTCCCTCCTTCTATCTGGGGATGGCTCTATGGGGAGCACAGTATTAGCGATCCTGGCTGGCTTAGGATGCGGAATCTTGAGCGGGCTGTTCCATGGACTGGTGCTGTCCCGGTTCGATATACCCGCCTTCCTGATGACCTTGGCTACGAATCAGGTACTGTACGGGATTGTACAGTATATTACTCAGAACAAGCTGATTAATGTAATGAATGCGAAGGCCTTTAATACGATCGGCTCAGCCAGGATCTTAGGGATCCCGGTTCCGGTGTATATTTTGCTGATATGTTTCCTTGTCTCTTACGTGGTGCTGAATCACACCGTATATGGGAGGAATCTGTACAGCGTGGGAGGCAATCGGGAGGCGTCCAAGCTCTCTGGCATTAACTGCAGGAAGGTGATATGCATTGCCTATATGATCTCCGGCTTCATGGGAGCGCTGTCTGGATTGATTCTCTCCAGCATGAATCAGCAGGCATCTGCTACCCAGGCAACCGGATATGAGAATGATGTGCTTGCTGCCATTGTAGTAGGCGGCATTAGTCTCAGGGGCGGGAGCGGAACCCTTCAAGGAGCGATGTTCGGCGCTTTCCTGATAGGTATTATCAGCAATGGTCTGAGGCTGCTCGGGATCGACGCCATCTATCATGATCTGGTCAAGGGTGTCATTATCATTGCAGCGATCGCCTTCGACATGTATTCCAGCTATAGTATGAGCGGGATGAAGAAACGGGGGCCCTTCCGCAGGAAGGCTTCATCTGCCGAGTGAGGAAATCCTTCCGGTATAGCCTGCGTAAGCAAAGAGAGGAGAGCAAAGGAGTAGACGATGAACGCGGATTTTGTAAAAGCAAAGAATGATTTTTTGAAAGCTGCCAAGAGAACATATGAGAGCGGCATCCAGACTGGGACGGGGGGCAATCTGAGCGTCCGGATACCGGGGGAGGACTTGATGATTGTCAAGCCAAGCGGCTTATCCTATGGGCAGTGCAGCGAGGACAATCTGTGTATTACAGATTTTGACGGGAATCTGGTGATTGGGGATTTGAAACCTACAAGGGAATCCACCCTTCATGGGAATTTGTACCGCCGTTATCCCGAAATTGGGGGGATTGTACATGTACATAGTCCCTACGCCATTTTGAATTCCCTAAGTTACGAAGAGGTTGCCCTGATCACAAAGCACTCCGAGTTGAAGTTAAAATATCCCATCCCTGTTGTGGACGTGGTGACTCAAGGGGTGACCCCGGAGGAACTGCCGAAAGTATTTGAGGCGATAGACAGCCGTCCGGGCCTGTCGGCATTTATCCTGAAAGGACACGGGACAGTGGCTTTTGACAAGACTGCGGTGAAGGCCGGCCAGATTGCGGAACTGATTGAGGAGACGGCAGTCATTCACTGGCAGAATGGAATTTACCATATGCTGAAGAATCAATAAAGTGAAAGAATCAATGGAGGAGAAACATATCATGCAGGAATATACCATTACACCAATTAACACCGGAATTGTTACCACAAGCAAGGCAAATTATCTGTACCACAACACAACTCACAAATATTATATCAAACCAGGGGAGGATGATACGATCCATTTGCCGGTGGCCTGTTTCCTCGTACAGGGCGCCGGGAAGAAAATACTGGTAGACACCGGGATGTCCAGCACAGAAATCGCTGATAAATATCATCATCCGGGATCTGTGCAGCCAGAGGGCTATGCCATTCATGAACAGCTGAAGAAACTGGGGATTTCCTGTGATGAGATTACAGATATTGTATATACGCATCTGCACTGGGATCATGTGTATTACACGCCCATGTTCAAGAACGCGACATTGTACGCTCAGCGCAAGGAATACGAATTCGCGAAAAATCCGATACCGCTGTATTACAAGTCCTATGAAGATCCGAGATTGAATATTGAGCCCCGTATCCATCCCCAGTGGGAGGGCAGGGACTTTGTCCTCCTGGACGGAGAGGCAGAGGTAATGGATGGAATCTGGGTATATCCGTCTCCGGGGCATTCCGTCATGCATCAGACCGTAGTGGTACATACAAAGGAAGGGGATTATCATTGCTGCGGCGACTTGATCTTTACCTATGATAATCTAAAGCCGGTGGAAGAACTGGGATATGAGATTACGCCTCCGTCCAGGTTCTTGGATATTGCCCAGGAGTGGGCGAGTATTGTGGAGCTGAAGAAGCGGGCAGCCTCCGCGGAATTTATTCTGCCCACCCATGCGCCGGAGATGCTTGACCTGATCGCGTCCGGAAGGATATTGGGAGAATAATCTATGGGGAAAACAATTGCGTTAATTGAGTCGCTGGACACAAAAAAGGAAGAGGCTTTTTTTGCCAGGTCTGTAATTGAAAGCAATGGTTTTGAAACCTTTCTGATTGACAACAGTACGAAGGAACTTCATGTTCCTGGGGCAGATATTACCCCAACCCACATATTAGAATACAGTGGGATATCCCGGGAGACTTTCGAGAAATACAACAAGCCGGACAGGATCGACGCAATGCGCGGCGCGCTGACGCGTATCCTGCCCCGGCTGTATGAAGAAGGAAAATTCGATGCGGTTCTCACAGTCGGGGGCGGACAGAACGCAAATTTGGCAGCACCGGCCATGAAGCTCCTTCCGTTTGGGGTGCCCAAGATTGTCGCATCCTCTCTGGCCTGCGGTATCCGCACGATGGAGCAGTACGTAGGAGAGAAGGATATCTTCGTGCTGCCTACGGTCGCGGATATCGCGGGCTTGAACCCAGTGACAAAGACCGTGATCCGAAGCGCCTGCAGCGCGGCAATGGGAATGGTTCAATACGGACATTGCTATAAGACACAGCAGGGCAAGAAGGTGATTGCGGCTACAATGCTGGGCGTGACCACGAAGGGGACGGAGCAGGCGCTGGAAATCATACGCCGGGGCGGAAATTATGAAACTGTCGCCTTTCACGCCAACGGCGTGGGGGGAAGGTGTATGGAGGCACTGATAGAGGAAGGCAGAATTGATGCCGTGCTGGATATGAACCTGCATGAAATCAGCTGTGAAGTACTGGGAGGATACTGCAGCGGAGCCAGGAACCGGCTGAATAAGGCGGTGGAGAAGAGGATTCCTATGGTCGTCGTGCCGGGAGCGCTGGATATGGTAGACTTCTTTATCGACGAGCAGGGAGCCTTTCTTCCCGCGGATATCGGCCGGAGACAGAAAGTAAAGCACAATTCTACAATTTATCACTGCAAAGTATACCCGGAGGAAGGGGAACGGCTGGCCCGGCTTGTATGCGAGCGGCTGAACCGGGCCGACTATCCGGTTACGCTTATTGTGCCAACCAGGGGATGCTGCGAGACCTCCGCGCCGGGAGGACCTCTGTACAATCCCCAGGTAGATGAGGTGATGGTGCAGGCGTTCCGCAAGCATGCGGGAGGGCAGGTAAAGCTGCTGACCGTAGACGCCAATATTTGCGATCAGAGTTTTTCGAGGATTGTGGCGGAAGAATTTCTGAAACTGCGCGTCTGAGGCCGGAGCTTTCGGCGGCAGGTATGAAATGGAATGAAGGGGAAAGGAGAGTCAGAGGCGGACGATGTTGGGAAGACATTTGCTGGGGATCTATGAGAAGGCGTTCTGCCCGTCCCAGAGCTGGGAAGAACGGCTGGGAAAAGCGAAGGATGCCGGTTTTGATTTCGTGGAAATCAGCATCGATGAGTCGGAGGAGCGGCTGGCCCGCCTGGACTGGACAGGGGAACAGATCGAGCAGCTCCGCCGTGTATGTTATGAGGCGGGAATTGGATTTCAGTCCATGTGCCTGAGCGGACACAGGAAATATCCGTTCGGGAGCAGCAGCCCCCAGAAGCGTAAGCGGGCCTATGAAATCATGGAGAAGGCGATCGATTTTGCCTCAGCCATGGGAATCCGCGTCATCCAGCTGGCGGGCTATGATGTATATTACGAGCCCTCCACGCCCCAGTCGGTGAAGCTGTTCCGGGAGGGGATGGCCTGGGCGGCAAAACAGGCGGCGCAGAAGCAGGTGATGCTGGCCATGGAAATTATGGATACCCCGTTCCTCAACTCCATCTCCAAGCATATGTCCTATGAAGCGATGCTCCATTCTCCCTGGTACAAGGTATATCCAGATCTGGGCAATATCAGCGCTTGGCCGGAGAATGATGTGGACTATGAGATAGAACAGGGGATCGCGAGTATTGTGGCAGTACATTTGAAGGATACGCTGGCAGTCACAGGGGATTTTCCGGGCAAATTTAAGAGCGTACCATTTGGCGAGGGCTGTGTGGACTTTGCCGGACGCTTTGCCCAGCTGGAAAGGCTTGGGTACATGGGGCCCTATATGATCGAAATGTGGTATGAGCAGGGTACCAAGGACGCGGCGGAGATACAGAAGGCAAAGAGCTGGATAGAAGAACAATTCCGGGAAGCAGGGGATAGACTGGAGGCTGGCGGAAAGCTGCCGCCAGAGAGCCGGATCTGTCCGGGATGAAGGAGGGGTATAGATGCTGGAAGAATTGAAAAGAGCAGTGTGGAAAGCAAACTTGATGCTCCCGAACTATCACCTGGTGACCTTCACCTGGGGGAATGTGTCGGCGATAGACCGCGCGTCTGGTCTGGTAGTGATCAAGCCGTCTGGGGTGGCATATGAAGAATTGAGAGCGGAGGATATGGTCGTCGTGGATCTGGATGGAACAGTGGCGGAAGGAGGCCTGCGGCCGTCCAGCGATACCCCCACCCACCTGGAACTATACAAATCCTTCCCAGAGTGCGGGGGCATTGTGCATACTCACAGCCGCTGGGCAACCATCTTTGCCCAGGCCGGAATGGATATCCCGGCGATGGGAACGACCCAGGGCGACTATTTCTATGGGGCGGTGCCCTGTACCAGGCCGATGACCGACCAGGAGATCCGGGGGGAATATGAGAAGGAGACGGGGCTTGTCATCGCCGAGACATTCCGGGAGCGGGATCCGGTAAGTATACCGGCGGCTCTGGTGCACAGCCACGGCCCATTTGCCTGGGGAAAGAATGCAATGGATGCTGTCCACAATGCGGTCGTATTGGAAGAAGTGGCCTTCATGAACTGGCACGCTATGATGATCAATCCAAGCAAGGGTACCATGCAGCAGACGCTGCTGGATAAACATTATCTGAGAAAACATGGAGTCCATGCATATTATGGACAGAAGTTTTAAGGAAAACGTTGATTTAATGAACATTTCCGGAGAGTTAGAGAGATCAGACAAGATAGAATAAAGGGCGTCCTAAGTCATGAAATGACGTAAGAGACGCCCTCGTGACAGCTGAATTTAAGGTTCACTGCCTTCGTCATAACTGGCGAGGGCTATTTTTAACCCTGTGATGGCAGGAAACCCCACTGCCGGCAGGGCGACTAGGGCCGCGCTCTTCACTTCATCCCTGGTGGCACCCAGTCGTTTGGCCTCCTTAGCGTGCATGGCAATGCCGTGTTCCAGCCGGATGGCAACCAGTACCGCCAAATAGGCCAGCTCATGGGTCTTGGGATCCAATGCGCTGAATTCGGATTCTTTGAGTATCATATCCAGGAAGGCGTCGCCTGCTTCACCGGCCTGGGCGTAGATATGTTTGTAGTTCTCTTTGTTCAATTCCATAGTCAAACCTCCTGTCTTTTTGCTGATGGGCTGATCGCTGATCAGGGTACCGCCTTGCTGTGTTTATCTTATGATACATTGATTTTAGTACGGTTGAGCCAAAAGATCAAGAGAGAAGGCATGGTTCCAGGAGAGAGGGCAAAACATGAAAAACAGTTAATTTTATTAAACAATATTTAACTTCTCCTCAGCTGTGGGGCGCTGCCTGGTCTGATATGATCAAGTCAGCAAAGGCCGATGCAATCCAATAGAATCATCCGGGCAGGGAAGATGCCGCGGATATACGGAAAGGGGCAGACGTTATGCAGATTGGGCAAATTATCAGGGACAATCGCAAGAAGAAACATATGACACAGGAAGAGATGGCCTGCAGGCTTGGGGTGACGGCGCCGGCGGTCAATAAGTGGGAGAATGGAAATTCTCTTCCAGACATTACGTTGCTGGCGCCTATAGCTAGGCTGCTGGGGGTAACGCTGGAAGAGCTGCTGTCCTTCCGGGAGGAGCTGACAGAGCAGGAGATCCATCATCTGCTGGAAGAGCTGGCGGACCGGGGAAAGGAGGAGAGCTTTGAAGAGACATTCCGCTGGGCGCAGGGGATCATGAGAGAATATCCCAACTGCGACAAGTTGATATGGCAGATGACTGCCTACCTGGATGCGAAGAGGCTATTTGATGAAGTGCCCGGCTCGGATACGTACGACGCATATCTGCTGGACTGTTATGAGCGTCTCCTTATGAGCAGGGAACCGGAAGTCAAGAGGGGGGCCGCGGACGCTCTCTTCACATATTACTTGAGGAAAGAGCAATATGACAAGGCAGAGGAATATCTGGCCTATTGCTCGGATGAGAATCCGGATAAGAAGAGGAAGAGAGCAGTGATATGCAGCAGGACTGGGCGGATATCGGAGGCATATCGGCTGTATGAGGAGATCGTGTTCGCGGACTGGCAGATCATGAGCTTGGTATTTCATGGAATTTATTCCCTGGCAATACAGGAGGGAGATATGGAGAAGGCGCGTATGATCGCAGAGAAACAAGGAGAGCTGGGGCAGATATTGGATATGGGAACGTATTACCAATATATGGCGCGGCTGGAACTGGCTGTGGCCGAGCAGAACGCGAAAGAGGCCGCGGCGGCTGCCGGGAAGATGCTGGAACAGGTGGGGAGCCTGTATGAATTCGCCAAGTCCAGGCTGTATGAGCACATGACGTTCCAGGAAGTCACACCAGCTATCATCGACGAGGTGAGGAGAAGGCTGTTGGATGGTTTTCGAGATGGAAAGGAATACCTCTTCCTGAAGGATCAGCCTGAGTGGCAGGCTTTCATGGACAGCCAGACGGCGGCGGACAGTACTAGGATAGACTGACGCATACGCTGTCCTGCCTGCGGGGCGGAATCACATGTGCATCAGTCCCGCGAAGAAGAAGACCCAAGAAGAATTTGCCGCGCAGGTGGAAGCCCTGACGGGTAAGGAATACGAGGTGCGAACACCGTACGTGAATGCTTTTACAAGAGTGAGGATGCTGCACAGGAAGTGCGGCAGGGAATTCTTCGTTGCGCCTGTCCATTTTACAAGCACCGGACGGCGCTGCCCCCATTGCAGAGGAGCGGGGGCGCAGCCGGGTTGTTGACATCCTCAGAGCATATCTGTCGGCACATCCCGGTGCTCCACGGCTGTCTGGAAGACAATCTGCGTCTTGGTCCGTCCGAAGTGCTGCAGTTCACTGATAAAATGGTCAAGCTGGACGGTTGTCTGAAAGATGACTTCAATGAGCATAGAATAATCTCCGGTGACACAGCTGCACTCCACTACATTCGGAATTTTTTCAATGAACGGATAGAATTCTTTCTTCTGGGAAGGGCTGACTTCCAAGTTAATAAATGCTTTGATGTGATAGCCGAAGAGCATATGATTCACTTGGGCGTGGTAGCCGGCGATGATGCCGGCTTTTTCCATGCGCTCTATGCGGGCAGACACAGCCGGCGAAGAGAGAAAAACCTCCTGCGCGATGTCTTTCACCGATATGCGGGCGTTCTGCTGAAGAAGGGCCAGTATTTTTTTGTCAATGGCGTCAAGTTCATGTGTCAAATAAAGTCCTCCTTTGTAGACGATACTTTCTGCTGAAAAATATACCATATTGACTGAAAAACAGCAAGAGGATCACCGGCATCCTTGTTAACAATCTTAAGTCTGAGGCAAAAAACACTTCAGAAAATTAAGAGGAAACCGTCAAATCTTAATTGCCGGAGATGTTTGTCAAAAAGTATTTACAGGAGGAAAGAGGCGTGCTATTCTCCCTGCTGTAAAAAGAATATCATTTGGCAAAGGGCCAAAACAACAGATAAGACGAATCAAGAAAAGGGGCATAAGATCATGAGTGAAATGCGTATGGAATCAGATTCTATAGGAAAGATGGAAGTACCGCAGGAGGCATACTATGGAGTACAATCCCTGCGGGCCAAGCAGAATTTCCCGATCACAGGACGCAGGCTGCATCCGGCATTCATCCACAACCTTGCGCAGATTAAGAAGGCAGCAGCTTTCGCCAACGGAGCAGGAGGATATTTGACCAAGGAGAAAGAAGAGGCAATTGTGCAGGCTTGTGAGGAGATACTGGACGGCAGATTTGCTGAGGAATTTATTGTAGATGCTATACAGGGAGGGGCTGGCACGAGCGCCAATATGAATATGAACGAGGTGATCGCCAACCGGGCCGCGGAATTGCTGGGCGGCAGGAAGGGGGCCTATGATAGAGTACACCCTAATGACGATGTGAATATGTCTCAATCCACAAATGATGTGGTGCCTACGGCAGGGCGCTTGACAGTGCTGGATCTGCTGCAGCCTCTTGTCTGCCAGCTGAAAAGATTGGAGAGCGAACTGAAGCGCAAAGAGGAAGAATTCGATGACGTGATTAAGATGGGACGCACACAGCTCCAGGACGCGGTGCCCATGAGACTTGGCCAGACCTTCCATAGCTATGCGTGTATGGTGGCCAGAGACAGAGGGCGGATAGAAGAGGCGGCCAAGGAAATGCACACGGTGAATTTGGGAGGGACTGCAATTGGTTCGGCGATCAACGTCTCTGAGACATATCTGGAGCAGATCATCCCCACTCTGAGCCGTCTCACGGGATACCCTCTGAAAAGAGCAGAAGACCTGTTCGACGCTACTGAGAATCTGGACAGCTTCGTGACAGTATCGGGCATTGTCAAGACATGCGCTCTGGATCTGTCCAAAATGTGCAATGATTTGAGATTGCTGTCATCAGGACCAACCACCGGATTCGGAGAGATCAATCTCCCGGCCAGACAGAATGGCTCGTCCATTATGCCGGGCAAGGTAAATCCGGTCATTCCGGAGGTGGTCAACCAGGTAGCCTTCCATATTATGGGACATGATGTGACGATAGCTATGGCGGCGGAAGCGGGGCAGATGGAGCTGAACGCTTTTGGCCCGGTGGTATTTTATAACTTATTTGAATCGATTACGACCTTAACAGAGGCGGTCAAGACACTCACCGACAACTGTGTATCAGGAATTACGGCGAATAGGGAGCACTGCAGGCAGCTGATGGAGGGCAGCGTCGGACTTGCTACCGCTCTCTGCCCGTACATAGGCTATGCCAAGGCGGCTCAGATCGCCAAGGAAGCATTGAAGAGCCAGAAGACTGTCCGGGAACTAGTGCTGGAAAAGGGTCTGATGAGCGAAGAAAAACTTCAGAAAATATTGGATCCATATGCGATGACCGATGTGGCCGCCCAGGAGAAGGCCAGGCCATAAGGTATACGTTATACAAAGAAAAAATCGTTCTTCTTCACCTTGGGGTAATTGCGGCACGGGAAGCACTTTCATCAGCGGCTCTCTAATGTCAGAAAGGTATCGCTGCTATCAGGAGATGACAAATAACATTTCACAGGGTATAATAGGAAAGACGGCGCCTGTGGGACAGGAGCGTACTAGATAAAAGGAGGGCATATGGGATGGCATGGAGAGAGATAAAACCCGAGGAACTAGTGATTAACCCGTTCGATGCAATCGGAAGGCAGTGGATGCTCGTTACAGCAGGAGATGGGAGGCAGTGTAATACAATGACGGCCAGCTGGGGCGGTCTCGGTGTAATATGGGGCAAGCCGTCTGCTACGATATATATTAGACAGACACGTTATACAAAAGAATTTATTGATGAGGGAGAGTATTTTACCCTGTCCTTTTTTGACGAGCAATATCGCGGCGCGCTGAGCTTGTGCGGCACCGTATCTGGACGGGATCGGGATAAGATCCGGGAAGCGGGACTTACGGTTTTTTCTGCAGGCGGCGCGGCAGCCTTTGAAGAAGCGAGGCTTGTGCTTGTATGCAGAAAAGTATACCATCAGTATATGGGGCCAGAAGGTTTTGACGTACGTGAAAATGCCGAGAAATGGTATCCGGACAAGGATTATCATACGATGTATATTGGTTCTGTAGAAAGAGTACTGATACAAGATGGCCTTGCCCAATGACCGAAAGGAGACGGCGATGAACCGGAATCAAGACGGACGGCAGAAGAAGACGGAGAAGATGGCCCAGCCAGAACATCCGAAGGATCACTGGATTCGGAGACTGGGTAAGGCCCTAACCATGGAGCTGCGGGAGCACCGGAGCTCTTTTATGGTATACACAATCCTGCGGGCACTGGTGATTATTACTGCGGTTTTGCAGGCCAGGAACGGCAATTATGAGAATGTGTTTCTCTGCATTCTGACCTTGCTGCTGCTGGTAATACCAAGCCTTATCCAGCTTGCTTTTCGGGTAGAACTGCCCACAACGCTGGAGATTATCATATTGACATTCATTTTTTCGGCGGAGATTCTCGGAGAGGTACAAGAGTTTTATCTTCTGATACCAATGTGGGATACGGTGCTGCATACGATGAA
Organism: uncultured Lachnospiraceae bacterium; assembly: GCA_944384015.1. Taxonomy (GTDB): domain Bacteria; phylum Bacillota; class Clostridia; order Lachnospirales; family Lachnospiraceae; genus JAGTTR01. The sequence goes on along the minus strand of CALWRT010000088.1, from coordinate 2,488 downwards.
CGGTTTTTTGGCTGCGGCCATAGGATTTTCCCTTGTAGAACTGCTGAACCGCAGCGAGAAGATTACTTTTGCGCTGTCGCCGTTTTTTATGGCGCTTGTGGCGTTCTGTTTTTCTATGACCATTGGAGTGGTATGGGAATTCTTTGAGTTCGGCATGGATACTTTTTTTCATTTGGATATGCAGAAAGACACCGTGATTCATGTTATTAGATCTGTAACGTTAGACCCGGCGGGACATAATGTTCCCTATACTATATCAGGTATTACGGATGTGATTGTTCAGGGGCAGGAGCTGGGAGTAGGAGGATATCTGGATATTGGGCTGATTGACACGATGCAGGACTTGTTTGTGAATCTAATCGGTGCGTTGGTATTTTCTGCCTTCGGATATCTTTATGTGAAGAACCGAGGCAAGGGCGGAATCATTGCCAGGTTTGTGCCGAGGAAAAAGCAGGAAGACCGTGATTTCCTCTCTCAATGTTTGGAGGAAGAGCTGGAAGAGGTGAAGAAAACAGCAGACGGCAAAGACAAGGCGTCGGCTAGAGAAAATTAACATAAATTTTGCATAGAATGATAGAATAAGGAAATAATCAAGGCGTATACTGATTTCCTAATAGACGCCGGCGGCATAATGACGCCGAACCGGCTGTATGCAAATAGGCGAAGAAGAACAATTTGCGCGGCATGTTAGGAAAGGGAATGAGAAGCCAAATGAAAGTTACTTATAAAGATATACGGGAAAACGAGGAAATCAATCTGCTGATTGAGCAGGGAAATCAAGTGCTGCAGGAGCTGGGCTATACAGAGCATTCCAGGAAGCACGCGGCAAAAGTCGCGGAGACGGCGGGAAAAATATTAAAAGATTTGGGCTACGGCGAGAGGGAAATTGAGCTGAGCAGAATTGCTGGCTATATGCATGACATTGGCAACAGCATTAATCGGCATGATCATGCCCACAGCGGAGCAATTATGGCCTATCAGATACTGAAGGAGCTGGGAATGCCGCTGAAGGATATCGTGGTGGTGACGACTGCGATCGGCAACCATGACGAGGCTACCGGCACGGCGGTGGATGTGGTATCTGCAGCGCTGATCCTGGCAGATAAGACAGATGTGCGGAGAAACCGAGTGCGCAATCCGGTTGTAGCTAACTTTGACGCCCATGACCGGGTGAATTATGCGGCCTTGTCTACGAAGCTGGAGGTAAAAAAAGAGAAGAAGGTTATCCAAATGGATTTGGCGCTGGATGATACTATGAGTACGGTGATGGACTACTTCGAGATTTTTCTTCAGAGAATGATGATGTGCCGCAGGGCGGCGGAGGTGCTTGGATATAAATTCAAGCTGGTGGCCAACGGAAATAAGCTGTGCTGATATAGAATGGCCATGACTGTCTAATCAAGCGTTATGCCTGCCCAATCCGGCCTGTATAGAAGACGGGGGCCAAGAAGGAGGGAGAGATAGGCATGGAGAAAAGAAAAATAACAATTTTGGCGGACAGCACTTGTGACTTGTCAGAGAATATGATCAGGGAGAATGACATTGGGATTCTGCCCCTGTGCATTATTCTGGATGACAAGAGCTACTACGATAAAGAAGAGATTACGCCCAAGGAAATCTTTGCCTGGGCTGAGGCGCATAAAAAGACGCCGAAGACGGCGGCTGTTACCTATGAGCGCGCGATACAGATGTTAGAGCCGTGTATGGAGGCGGGGGAGGATGTGATCTTCTTCGGGATATCTGAGGACATGAGCACGACCTGCAATGTTATGCGTATGGCTGGGAAGGAATTCACCAGCGGTCGGCTGTTCGTCATAGATTCCCAGAACTTGTCCGCCGGGATTGGGCTGCAGGTGCTGCGGGCAGCTGAGCTGGCCCGGGAAGGGATGGACGCTGAGGATATTGTGGACAGAATTGAGGAAGACCGACAGAAAGTAAGAGCCAGCTTCGTGGTGGATACACTGACGTATCTGGCCCGGGGAGGCAGGTGCTCCGGGGCGGCGGCGCTCATGGCCAACGCTCTGAAACTGCATCCGGCAATCCAGGTGAGCCACGGCAGGATGGAAGTGGGTAAGAAGTACCGGGGGAATATGAACAAAGTGCTCCGGCGCTATGTAGAAGAACAGGAGGACGCGCTGAGGCGCGCAGATAAGAAAAGAGTGTTCATTACCCATTCCGGTGTGGATGAGCAGACAGTGACAGAGATAAGAGAATATCTAAAATCGCTGAATCATTTTGAACAGATAGAGGTGACGACGGCAGGAGGTGTAATCTCCAGCCACTGCGGGCCGGGAACGCTGGGCGTTCTCTATTATATGGCATAGAATATATGAAAAGGGGACAGCTGCATTAGCTGTCCTCTTTTTTGCGTATGACGGGCATGCCGTCAGTCTGTGGTGAAAGTCCAAAAGGGGCGTAGTTGCCGACGAACCCCACAGCGACTCCCAAGGTTTGTATTGTGAGGTACAGGCGAGAAGAAGGGATAGCG
>CALWRT010000087.1 GCA_944384015.1 uncultured Lachnospiraceae bacterium | reverse complement strand
CATCCCAGCTCTGTCTCCAGATTATGAATAGAGTGGCTGACGGTTGGCTGGGATAAAAAGAGGGCATCTGCGGCAGCAGTAATATTTTGGTATTTGGCCACATAGTAAAAAGTTTTATAGTAATCATAACTGATAGACATAAAAATCCTCCTAGTGAGTTAAAACTAGTTAATTTCGTGTGTATCCATACAATTTATCTATGGATAACCGCAAAAATAAGAATTATCAAGATATTTGTGAATGTATTATAATCAATAAACGATGAATTGACAAGCATTTCTGTGCAAAGACTGCCGGTTATCGGCAATAGTTCAGCCATCTGGCTGCACACTGTTCATGATATGGTTACGTAGAAGGAGCGCAGAATCAGCCGGAAGTGCAGCTGTCAGGAAAGGAGTAAAAGCAGTGGGAGAATTAGCGAACCGATTAATTGAAGAGCTGAACTGCGAGACAGCCTTTACCATTCCCCTGTTCGGAGGAATCCCGATACCAGAATCTGTGGCGGTAACCTGGGTTATCATGGGACTGCTTGTCGTGTTGTCCATCTGGCTGACCCACGACCTGAAGGTGGTGCCTGCGGGGAAGAAGCAGCTATTTGTAGAGACGGCGGTGTGTAAGCTGCAGGATATGTTCCGGGATATGCTGGGAGAGAAGGGAAAACAGTTCGTTCCCTATATGGTGACGGTCATCCTGTATCTAGGCGCCGCAAATCTCATAGGATTGTTAGGATTCAAGCCTCCGACAAAGGATCTCAATGTAACAGCAGCCTTGGCGATCATGAGCATAGTCCTTGTAGAGGCCGCCGGTATACGCGCGAAAGGTGTGAAGGGCTGGGTAAAAGGGTTTGCGCAGCCGTCTGCAGTCGTAGCGCCGTTAAATGTTATGGAGATTATTATCCGGCCTCTGTCATTGTGCATGCGGCTCTTTGGAAATGTCTTGGGGGCATTTGTGGTAATGGAATTGATTAAAATCATGATCCCTGTTGTTGTGCCTGTACCCTTCAGCCTATATTTTGATGTGTTCGACGGGTTAATCCAGGCCTATGTCTTTACATTTTTGACCTCCCTCTTTATTAAGGAAGCGGTAGAGGACTGAATGTCCTTCATATAACATGATTCTGGAAAGGAGAAACATCACATGTCTACACTTATTGCAATAGGAGCAGGAATTGCGGTTATATCGGGTATAGGAGCGGGAATTGGCATTGGTATCGCAACCGCTAAGGCCACCGAGGCAGTGGCAAGGCAGCCGGAAGCAGAAGGGAAGATCAGCAAGCTTTTGATGCTGGGATGCGCGTTGGCAGAGGCTACGGCCATTTATGGCTTCGTCATTGCTTTGGTCATTATTATTTTCCTCGGACAATAAGAACGGAGAGAAAGGCAGGGAGTAAGATGCTCACATTAAATATGGGGCTGGTCTATACAGTGATTAATTTGCTGGTGCTCTACATCCTGATGAAAAAGTTTCTGTTCAAACCAGTGAACAATATACTGGAACAGCGCAGAGCAGCAATTGAAGAAGAAATGAATCAGGCGCAGACATTAAAAGAAGAAGCGATGCAGCTGAAAGAAAGCTATGAAGCCGATACAAAAGGCGCCAAAGAGGCTTCGGCAGGCATTATCCGGGAAGCGCGGCAGAAAGCGGATCAGGAAGCCAGCGTCATTTTGTCTCAGGCCAGAAAAGAGGCAGATAAGATACGCACAGATACGGAAGAACGCTTAAAACAGGAACGGGAGAAAACGATGCGCGGGCTGCAGAAGGATGTGGCAGATTTGGCTGTAGAAGCCGCAGAACAGATTTTGAGCGGCGGCTCCAGACAGAGAGAGGATGAAGCCTTCTATGATATGTTTCTGAGAAATGCAGGAGAGCAGAAGAATGCTGTCCAGAGGGGGGAGAATGCATGAAGGATGCACAAGAGAAAGCGCTCAGAGCAAGTCTCCTGTTTGTCCATCCGCCGACGAAGGAACAAGAAGAAGGAATCTGTCAATTCCTGAGAGAAGAGTTTGGAGCGCAGGATGTTATCTTGGATAAATCCCAGGATCCGTCTCTGATCGGCGGTTTTATCCTGCGGGCAGGCGGCAGGGAATTTGATTGGAGCATGAGGGAGCAGCTTAGCCAAATGCGCCAGAAGCTTCAGGATGGGAGCCGAAAATTTCATGAGCCCCAGGAAGTGATCTCTATGCTGCACGAGGATATCGCGGCTTTTCAATTTAAGAACAAAGACCGGGAATTCGGCACGGTGAAAAGTGTCGGAGACGGGATTGCGGTATTAGAAGGGCTGGATCATGCAATGTACGGCGAGGTGGTCATTTTTGAAAACGGTCTGAAAGGGATGGTACAGGATATCAGGCCTGATGAGATCGGCTGTATGCTCTTCGGACGGGAAGGAACGCTCAGCGTGGGTATGCAGGTGGCCTCCACCGGGAAGCGCGCTGGTATCCAGGTGGGCGAAAGATACCTTGGACGGGTTGTGGACGCGCTGGGAAGTCCTTTAGACGGGAAAGGTCCTGTGGAGGGGGTTGATTTCTATCCAATTGAGCGCGACGCCCCAAGGATACTGGACAGGAAACCAGTGAGCAAGCCGCTGGAGACCGGAATTCTCTCCATTGATTCCATGTTTCCCATAGGAAGAGGGCAGAGAGAGCTGATTATTGGGGATCGGCAGACCGGCAAGACTTCTATCGCTATGGACACGATTCTCAATCAGAAAGGAAAAGATGTGATCTGCATCTACGTGGCGATCGGACAGAAGGCAGGGGCGGTGGCTAAGCAAGTACACAATCTGGAGAAGGGAGGGGCAATGGATTATACGATTGTGCTCGTGTCTGGAGCAAGTGATCCGGCTTCCCTGCAGTATATTGCCCCTTATTCCGGAACAGCGATTGCAGAATATTTCATGCATCAGGGCAAAGATGTGCTGATCATATACGATGACTTGTCCAAGCATGCGGTCGCGTACCGCGCCCTGTCCCTTCTCCTTGGGAGGGCGCCGGGCAGGGAGGCATACCCGGGAGATGTATTCTATCTGCATTCCAGGCTATTGGAGCGTTCCAGTGCCCTATCCGATGAATTAGGAGGGGGATCTATTACAGCGCTTCCGATTATTGAGACGCTGGAGGGCGATGTGGCCGCCTATATTCCGACAAACGTGATCTCTATCACAGACGGCCAGATTTTTCTGGAGAGCGACCTGTTCTTCGAGGGAATGCGGCCTGCAGTGAACGTTGGACTGTCCGTATCCCGCGTGGGAGGGGCGGCGCAGACGAAGGCGATGAAGAAGGTGTCCTCCAGGATACGGATTGAATTGGCGCAGTATCGGGAGATGCAGGTGTTCACTCAGTTCGGGGCAGATCTAGACGAGGATACGAAAGAGCAGCTGGCTTATGGAAGCAGCTTGATGGAATTGCTGAAGCAGCCTCTTGGACACCCAATGTCTATGGCAGATGAAGTGATCTCGCTGTGTGCCGCATCGGATCGGAGATTCGCGGATAAGAAGCCTGCAGACGTCAAAAGCTGCCAGCTAGGTCTTCTGGATTATATCCACAAAGTCCATCCAGATATTGTGCAGGATCTGCAGAGGAAGAAAGAACTGGACGATGATTTGAGAGAACGAATTTTGGATGCGGAGAGCTCCTATCGGGCAGAGACGGCGAAAAAGCAGGTGACGGCGAATGGCTGAGGCAAAAGAAATCCGTACGCGGATGGAGAGCATAGAAAACACACGAAAAATTACAAATGCGATGTATTTGATCTCATCTTCCAAGCTGCGCGGCGCGAAGGAAAAATTAAAAAATACAGAGCCATACTTCTTTACGCTTCAGAACGCGATAGAACGTCTGCTGCGCCATGCGCCGGATATAGAGCATAGGTATCTGGAAAATGAGGAGAAGCAGCCGCGGGCAGAAAGAAGCACGAGAGGAATGGCCGGATATCTGATTGTGACGGCTGACAAAGGGCTGGCCGGCGCCTTTAATCAAAATGTTCTGAAACTAGCGCAGCGCCAGATGGAATTTTCGGGAGAGAGCCGTTTCTTCGTAGTAGGCCAGGTGGGACGCAGTTACTTTGACAGGCGGGGATATCCTTATGATATTCATTTTCAGTACACAATCCAGAAACCTTCTATTCACCGGGCCAGGATCATTGCGGAGACTTTACTGGAGCAATACCGTCAGGGAGAGATTCATGAGATTCATATGATTTATACGGAGAGAAAGAATTCTATGGAGAGCGAAGCGAAGATGAAGCAGTTGCTTCCCCTGCGCCGGCCGCTGGCGGTCCCCGTCTCCAAGGACATCCGAGGGAAAGAGATTTCTTATGAGCCAAGTCCAGAGCAGGTGCTGGATCATTTGGTGCCGAACTATGTGGCCGGCTTTATTTATAGTGCTCTGGTGGAGTCCTATGCCAGCGAGCAGAATGCCCGTATGACGGCGATGGAATCGGCTACTGGAAGCGCGGACGACATGCTGAAGAAATTGTCTATGCAGTACAACCGGATGCGTCAGGCTTCTATCACCCAGGAAATTACAGAGATCGCCAGCGGGGCGAGGGCGCTTGGAAGACGTTAATACCGGCGGGAAAGGAGTTATAAGTTCATGGAGAACGAGACGGTTAGGCAGATTGGGAAAATTGTGCGGGTATCCGGGCCGGTAGTGGACGTGGAATTCACGCAGGGCCCCCTTCCCCACATCCGAGATGCTTTAAAAGTAAACAATGGCGGAAAATGGTGTACGATGGAAGTTCAGCAGCAGACAGGCGGCAGCGTGGTGCGCTGCATCATGCTCTCTCCCAGCGAGGGGCTGTGCAGGGAGATGGCAGTCATCGGCACAGGGAGCAGCATCCGTGTCCCGGTAGGGGAGCAGACGCTGGGAAGGCTGTTTGGAGTAACAGGAGAGACGATGGATGAAGGAGAGCCGTTAAAGGATGTACAGACATGGTCAATCCATCGGGAACCCCCGTCTTTTGAAGAACAGAACCCGGTGGTGGAAATACTGGAGACTGGAATCAAAGTCATTGATCTTCTGGCGCCATACTCCAAAGGCGGCAAGATCGGTTTGTTCGGAGGAGCTGGTGTAGGCAAGACGGTGCTGATTCAGGAGCTGATACGCAACATTGCCTCAGAACACGGAGGTTATTCGATTTTTACCGGCGTGGGTGAAAGATCCAGAGAGGGCAATGATCTGTGGACGGAGATGAAGGCTTCTGGTGTGCTGGACAGGACGGCTCTTGTATTCGGGCAGATGAATGAGCCGCCCGGAGCAAGGATGAGGGCTGCCCAGACAGGGCTGACCATGGCGGAGTATTTCCGTGATGTGGAACACACAGATGTGCTGCTCTTTATTGACAATATTTTCCGATTTGTCCAGGCGGGTTCTGAGGTATCCGCCTTGCTGGGGCGCATGCCGTCCGCGGTAGGATATCAGCCAACGCTGGCAAATGAACTGGGAGAACTCCAGGAGAGGATCACTTCCACCAAGAGCGGCTCTGTCACAAGCGTACAAGCCGTGTATGTGCCGGCAGATGATCTCACGGACCCGGCGCCTGCCACCACGTTCGCTCATCTGGACGCGACCACAGTGCTGTCCAGGAAAATTGTGGAGCAGGGAATCTATCCGGCAATTGACCCATTGGAGTCTAGTTCCAGAATATTAGAAGAGGATATTGTGGGGAAAGAGCATTATGAGACCGCGGGAAAGGTGCAGAGGATACTCCAGAAATACAGGGAACTTCAAGATATCATCGCGATTCTGGGCATGGAGGAACTCTCCCAGGACGACAAAGAGATTGTGTACCGGGCAAGGAAGATCCAGAAATTTTTGTCACAGCCTTTCCATGTAGCTGAAAACTTTACGGGCATTCCCGGCAAATATGTGCCGCTTGGCGATACGATCAAAGGGTTTAAGTCTATCGCGGACGGTGAGATGGACGACTGTCCAGAGTGGGCGTTTTTCAATGTAGGGACGATCGAGGAAGTTCGGGAGAAGGCGGCCATAGGTCAGAAAGGATGACAGGAGGGAGCCCTGGATGCATACTTTTTATATGAACGTGACAGATATGGAACGTATTTTTTATCAGGGAAGATGTCTGCAGGCAATTATGCCGGGAGTCGACGGTTCTTTCGGCATTATGGCGAATCATGAAAACGCGGTGGCGGCTATTGTGCCGGGAGAGCTGCGCATTCAGAAAGAAGACGGCACTTGGCTTACAGCCGTATGCGGAACTGGATTTGCGGAGATTATGAACAACCGGGTAATGATGCTGGCGGATACAGTGGAATACCCGGAGGAGCTTGACAAAAAGAGGGCTGAACGCGCGAAGGAACGGGCACAGGAACAGCTTAGACAGAAGAAAAGCATCGAGGAATACCGGATGAATCAGGCGAACCTGGCAAGAGCGATGGCAAGGCTGAAAGCGATTAGCAAATATAATATTGGTAAGTGAAGATATCAGAATTGCAAAAGCCCAAAAGGCATAACATTCTATTCGTCTGGCATTTTCGGCAAAGAAAAAGGGATGCCTCCCTGGTGTATGCCATCTCGCATGAGTCGGCAGGAGAATCCCTTTTTCTTTTTTATTGTTTTTTCTTCTCTTCTTCTTCGATTTTAACTTTTCTGTTCTTACTGCATAGCTTCTCTTATAAGTTTACAGCTGCTTGTGAAAAGTTATCTGCCCATCATCTGTTTTTCCTGGGCTTCAATCATCTTCTTAACCATATACCCGCCAACGGAACCGTTTTCCTTGGAAGTCAGGTTGCCGTTGTATCCGTCTGTCAGCGGGACGCCGAGCTCGTTGGCTACCTCGAATTTGAACCTGTCAAGCGCGCTCTTTGCCTCCGGCACAGCGGCCTTATTGGATGAACGATTTGTCATTGTTCAGTTACCTCCTTGTGTTTTCTTCTGTTTTTCTATAATGGAGTAATCATTTGATTGATTACGATGATAGTATATGGATTCTTAAAAATATTAAACAGGCAGTTCCTTCAAAAAATAACAGATTTTGATAGGAAAATTCATTGACATAATGTAATTGCAATTCTATAATTAATTATTAATAGCTTGTGAGGTTGATCCGTAATGAGAGTCATAGCAGGGACGGCAAGAAGTCTTCCGCTTAAGACGTTGGACGGCATTGAGACGAGGCCGACGACAGACAGAATCAAAGAGACATTGTTCAATATGATCCAGGGTGGAATTGCGGGCTGCCGCTTTCTTGACCTGTTTGCCGGGAGCGGAGCGATAGGAATTGAGGCTCTCAGCAGAGGAGCCGAAGAGGCTTTTTTCGTAGAGAAAAGCCGGGCTGCCTGTGAATGTATACGGAAGAATCTGGACTTTACGAAGCTGGCGCCTAGAGGATGTGTGATAGAGGCAGATGTATTCCAAGCGCTGCAGAGGCTGGAGGGACAGAAGCCTTTTGATTATATTTTCTTGGATCCGCCCTATCATATGGGAATAGAGAGGGAGGTACTGGAGGCACTTCAAGGGAGGAGTTTCCTGAATTTTGATACGGTCATTATTATCGAAGCATCTTTGCATACTCCGTTTGATTATCTGGAGAGCGCCGGATACCAGCTGATAAAGCGTAAAGAATACAAGACAAATGTCCACATGTTTGTGGAGGCGAAAAAGGAGAACTAAAAAATGAAAAAAGGGATTTATCCGGGCAGTTTTGATCCGGTGACGTATGGTCATATTGACGTGATCCGCCGGTCCGCTGCTCTGGTAGATGAGCTGATTGTCGCAGTACTTGGCAACAGCGAGAAGACTCCGCTGTTCACTGTGGCGGAACGCAAGGAGATGCTCAGGGAGGTGACGAAGGGAATTCCGAATGTGAGAATTGAGTCCTTCTCCGGCCTGACAGTGGATTTTGCCAGGAAGATGAAGGCCAATGTGCTGGTGCGGGGCCTTCGCGCAATCCCGGATTTTGAATATGAGCTGAATATGGCTCAGACGAACCATATTATCGCGCCTGAGATAGAGACCGTTTTTTTGATGACAAGTTTGAAATATTCCTATTTGAGTTCTACGACAGTGAAAGAGGTGGCGAATTTCCATGCGGATATTTCCACATTCGTTCCGCCGTATGTGGAGGCGATGATGCATAAGAAATTCAGCAGTAATCAGGAGGTTGAGACATGAGCAGCAGAATAGAGCAGATTATTGACGAGATAGAAGACTACATTGACGGCTGTAAGTTCCAAGGCTTTTCCAATACGAAGATTATTGTGAATAAGGATGAGATTGAGGAACTGCTTCGGGAGCTGCGCCTGAAGACTCCAGATGAGATTAAGCGCTACCAGAAGATTATCAGCAATAAAAACGCTATTATGGCAGATGCCCAGGCGAAAGCGGATGCCCTGATTCAGCAGGCCACGATGCAGACGAACGAGCTGGTCAGCGAGCATGAGATTATGCAGCAGGCCTATGCGCAGGCCAATGCGGTGATTGAGGAGGCGACTGCCCAGGCCCAGCAGATTTTGGACAAGGCGACGCTGGATGCCAACAACTACCGTCTGGCTGCGATCCAGTATACAGACGAGATGCTGGAGAATCTCTCGAAGATTATCGCCCATACTTCGGAGACCGCTGTAGCGAAGTACGAGAATTTCGCGGCTTCTCTGAACAATTGCCTGGAAGTGGTAGAGATGAACCGGCGGGAACTTGTGCCTCAGCAGAAGGATGCTCAGGCGGCAGTGGATACGGTAGTTGCCCAGAGCGCAGTGGCGGAAGGAGAGTAGGCTAAGGCAGCCGGTGGGAGACAACAATTAATACGCCAGATAGATGGCCAGGCAGGCGGCCGCGCCGCATAGGAGGGCCTGGATAAATTTGTGGAAGATATAGGAGCGGATGGACAGTCCGCTCCTTTTTGCGAATGCGTTGGTCTGGGCCACGCTGGAGAGACCTCCGAAGGCGGAAAAGACGCACAGCAGGACAAAAGCCTGACGCTGTCCAAAAGAGGCGCACAGAAGCGGAGCGCCGGATGTGATTTCCAGAAGGGAGCACAGGATGGCGGCTGCAGGTGCGGACAGCACGGGAAGCGTCTGAAGGAAAGCGGCCAATATGCTGAATAGGATGACATAGCCACCGATCAGAGCGATAGAACCCAGGCTGTTATGTACGGCGTCATTCAGATCCACAGAGGCTAATTGGGAAGAACAATCCGGGAGGGATGCTGTACGAAGATGCGGCTGTCCAGGTGACTTGCGCCGGATTTTTGTCCGTACGGCTGCATAAAAGAGTGGAATGCCGTATAGAATGAGCAGGAGAGCCGGAAGGAGCGCAGGCTCTCCCAGGCAGGATGTACACAAAAATCCGGTGATAAAGCCAGGGCTTGCGTTGTTGCAGAAGGAGAGGAGCTCATATGCCTGTTCCCGATCTAGGTTATGACTGTCATACAGGTCACAGATTGTCTTGGCGCCCATTGGATAGCCGCAGAGGAAGCCGATGAGTATGCAGAAAGAACCGTGAGGAGAGGTACCGAACAGCGGTCCGAGGAAGGGATAGAGCACTTGAGAGAACAGCCCTGCCAGATTTGTCTGGATGAAGAGCCGGGATATGAGCAGAAAGGGGAAAAGTGCCGGGAACAGCACGGTAAACCAGAGAAGCAGCCCCCGTTCGGCCCCGCTGGAGGCAGTGCCGGGATCTGTCAGGAATAATAAGAAGAGAAGCAGAATCAGGGCGGCTTGAATTACAAGAGACAGCTTTTTCATCAGTTTCTCCCGGAACTTCTATTCTCTATAAGCCTATTCGTCCGGAGGGTGGAAAATGACACGGAAATGTAGTATACTAACATGCAGATGCCTCATGGACTGCGGGATTGCAAAAGCGCATAGCGCGAAACAATCCGCCCGGTATCTTTTGACTTCAACATCACATGTATCATGCCGCATACAGCGGCGAAGTAATAAGGAGGGTTTATGAAGAAGGCAAAAAAATATGGAATCATTATCCTGATATTATTGGTGGTGGGATTTATCTACTACTATGTGACGCTGCCTGCCATCAATATTCATTCCAGCGGTTTTTGGGTAGCGCTCATTTTTATCATTGCGGTGATTTTGGCCACCCAAGCGATTCCGAACATCCAAAACCCGCAAATCCTCAAGGAGAATAAAAAGGTGAAGATCCTGATCGGAATGATCGGGGCAGTTGTGGCAGTGTACCTGATCGGAAGCGTCTTGTCCTCCCCCATTGTCAATGCGAAGAAGTATCAGCAGCTGATGCAGGTGGAGAACAGGGAGTTCACAGAGGATATCAAGCAGGTATCCTATGACCAGATCCCAATATTGGATAAAGAAATGGCTATTCTGCTCGGCAACCGGGAGATGGGAAGCATGGTGGACATGGTATCCCAGTTCGAGGTGTCCAGCCGGTATACACAGATTAATTACCAGGATAAACCGGTGCGAGTCTCGCCTCTCGTCTACGCGACGCCGATCAAATGGCTGACCAACCAGTCGGATGGAATTCCGGCCTATGTTCTGATCGACATGACCACTCAGAATACTCAGCTTGTGAAGCTGGATGAGGGGATCCGATATTCGGAATCGGAATATTTCAACCGGAATATCTACCGCCACCTAAGATTCCGCTATCCCACCTATATTTTTGACGATTTAAGCTTCGAGATTAATGAAGAAGGCGTGCCTTACTGGATCGCCCCGGTGAAGAAGTTCAACATCGGTTTATTCGGAGGACAGACGATCGGCAAGGTTGTGCTGTGCAACGCGATTACCGGGGAGACGACGGTATATGATATCGAGGATGTGCCTACTTGGATTGACAGCGTCTACAATGCGGATCTGCTGATGGAATTGTACGACTACCACGGCACCTTGCAGCACGGGTTTCTCAACAGCATTCTGGGACAGAGAGACTGTCTGAGAACGACAGACGGATACAATTATCTGGCGCTGGAGGACGATGTGTGGGTATACACCGGCGTCACATCGGTCAATACAGACCAGTCCAGTGTCGGGTTTGTCCTCATGAACCAGCGGACAATGGAGACAAGGTATTATTCTGTAGAAGGGGCGATTGAGGAGTCTGCTATGCGGTCTGCGGAAGGACAGGTGCAGCATCTGGGCTACACGGCCAGCTTCCCTCTGCTTTTGAATATCGCCGATGAGCCTACGTATTTCATCGCGCTGAAGGATAACGCGGGACTTGTGAAGATGTACGCAATGGTCAATATTCAGAAGTATCAGTGGGTGGCCATCGGAGACACTGTGCAGGATTGTGAACAGGCCTATATCTCCCTGCTGAATACCAACGGCATCGCTGAGAGTAATCCCACCGATATCCAGGAGAAACAAGGGGTCATTGAGACGGTAGCCCCGGTGGTCATTGACGGGAACACCCATTACTATATCCTGCTTCAGGGAGATGAGAGCATCTACGATATTCTGATCTCTGAGTTCCCCCAGGCAGTCAGGCTCGCGGCTGGGGACAGCATCCATGTCTCCTATATAGAAGGGAATGCCGTGAATTCCGTGGAGGCATTCTATTGACAACCGGATGGATTCTGAATTAAAATAAAGGTTGGTTTTTCAGCGAAGAAGGAGGAGAATGCCATGGCGGTACCTTATAATCATAGGGCGACAGAACAGAAGTGGCGTAAGATCTGGGAGGAGCACCCGGTGAACGTCAACGACGGCAAGAAACCAAAATATTATTGTCTGGATATGTTTCCGTATCCATC
>CALWRT010000086.1 GCA_944384015.1 uncultured Lachnospiraceae bacterium | reverse complement strand
ATCTGGTTGCCGTAGGAGCTGTAGCCAGACGCAGCTCCCCGTACCAGCTTCTTCTGGGGGAGTTTGCCCTTCATCGTCGTCTCCACTGGCTGTGTAGGATCTGCCGCTCCAGTCACACGCATCGCCTGATACACATAGGTCCGTCCAGACAGCGGATCCCGGATCGCCCCTCCCAGACAGGTGGCAGCCCCGCCGAAAGGTTCGATCTCCGTCGGATGGTTGTGTGTCTCATTCTTGAAGTTCACAAGCCATTCTTCGGTCTTCCCGTCCACTTCCACCGGCACGACAATACTGCAGGCATTAATCTCTTCCGATTCCTCCTGATCCTGCAGCTTCCCTTCCTTCTTCAGCTTCTTCATCGCCATCAATGCCAGGTCCATCAGGCAGACAAACTTGTCCTTGCGGTCTTTATATACTTCCTTCCTGGCATCCAGATACTTCTCATAACTCTTCTCGATCGGCGCACGGTAGTAGCCGTCGTCAAATTTCACATCCAGCAATTCCGTGGAAAACGTTGTGTGGCGGCAATGATCCGACCAGTACGTATCCAGCACCCGCACTTCTGTGACAGAGGGGTCCCTCTTCTCCTCCGTGCGGAAATAATTCTGGATGTGCAGGAAATCCTTGAACGTCATCGCCAGCCCGAGGGAATCGTACAGTCCCTGCAGCGCTTCCTCGTCCATCTGGATAAATCCGTCGAAGACGGCCACGTCCGCTGGCTCGTCGTAGACGGTGATAAGCGTCTCAGGCTTGCGAAGATCCGTCTCTCTGGAATCTACCGGGTTGATGCAGTAGCTCTTAATCCTCCCCTTCTCCTGCTCCGTGAAGGCACCCTCCACCACATAGGTGGTGGCTGTCTTAATCACCGGCTGCGCATCCTCTCTCAGAAGCTGCACACACTGAACAGCAGAATCCGCCCTCTGATCAAACTGTCCCGGAAGGTACTCCACAGAAAAGATAAAAGAATCTTCCGCTGCCGGAAACTCCTCCTCATACAGATCGTCCACCGGAGGCTCTGCGAACACACACGTGCACGCCCTGCGGAAGGTTTCCTCATCCAGGTTCTCCACATCATACCGGATCAATTCCCTGACATCCTTCACCGTCCGGATACCCAGATAGCTGCCGATCTCAGCTTTTAGTTCCTTTGCCTTCACCGCGTAGGGCGGCTTCTTCTCCACATATACTCTTCTAACGCTGCTCATAGTAACCTCCTCGGAATCATTCGTATTTAGGGAAACGCTGATGAAAGCGTTTCCGGCGCCGGATCTGCGCTGCGGAGCAGCATATTCTGCTGCAAATCCGTGCGCATCCTGCGGAGCATCTAAGAAAACTCTGCTTTCGCCAGAGTTTCTTTAGGGCTATTATATCATATATTTCGCCAAACGCATCATGAATCTATAAAAGCAGACCTGCCCGTCAACTGTGAAACAGCGAGAAAGCACCGCAGATACGGCTTTGCGAATGGCTTGGCTGAACTGTTATATTTTCTCCACAGTTACCACATTCTTGAAATGCTCAAAGCTTTCTTTCGTACACATCAGCGTCCCTTCTCTGATCAAGGAACCTTGTGCCACGCATACGCCGTACCTGAGCATCTCGCCGATCGGCAGCCCCTCTTCCATCGCGATGCACATGCCGGCCACAAGGGAATCTCCCGCTCCCTGCGTGCTCTTCACCTCAATGGGCGTTGGCCTGCACAGGTACGCCTCCTGGCGGTTCATGATCATCGCCCCGTCTCCTCCCATGGACAGGCAGATCACTTCCACTCCCATATCCAGTATCTTATGGCAGATGTCCATGATATCCTTTCTATCCCTGCCCTTGAGCCCAAATGCCGTCTCGAACTCATAGAGATTGGGCTTGATAAGATAGGGCTTCGCCTTCAGCCCCTCCAGGAGCAACTCGCCCTCCGCATCCAGGATTGTGCGGATGCCCCGGTCATTGGCCCACTGTACGACCCGCCGGTAATAGTCGGCTCCCACTCCTTGAGGGACGCTTCCGGTAACCACAAGGATATCCAGCCCCGACGCCTGGTCTTCCAGAAGTTTCTCGAACTTCTCCAGCGTCTCCTGGCTCACGTAGTCTCCCTTCTGGTTCAGTTCGGTTGTGATCCCGGTGTCAGTATCCAGCACCTTCATATTCTCTCTAACCGTCCCCTCAGCTATCACCGCTTCATAAGTGATGCCAATGTCCTTCAGTCCTTTCTCCATCACGTCTGCCCCATTCACATAGTTGATTCCCAGCGTTTTCACCGGAATTCCAATCTGTGTTAAAGCAGCAGACACATTGATCCCCTTGCCTGAGGCATCTGACCGCTTCTTGGATACCCGGTTCATACCTCCATAGCAAAATTTGTGAATGACTAAAGTCTTATCAATGCAAGGGTTCATCGTAATTGTCCCAATCATCTCAGATACCTCCTTGTTCCAGTCCCATCACTTCATCCACCGGGATAGACAGCACCAGCCCGTGGGCAGGAGTCTTTAACCCGTGTTCCCGGCTGATCGCCGACATCACGTCCAGCTTCTTCTCCCTGGGCACAACGATCAGAAGAATCTCCTGTTCTTCCTGAAGGGTGATGCCCCAGAACCGTATCGCCCCGTCCAGCCCCCGGTGACGTCCTCGGATAATGGTGCCGCCGCTGGCGCCTTCCTCCCTAGCGGTATCCATCACTTCTTCACTGAACCCTTGTTCCACCGTCACCATAATCATGCAATATCTGGCTTCCTCCGTCATCTTGCATCCCTCCTGTTTTCCCATCGCTTCCGCTGTCTGTCCTTCCTTTCTTCCAATATATTCCGCCAGGCATTTCTGGACGCCCAGCAAGGGAATGCTCACAGCAATTCCTCTGCCCCTCTTCTGCAGCTGCAGTTCCTCCTTCATCTTCAGGAACAGCCCGCTGACTTTTCCTTTGGGAAGGACCCACATCGTCAATATTCGGTCACTCCCTCCCAGCCCGCATATGTTCAGCAGCTCAGAGCCTGCCGTTCCTTGGCCGTAGCACTGGAACTGGGGAGAGAAACCTTCCCGCTCCAGAAATGGGATGAATTTCTTCTCCATCTTTGCGTCTGTTATGGACAGAGCAAGACGCAGACATACTTTCTGTTGTTCATTCTGCATGTTCAGTCCTCCTCTAATTCCAGAATTTCATCATCCGGTTCTCCGCCTTGCGGCAGAGCAATGCCGCTCTGTGCCTTTCTCAGCTTCAGCTGGTAAAGCAGCCCCATCATCTGTATCGCGATAAGAGGCGCAAGCGCCACCAGGGCTACGACGCCGAAGGCGTCCTGGACAACATTCCCCCCTGCGGAAACACAGGCTCCCATTGCCAGAGGCAGCAAGAAGGTGGATGTCATCGGCCCGCTGGCCACACCGCCTGAATCAAAAGCGATGCCGACAAAAATCGGCGGTACAAACCGTGTCATTAACAATGCCAGACCATAACCAGGAATGAGGATCCAGTAAATGCTCAGACCGGTCAGTACCCTGACCATGGCCAGCCCCACAGCGGCCGCCACGCCGATGGACATACAGATATTCATTGCCTTCCCGGATATCGTCCCGCTGGTAATCGCCTCTACCTGGTGGTTCAGCACCTGAATCGCCGGCTCCGCTTTCACAATATAATAGCCGATCACCATACCGACAGGAACCAGCAGCCATTTGGCACTGCTTCCGGCAATATCTGCTCCCAGCAGGTTTCCCACCGGAGCAAACCCCACATTAACTCCCGTCAGGAACAGCACGAGTCCGATCATCGTATATAGAAATCCCACTGTCATCTTCAGGAACTGTCCTCCATGATACTTGCGCCCGAACACCTGATAGAGCACGAAGACCGCCAGAATCGGGAACAGGGACATGAGCACCTCCCAGGTATCATGAGGCAGTTCTACGGCAAACAGCCGGGTCACATCCCTCATCGTCTTCACATCCGCGATCTCCACCATCGCATAGGCGGCATCGCCCGACTGATAGAAAATCCCCAGCAGCATCACCATGAGGATCGGCCCGATACTGCACAATGCAATCAGTCCAAAGCTGTCATTGGCACCATCTTTATCACTCCTTGCCATAGACAGGCCGATACCGATGGCCATGATGAACGGAACCGTAATAGGCCCGGTCGTAACACCGCCGGAGTCAAAGGCCACGGCCAGAAAATTCGACGGCACGAAGACAGAGATAGCAAACAGCAGAATATACAGGATTGTCAAAATTCTTGGCAGAGATATCTTCAGCAGAATACGCAGGACCGCCACGGCCAGGAAGATTCCAACTCCCACTGCCACCGCCCATATGAGCACCTGATTAGGCACAGACGGCACCTGACCTGCCAGCACCTGCAAATCCGGCTCCGCAATCGTGATAATACAGCCCATAACCAAGCTGGCGGCTATTGTAATCAGCACGCTTCTGCTCTTAAAAAATTCTCCGCCGATCCCTTCTCCCAGCGGTGTCATGGAAATCTCCGCTCCAAGCTGGAAAAATCCCATACCCACAATCAGCAGCAGCGCCCCCGTCATAAAGAGCGCAATGGTGCCGATCTCCAAGGGCGCGACAAAAATTGCGAGCAGCAGAACGATCACCGTCACCGGCACGACCGCCTCCACCGCTTCTCTGATTTTCTCTTTTAACTTTTCATTCAAATACGCATCACAAATCCCTTCTTTCCTCTTCTAATTCCATCCGTATCCTCTTTCTTCTCCCCAACAAAAGCACTGCGGCGGCTGCCAGCGCAAGCACTGCTGTCATCACTCCGAACGCCGCCAGCATATGCACCGCAAAATCACGGAAAAATCCTTCCGGCAGAATATTAATCAGCAGGTCCGTCTCGGGATCCAGCAGCCACAGATCATTGTCAAAAAACACATGATGAAAAGCCGTAAAACCCTGGGTGAAATTTCCAATAAAGGCGAGAGACAAACCTCCAGCCACAAGCAGCGTTACGAAAAATGCAGCCAGGTATCCTACCGCCAGCTTCTTCCCAGGCCTTTCCTCCATGCAGAACAGAATCCCTATACAGAACGCGGCCAGCACGAGAAGCCATACACGCGCCTTCATCCCTCCCAGGAACAGAACCTGCACATCTTCCATGTGAGCCTTCTCTCTGTCATTAAAAAACTCTCTCTCTTCCCCGTCCACAACAGTCTCCACCACAAGGTCCTCACGCTGTCCCTTCAGGTAGTCCATCATCTCTTGTGTGACATAGAGGACGTCGTCCATCTCCATCTTCACACTGTCGCAAACCTGATACTTCTCATACTCCCTCTCATAAAATCCTGGTTCATAGTATGCCACCAGCTCCACACTCGTAATCAGCAGAACGATTATCACAGACAGAGACGCGACAAATCCAAGTAAGCTATATACTTTTGACATCCTTCCTCCTGCTCCTTTTCTCCTTTTGCAGCTTTCATGCCTGATGACGTCCGGCTTGGCAGGCATGTCCGTTTATTATTATAACCCATCCCGGCCGATTCGTATAGATTTTGCTTGCAAAATCCCAAGAATCCTGTAAAATGGAATGGTATGGGATAAGAAAAATTCCCCAAGAAACCTGCCGCCTTCGGCGGCTCTACTATGTATGAAAGGCTGTATGATATGATAAGCACAAGCAACGTAACTTTACGAGTTGGAAAGAAGGCATTGTTCGAGGATGTCAACATCAAGTTCACGCAGGGAAATTGCTATGGCCTTATCGGCGCCAACGGCGCCGGAAAATCTACATTCCTGAAAATATTATCCGGGCAGCTGGAACCTACAAGCGGGGAAGTCATCATCACTCCCGGAGAGCGCCTCTCCTTCCTGCAGCAGGATCACTTTAAGTATGACAGTTACCCTGTCCTGGATACTGTTATTATGGGCAATGCCCGTCTCTATGAAATTATGAAGGAGAAGGAAGCCATCTATATGAAGGAAGATTTCTCCGATGAAGACGGTATCCGCGCCAGTGAGCTGGAAGCGGAATTCGCCGATATGAACGGCTGGGAGGCGGAATCCGACGCCGCAACCCTGTTGAACGGCCTAGGCGTGGACACAGAGCTTCACAGCCACCTGATGAAAGATATGCCTGGCAATCTGAAGGTCAAGGTATTGCTTGCCCAGGCTTTGTTCGGCAACCCTGACATTCTTCTGCTGGATGAGCCCACCAACCACCTGGATCTGGACGCCATCGCATGGCTGGAAGAATTTCTCATCAATTTTGAGAATACAGTCATCGTTGTCTCCCACGACCGGTACTTCCTCAACAAAGTATGTACCCATATCGCTGACATTGACTACGCTAAGATCCAGCTGTATGCAGGCAACTATGATTTCTGGTATGAATCCAGCCAGCTGATGATCAAGCAGATGAAGGAGGCCAACAAGAAGAAAGAGGAGAAAATCAAGGAACTCCAGGAGTTCATCTCCCGCTTCAGCGCCAACGCCTCCAAATCCCGTCAGGCCACTTCCCGCAAGAAGGCGTTGGAGAAGATTCAGCTGGACGAGATCAAGCCGTCCAGCAGAAAATATCCTTATATTGATTTCCGGCCCAACCGGGAGATCGGCAACGAAGTGCTGTCGGTAGAAGGCATCAGCAAGACGATCGACGGGGTGAAGGTGCTGGACAACATCTCCTTCATTGTCGGCCACGACGACAAGATCGCCTTCGTCGGCAGCAACGAGCAG
>CALWRT010000085.1 GCA_944384015.1 uncultured Lachnospiraceae bacterium | reverse complement strand
TGTTTATCAGGACGCTTCCCGCGATCCCCAGGCAGATGATAAGAGCTGCGGCCGTCATGATTTTATTGGTTTTCTTATCTTTCACGCTGTGCTTGCCCATTCGTTTTTCAATAAATCCAAGTACAATATCCATAACAAGGGCGAGCAGGGCGATCAGTAAGCTGCCGGCCATTGTCATTGCGGTATTATTTGTCGTGATTCCCCGGTAAATCGCGACTCCCAATCCGCCCGCGCCGATAAAAGAGGCAATACCCGCAAGGGCAATCGTCATCGTTACCATATTGCGGATCCCTGACATAATGACAGGCATCGCCAGCGGAAGCTTGATCTTAAACAACATCTGCGTTTTTGTACTCCCCATCCCTTTCGCCGCTTCCAAAATGGAGGGATCTACATTGGAGATGCCCGTATGGGTATTGCGTACCATCGGCAGCAGCGCGTACACAGTCAGGGCGATCACCGCGGTCGCGTTTCCCACCCCTGAAAAAGGGATCAAAAATCCCAGCATAGAAATGGACGGTATCGTATACAAAAAATTGATGACGCCCAACGTCGGCTTTGCCGTTTTCTGAAATTCGCTGATCAGAATCCCTACAAGTCCGCCGAACAGTATGGCAATCAAAATAGAGAGCAGCGATATTTCCAAATGCTCCGTTAATAATTCCAAGAAAAAGCCGGTTCTATCCGTAAAGACAGTCCATATATCCCTTATCATTTTTACACGCTCCTTCTCCTAATTGCCTCCGCAGGGCAGTTTTCAACGCACAGTCCACAGTGAAGGCAGTGATTTTGTCTAATTTCAAACGGCTTTCCCGCACTGATACATTGCTGAGGACAAATTTTTTTGCATTTACCGCACCCTATGCAGGAGTCCGAGATTTCATACCCCTTTTTCTGTTCTTTATGATTCCCAATTGTAAAATTTTCACGATGAATCGGTTCTCTGCTTAAATCAAAAAATTCAATATTCGCGTTTGAAATGCAGAACGGCTCCAAGATATAACGGCTTTCATCTGGATAAACGCTGTTCATACTGGGATTTTCTTTGAAGATACGGTCAATCCAGCAGGTCTGCTCTGTCAGTTTTTCAGCGGTCCCTGACAGCCGAACCATTTGAAACTCCTTATTTACCGCGGTCACCGCGACATGATTGTCGCGCGTCAGCTGGGCATAAAAATCTTTTCCCCGAGCCGTACAGAAATAGAGCTTCCCATTTTCCACAAGCATAACGTCGATAATCCGTACCTGCGGCAGCCCCTGTTCATCCACGGTCGCAAATGCCGCATCCTTCACATCTCTCAAAATTTGCAGACATCCTTGTGCGTTCATGATATCCCTCCTAAAAAGTCAGCCGATGAATTCGGTTCTGTTCCATTTCTCTTTGTACTCCTCTCGCATACTTGATTTCGGGATAGCCGAAGCCGATGATCATCCCAATATAATGGTTCTTAGGAATGTTCAGCTTTGCCCTGATGTCAGGCATTTGTTCCAGCGCGCCGAGAGGAAATGTCATCATTATGGCCCCAAGTCCCCGGGAAGCACACAGCAGTTCAAAATAAGTTCCGGCGATTATCACATCCTGTACAGGCTCTCCGTGTCCCAGAGGCGCATGGGGAATGCAAATATGGGGCGCTCCGCAGAAGAGCATATCGGGCCGAACCGTCTTTTCCCACTGCTTCATATCCTCATACGACGCTTGATCAAACCCCTTCGGATAAATACCCTGCTTAGCCAGTGCTTCCATTCGGGAATAGGCAATCCTGCGGAAGCGGTTCATCTGCTCTTTATCATCGATCAATGTGAATTCCACTTGCTGCTTATTACCGCCGTTGGGGGCGTCTGCCAGTCGTCCTAATATTTCGCTTATCATGACGGCGTCCACATTTTTGTCCTTAAATCTGCGGCAGGAATGCCGGTTGGCAATGAGCGAATCCAAGACAGACGCTGTGATTTCACGTTCGGCAGCAGGCAGGCTGCTCTCCGGTTTGTGTCCGAAAATGGAGATGGCTCCTGTCGGACAGACGGCAAGACAATGCTCGCATTTCCAGCAGCCGTTCCACCCGAATTGTTTAAAATCTGTGATTTCAGCCTTTTTTGACGAATTCAAAGAAAGTACGCCTCCGGGGCAAACCTTTACACAGCTTGTGCAGCCTATGCACTTTTCTGTATCAACTATAAAATTCGCCCGATTCATGTAAGTACCTCCATCTCTTGTTCCCTAGAAAACATTCATGATATCATCGCTTTCTGATATGATTGTAGCGGCCGCCTCTATATACGGCAAGTACGCACATTTTTGTAACTAAGCCCACTGCATGGTAACTATTGCTGATTTTCCAGGCTTTTCGTGAAAAGATTTTTCTTCCTCCATTCTTCTGTTACAGGAGCAATCGTTGTTTTTTATCTGGCCTGCAGATATAATAAATGTATAAAAGTATGCAAAGCATTGTGAGGAGAAATTAATATGGAAATCAAGGACGCGCTTTACGAGCTGTTTACAGATGATCCCCTCAACTGGGCCAAATGGGGTATAGTATTTCTTATCTTTATTCTTGGGTACGCAGTGGCAGTCCCACTTTATAAAAAAATTTACTATCAGTTTAGTTGGGAACGCAAAAGAGACATTGCAGCAAGCAGAAATCAGGTTATTGAGGCAACACTGCTGAAAAAACACCCTCAGGGAGAAGTTGCCCGCCGCAACTGGCATGCAACTTATCAATACTCTATCCATGGGGAGAAAAAGCAATATAGGGCATATTTTAAACATCCCATGACACCTCCTCGGAAGTTGAGCCTCTATTATTTAAACAGCCCAAACAAACTGTTTTCATATGATGAATATCATTGGGAGAGTCCCAAGGGTCTCATACTCTTTCCACTCATATTTCTCCCCTGGATTTTGGCGGCAGCTGTGCTTTTCCTTTTAAAAGTTGAAATCCCAGGGCGCTGAAAAGATGGAGCCTCAGCCTTCTTAGGCAATCGGTTCCTTTTGTCAGAAGAGGCGCTTTCCTGTTTATAGGTAAAATGTAAGGCCGCCGTGCCTCCATAACAGCAAGCACCGGCGGCCCTAAACCTTCTAAGCCTTTCTTGTAAAGTAGTGCTGGGCGGCTTCTATCGCCTGTACAGCCGCCCTGCTTACATATCTATCCGGATTCCACACAAGGTAAAAATATGCCCAGAATCCTTCTCCCTCTAATTCCGCGCGCCCAACTCCGCTCTGGAACAACCGGTCTAGTACATATGCCGGAAAAGCAGAAAGTCCCAGCCCGTTCTCCACATACTTCGGAATAATCGCTATATCCGTCGTCTCAATCGAGATATTCGGCTTCTTTGCCCGTATACGAAACTGATGCAGCAGACAGTCTGTCACTCCGAATCCCTCCGGCGCTGTAATGATCGGCATATCCGACAGCTGTTCAAAGGCAATACTCTCCCCGAACAAGTCAGCCTGATTCTCAGGAAAAATCAGCTTCATCTCGTCTCTGCGCAAAAGCAGCGTTTTTCTCCCTTCTTCTTCCCTCAGCAGGGTGGGGGATACCGCAAATACAAGATCATACGCTCCTTCTTTCACTCCTTCCAGAAGCGCTTCCAAGGAATTTGTTCTCTGACGTACAGCGAACTGCTGCTGTTCTTTACACACTTCCCGAAAGAAGGCAGGCAGGTAGCTGCATGCATTTGTCCCGACTTGAACTGTCCTTGCTTCTTGTCTTTCCATATCGTACAGCATCTTTTTGCCGTCTTCCAACTTAGCGAATAGATCTCTCACATATGGATAGTATGCCTTTCCATATTCGCTTAGTTCAATTCCTCTTCCCTTGTGGATAAACAGCGGTACTCCCAGCTCTTCTTCCAGTTTATGCAGACTTCTGCTCAGAAAGGGCTGGTTTGTCTCCAGCTGTTCTGCAGCTCTCGTCATATGCCTCAGTTCCGCCGTCACTTTAAAAAAATAGAGTTTTGTTAGATCCATACCCCGCCTCCTACTTTACATGCAGACTCTCTGTCAGTCCCAAATCATATCTCCCAATACATCATTTCATGCTGTTTTTTGTATATATGATAAATATATTGTATCATAAGATTATCAAAATACAACAGGAGCAAGGCCGTTTTTCTGAGCGGCCGTATGAAAGAGAGCTGCCAGAATACATAAATGTGTTCCCTATAATGTCTTCTGCGCGGATTGCCGCTGCGTATAAACGCGGAACTGCCGCTCACTTACACTGCCTTGCCCTTCTCATGGATAGGAGGAATCAGCATGCCAACTTATACTGTATATTTAAAGCCAAAAGCTTTCACCAGCGACACCCAGGCCCGTATAGCGGAAGCGATCACTGCGGCTCACGCCGCGGCAACTGGAGCTCCCCGTTCTTATGTCCAGGTCATTATGGATGCCGGGAACGGATGTGACAGATATGTGGGCGGTAAGCCCTCCCAGCAGCAAATGTGGATACGCGGAGATATCCGGGCAGGCCGGACAGAAGAACAATTAAAAGAATTGATGTTTGAGTTGATGCGCCAGGCAGCTTCCGCCGCCGGCATAAACGAAGAAGATGTATGGATCGATCTAAACGAGATCAGGCCCTGCGCCATTCTAAAATACCGTACGGTGTTCCCTCAGCCAGGGCAGGAGGCCCAGTGGCTTGAACAGCTGCCTCCCCATCTTCAGGAGAAATTCCGCTAGCTGCTGTGAAGTCCCGGGCAGCGCGAACTGACGGGGATAAAAGCATTCCCGGCCGGTTCGCGCTGCCGCCGGCTGCCCCGCCTATTCGCCCCTCTTCTGCCCTTTTCCCCCGCCTATCCCGATATACAGCGTCAGGGCCCCAAGCCCAGAACATCCTGTACAGAACAGCAGCATTGCCGGAACGGAGGCCGCGTCCAGGATTAGTCCCCCGCTCAGGTTGCCCAGAGAGGCCCCGAGTCCCATAGTCGCTATGCCAAGGGCCGCCTGGCCGCTTACCCGATAAGGCGCCGGCACAACAGCGTTGATATAATAGACCGATATCGGCGTAAAGAATGCGTAGGCTGCCGCCTGAAGAAGCTGCGCGGCCATAAGGCCGGACAGATTTCCCGCCGCCAGCGTCAATGCGCTCTTTACAAAGAACATCACTCCGGCAAAACGCAGGATACTGCCTCCCGAAATTTTCGTGAGAAGGTATCCCGCCGCCAGCATTCCCGGCAGCTCCACCACAGCAGCAGCCGCGTTGGCCGCGCCCATCTGCGAATCTCCTCCGCCCAGATATTCTACAATATTGATCAGATAAGTATTCAAACTATTGTGCCCCACGAATAGAAGTACGATCCCCGCAAAGAGTATGAGCAGACGCTTCTGCCCTGCGAGCACAGACAGAAAACTCCCCTTCGCCTTCTCGCTTCCGGCTTGAGGAATTTCTACTCCATAGGCTTCTCCCAGCTTCTTCCTGTCCGGAAGCCCTGCCAGCAAGAAAAACAGCACCGCGCTCTCCCCCAGGCAGAATAGCATCAGGCATTCCGCACCTGCGGCCTCTGCTGCCCGCCCATAGATGAGGGCCCCGCACGCAAAAGCCGCGGATCCGCATCCCCTTGCCAGCTCGTATTTGAGAGGTACGCCCATATTCACATATTCCATACCGACGGCATTCAGGAGCGCGGAGTTACTGGCTGTCACAGACGCTGTCACCAGGAACAGCAGCGCCACAACAGCCGTCCCCTGTGCCGGGATAAGCAAGGCGGCTCCGGCAAAGGCTATCAGCGCGCAGGCCATTCCCAGCCTTCTCGCCGTGAGGCGCTTCTTCTTCTCAGCCAGTGAAGCCATATAGGGCTGCAGTATGACAGCGCATATAGATCCTGCCGCCGTCACCAGTCCGATCTCTCTGCTGGAGAAGCCTTTGTCCGGGAGAAATACGGCGGCAAATCCCCACAGGCTCGCATAGCTCATCCAGAACATGGCGTGGATCAGCACATAGCGGACAGTCAGTCTTCTTCCAAGACTCCTCCATTGTCTCTTATCCATCTCTTATGTTCCCCCCGGCCGCCCAGACAGCCTCTAGAATCCTCGGTTTCCGCTTAGTTCTCTAGCTTCTTCACACAAGATTCCGGGCGATTCCTTCCTGCCAAGCCTGGATGTTCTTCGCCGTCTCATCCACCACCAGCTGCCTGGCTTCCACAGATGCCCAGGCAATATGGGGCGTGATCAGCAGGCGCCCGTCCCCGGCAAGCCGCCTGAGAGGGCAGTCCGGATCCATCGGCTCCCTGCACAGGACATCCAGCCCCGCACCGGCCAGCTCCCCTGCTTCCAACGCGTCGGCCAAATCTGCCTCGTTGATGATGGGGCCTCTTCCGAGATTCAGTAAAATAGCGCTCTTCTTCATCTTCTGGAATTTCTCCCGATCCATCAGGTTCTCTGTGGCTGCATTCAGCGGCGCATGGATAGAGATAATGTCCGATTGTCTCAACAATTCATCCAGCTCCACACGTTTATACTCCCCATTGGAATTCTTGCCCGATGTGGAGTAATAGATCACTTTGCAGCCGAACGCGCCGGCGATTCTGGCTACTTCCCTGCCAATATTCCCCAGCCCGATAATTCCCCACACCTTTCCCCGGATCTGCCAGAACCTCTGATCCAGGTGGGTGAACAGCGGGCTGCCGCAGTATCCGCCTGACTTCACATAATCATCATAGTAAGGCAGCTTCTCCAACACATAGAAGAGCATTGCGAAGGTGTGCTGGGCAACGGAATAGGTGGAATAATCCGTCACGTTCGCCACCTGGATTCCCCTCCTGCGGCAGTAATCCATGTCAAAGATATTAGTCCCTGTGGCCGTGGCCGCGATAAAGCGCAGCTTTCCAGCTTCCCCCAGCGTCTGCTCATTCATAGGCACTTTATTCACAATCACCACATCTGCGTCCCGTATTCTCTCCGGCGTATTCTCTGCGTCAGAATAGTCATATACCACAAGCTCTCCCAGCTGTTCCAGGGCAGATACATCCACATCGTCCCCCACAGATTTTCGCTCAAGCATGACGATCTTCTTGTTCTTCTTTAATGTTCCGCAGCCGTTTCTCTCCTTCTCGTCCATCGAATCCCTACCCTTCGTGTATTCTCTCATGTTCTCTTCTGACATACCCTTTTCTGATATTATTCGAGCTGTCCTGCCTATTTTCCTCAAATCTCTTCAGATATTTATAAAGGGCGGAATCCCTCCTCTCCCAAGGATCCCGCCCTTCTTCGTATCTGTGATTGCCATCTGCAGCCCGCCCCTCTCTTTTCTCCGGGGCGATTTCTTACAGCGGCCGTCTGCCGCCCTCTTGCGGCTTTTCTCACAGCCGCCTCAGAAGCTCATCCCGCTCCTTCTCATACCCAGGCTTGCCGAGAAGCGCAAACATATTCTTCTTATAGCTCTCCACTCCCGGCTGATCGAAGGTATTCACCCCGTTCACATAGCCGCTCAGAGCGACAGCAAACTCAAAGAAATAGAACAGCTGTCCCAGACAGTATTCATCCTGCCTCGGGATCGTTACCTTCAAGTTCGGCACCTGCCCGTCCGTGTGAGCCAGGATTGTGCCGTTCATGGCGCTCTTATTAACAAAATCCATGCTTCTGCCAGCCAGATAGTTCAGGCCGTCCAGATCTGTCGGCTCTTCCTTCAGCAAAATCTCATTGCCGCTGTCCTCCACATCTAAGACCGTCTCGAACATCAGCCTGGAACCATCCTGGATAAACTGCCCCATGGAATGCAGATCTGTTGTCAGATCAACAGACGCCGGATAGATTCCCTTCTGATCCTTGCCCTCGCTCTCGCCGAACAGCTGCTTCCACCACTCAGAAATGTAATGGAGGCTTGGCTCATAATTTGCCAGAATCTCAATACTCTTGCCCTTCCTGTGAAGGATATTGCGGACTGCAGCATAGCGCATCGCGTCATTCTCTTCAAATTTATTCTCTATGGCGCTTGTCCGTCCTGCGGCAGCTCCTTCCATCAGCTTCTCGATGTCCGCCCCGCTTACTGCAATCGGCAGCAGCCCGACGGCTGTCAGTACGGAGAATCGTCCTCCCACATCGTCGGGTACAACAAATGTCTCATAGCCTTCTGCCGTCGCCAAATTCTTCAGCGCGCCCTTCTCTTTGTCTGTTGTGGCATATATTCTAGCCGCGGCTTTGGCCTTGCCATACTTCTTCTCCAGCATCTCCTTAAAGATACGGAAAGCAATTGCCGGCTCTGTCGTCGTACCAGACTTGGAAATGACATTCACGGAGAAATCCCGGTCGCCGATCACATCGATCACTCCCTGAAGATATCTGGAGCTGATGCTGTTGCCCACATAATAAATCTCGGGCGTCCCGCGCATCTCCTTCGGCAGATTATTGTAAAAGCTGTGCCTGAGGAACTCTATGGCAGCCCTCGCTCCCAGGTAGGAGCCTCCGATGCCAATCACAATCAGAACGTCGGAATCTGACTGGATCTTCTTCGCCGCCTTCTGGATTCTCGAGAATTCTTCCCGATCATAATGAACCGGCAGGTCTATCCAGCCCAAAAAGTCACTGCCTGCCCCAGTCCTCGACAATAGCTGCTCCTTAGCATCTTCCACCAGCTTAGCCATATATTCTACTTCATGCGCGTTGATAAAGGATTCCGCCTTGGAGTAATCAAACATCACCTTGTCCATGTTTTCACCCCTTCTGAATTCATGTTTCCATGTATGATAATTTTACCAAATGGCCGTATAGATATCAAGCCAAAAATTCCTTCAGCACGTCGCGCACAATCTGTTCTTCCTCCTCCCGGGACAGCCCTTTTCTTCCCTTTTTCCGTACCAGATTCGGTATGTCAGCCAGGGATGCGGCCGCCTGTCCGCGCCCGGCATCCCCGCCTTCTCCGCCTCCTTGAGCCATCTCCTCCTGGGGGCGGTGTTCTTCTGCCCCTTCCGCCTGGACGGATATCCGGACGCCGTCTGCCGTCTCTGCCGTTCGCTCCTTGACCTCTCCTCGCTCCGCAGACAACTTGGGAAGCAGCATATTTTTCAGATAATCTGCCAAGTTGAGCTTCACCACCTCCATCGACCGAGTATTTCCCGACAGATTATCCAGAAGCTGTAAAAATACGGCGCTCAGAAGACCCATAGCAAAAAACTCCGTGCATTCCCTCAGCGTCATCCCTGTCCAGGAGCCAAGCACATAGCCGGCTCCTCCCAGCAGGACGCAGATCAGCTGCGCCTTGCGGTAGAACGTATTCATCCGATGCAGCCCCACCCGGAAAAATTTCATTTTTGCCACCTGCCTATCTACAAATAGTCCCACGTCTGGTACCCCGTGATTCACCCGGTATGTATTCTCAAACTTCAGCCGGAGCTGCTTCATCCATCGCTTATTCACAGTCGGAAGCTGATCCGTCTGCTTTTTCAGGGATCGGTACAGTAAAGAGACGCTTATCTTTTGTAACAGAACAATTCCGCAGATGCAGAGAAAAACATACGCCATCATCTGCCTGTCCAAAAATCTTTCCATACGAAAAGCTCTCCTTCCCTTTCTCAATTTTACAGACATCCCCCGGCGGCCTGCAAAGCCACTGTCTCGCAGATAATACCAGCAATTCCCCGGCGCCGCAGTCATTGCCGCGCGTGCAGTGGGCACTGTCCGCTAGGAGGCAATGTCTATACTACGGACATTATATCACCCGCAAAAAAATTGAGAAGGCTCGAAGAGCTAGAATCGTTCGCCTTATTCTTCCAAAAAATTACATGAGGGGCCTCAGAAGTATGAGACATGGATTACTCCGCATTTCATGCTGCCATGAAGTCGATACCCCTCTGCCGCTTGTCTTACAGCATCGAGAGCATCTGCTTCACAAGCTTCACGCTGTGCTCGATCGCTTTCTTCTCGAAAGCTGGATAATCCATTGTGGCGCTGTCGTCGGCCTTATCGGAAATTGCCCGCAGGATAACGAAGGGGATCTTGTTCAGATAGGCAGCCTGAGCAATCGCCGCTCCCTCCATCTCGGTACAGAAGCCGCCGAAGTTAGAGGAGATCCGTTCCTTCACTGCTCTCTCAGCCACGAACTGATCGCCGGTCACCACTCTCCCGGCAAACACATGGATATCCGGGTTCGCCTGCCGGCACGCCTGCCGGGCAGTCTCAATCAGTTTTTCATCCGCCGGGAAGGCGAGGGTATCCATCCGCGGTATCTGTCCCAGCGGATAGCCGAAATTCACCGCATCCATATCATGCTGGACGGCGTCTGTGGAAATTACGATGTCTCCGATATCGATGTCCGCGTTCAGGGAGCCGGCAATCCCCGTGTTGATGATAGCGTCTACTTGGAACAGATCAGCCAGTATCTGCGCGCAGATCCCCGCGTTCACCTTGCCAATGCCGCTTCTCACAACGACCACGTCTTTTCCCGCAAGCTTACCCTCGAAAAATTCCATGCCTGCCCTCTCTGCCCTGCGGCTGACTTCCATCTGTTCCTTCAGGATGGCCACTTCTTCCTCCATCGCCCCGATAATGCCGATCTTGTTCATGCTCATATGGTGTTCCTCCTTCAGTTTTCTAGGTTTCTATTTTTATCCATTGCTTAGGACATCTTTGGCGCAAGGTATTTCTTCACATACAGTCCTGTATAGGAAGCCGGGTTTTCTGCCACTTCCTCCGGCGTCCCCTGGGCGATAACTGTTCCTCCCCCGTCACCGCCCTCCGGTCCGATATCGATGATATAGTCGGCAGTCTTGATCACATCCAGGTTGTGTTCGATGACAATGACCGTATTGCCCCCTTCCGCCAGCCTGTGCAGTATCTCGATGAGCTTATGCACATCGGCAAAGTGAAGGCCGGTAGTAGGCTCGTCCAGTATATAGATGGTGCGTCCGGTGCTTCTCCTGCTGAGCTCCGCAGCCAGCTTAATGCGCTGCGCCTCTCCTCCGGACAGCTCTGTAGACGGCTGTCCCAGCTTAATGTATGACAGTCCCACATCGTACAGCGTCTCGATCTTCCGGCGGATGGACGGCACAGGCTCAAAAAACCGCAGCGCTTCCTCCACCGTCATATCCAGCACATCGTAGATGCTCTTGCCTTTGTATTTTACTTCCAGCGTCTCCCGATTATAGCGCTTGCC
Organism: uncultured Lachnospiraceae bacterium; assembly: GCA_944384015.1. Lineage (GTDB taxonomy): Bacteria > Bacillota > Clostridia > Lachnospirales > Lachnospiraceae > JAGTTR01. The sequence goes on along the minus strand of CALWRT010000085.1, from coordinate 4,181 downwards.
CTGACATACTTCGCAGGGCACATACACATCTGGCAGGAAATGCATCTCAATCTTGATGATGCCGTCTCCGCTGCAGGCCTCGCAGCGTCCGCCTTTTACATTGAAGCTGAAGCGTCCCTTCTTATAGCCCCTCGCCTTGGCGTCAGCAGTTGAAGCGAACAGATCCCGGATCTGATCGAACACGCCTGTATAAGTGGCCGGGTTGGAGCGCGGTGTCCGTCCGATTGGAGATTGATCAATATCAATCACTTTGTCCAGCGCTTCCATCCCAAGAATGTCCTTGTGCCTGCCCGGTATCGTCCTGGCATGATTCAGATCTCTGGCAAGGCGTTTATATAAGATTTCATTGACAAGGGAACTCTTCCCAGAACCAGATACTCCGGTGACACAGGTCATGACCCCCAGCGGGAACCGTACGTCTATATTCTTCAGATTGTTCTGAGCCGCCCCCTTCACCGTCAGCCAGCCAACGGGCTGCCTGCGCTCCTTGGGCACAGGTATCTGCATCCTGCCGCTTAAATATGCCCCTGTGATGGATTCCTCACAGTCCATAATCTCCTTAGCCGTTCCGGCAGCCACAATCTGTCCTCCGTGCTGTCCGGCCCCTGGCCCCACGTCCACAATATAGTCTGCCGCCCGCATCGTGTCCTCGTCGTGCTCCACCACGATCAATGTGTTACCCAAATCCCGCAGATGCTTCAACGTGGCCAGCAGTTTGTCATTGTCTCTCTGGTGCAGGCCAATGCTGGGTTCATCCAGAATATAAGCCACACCCACCAGACCGGAGCCGATTTGCGTGGCCAGACGGATCCTCTGAGCCTCCCCTCCTGAGAGAGTTCCCGTCGCCCTGGACAAGCTCAGGTAATCCAGCCCCACATCCATCAAGAACCCTACTCTGGCCCGGATCTCTTTGAGCACCTGGTGTCCGATCAGCTCCTGCTGTTTTGTCAGTGTCATCCCGGCAAGGAACTGATGAAGACTGCGTATGGACATGGCGGTCACTTCATAAATATTTTTATCACAGACCGTCACAGCCAGAGCCGATTTCTTCAGCCGCTGTCCCTTACATGCTTTGCACGGCGTAATATGCATAAAGCTCTCGTACTCCTGCTTCATCGTATCGGATCCTGTCTCCCGGTAGCGGCGGTTCACATTTTCTATAAGCCCCTCGAAAGGCACATCGTAGACTCCTTCGCCCCTCTGCCCTTTATAGCGTACCTTCAGCACTCTTCCTTCCGTGCCGTACAGAATCGTCTTCTGTACCTTATCCGGCAGCTCCTCATAGGGAGTATCCATGGAAAAATCGTAAGCTTCTGACATAGCTTTCAGAACTGCATAGGTAAAACTGGACGGATCATTGCTGGACTGCCATCCCATGACCGCAATCGCTCCCTGATTGAGCGAAAGCTTCTTATCCGGTATCATCAGCTCCTCGGCGAACTCCATCTTATAGCCCAGGCCAAAGCATTCCGGGCAGGCGCCGAAGGGGTTATTGAAGGAAAAACTTCTCGGTTCGATCTCCTCAATGCTGATGCCGCAGTCTGGACAGGAAAAACTCTGGCTGAACTGGATAGGTTCCCCGCCGATCACATCCACCGTCAGCAGGCCGTCCGCCAGCGCCAGCACGCTCTCGATGGAGTCTGTCAGCCTCTTCTCAATCCCTTCCCTGACTACCAGTCTGTCCACAATGATCTCTATGTTGTGCTTGATATTCTTATCCAGCTTGATTTCCTCGCTCAGCTCATAGAGGCTGCCGTCTACCCGCACACGAACGTATCCGCTCTTCCTGGCCTTCTCGAACAGCTTGGTGTGCTCACCCTTGCGTCCACGTACGACTGGCGCCAGCAGCTGGATTCTTGTCCGATCAGGCAGCTCCATGATCTGGTCCACCATCTGATCTACGCTCTGCCTGCGGATTTCCCTGCCGCATTTGGGACAATGGGGGATCCCGATTCTGGCATAGAGCAGACGGAAATAATCATAGATCTCTGTCACTGTGCCCACTGTCGAACGCGGGTTGCGGTTTGTCGACTTCTGATCTATGGAAATCGCCGGAGACAGGCCTTCAATGCTGTCCACATCCGGCTTTTCCATCTGTCCCAAGAATTGCCGGGCATAGCTCGATAACGATTCCATATATCTTCTCTGTCCTTCGGCGTAAATGGTATCAAATGCCAGGGAAGATTTTCCCGAACCGCTCAAGCCTGTTAAGACGACAAACTCATTTCTCGGGATCTTCACATCGATGTTCTTCAGATTGTGTTCCCTGGCGCCCTTAATCTTAATCCACTGCTTTACTGTTTTCTCCGACATGTTATCCTCTCGTTTCTATCTGTATCGTGTCTGTTCTTTCTTTCAGGGACTGCTTTGTTTTCATCTTGACTTCTATTTCGTTTCTTCCAGCATCCGCCTGAGATCCGCGATTTTATCTCTCAATTCAGCTGCCGCCTCAAAATTCAGTTCAGATGCCGCCTTCTTCATCTCTTTTGTCAGCTTGGCCATCAGGCGCTCCAGCTCCCGGGCATTCATCGATTCCGGATCCTTCTCGAACCGCAGCTCTTCCTGAGCCACTTCCTTGGAAATGCTGATCAAATCCCTAACTGACTTCTGGATCGTCTTCGGTGTGATGCCATGTTCCTTGTTGTATGCTTCCTGTATCTGCCGGCGCCTGTTCGTCTCTTCGATGGCCATCTTCATAGAATCCGTCACAATATCCGCATACATAATGACATGGCCTTCGGCGTTTCTCGCCGCTCGGCCGATCGTCTGGATAAGAGATGTCTCAGAACGCAGGAAGCCTTCCTTATCCGCGTCCAGAATCGCCACCAGGGTGATCTCTGGGATATCCAGCCCTTCTCTCAGCAGGTTAATGCCCACCAGCACGTCAAATACGTCCAGACGCATATCTCTTATAATCTGAGCCCTCTCCAGCGTATCAATGTCCGAGTGAAGGTACTTCACCCGGATTCCGAGATCCTTCATGTAGTCGGTGAGATCTTCCGCCATCCGCTTGGTCAAGGTGGTAATCAGCACCTTATGCTTCTTCTCCACTTCTTTGTTGACTTCTCCTACCAGGTCGTCAATCTGGCCTTCTACAGGCCGCACTTCTACCCGGGGATCCAGCAGCCCGGTAGGGCGGATCACCTGCTCTGCCCTGAGCAGTTCATGGCTCTCCTCATATTCTCCAGGCGTCGCCGACACGAACAGGATCTGATCTATTTTACTCTCAAATTCTTCAAAATTCAACGGCCGATTATCTTTTGCCGAGGGCAGGCGGAAGCCGTAGTCCACAAGCGTTGTCTTCCTGGATTGATCTCCGGCGTACATCCCGCGTATCTGTGGTATCGTCTTGTGCGACTCGTCGATGATAATGAGGAAGTCATCGGGAAAGTAATCAATCAGCGTATAAGGCGGTGTTCCCGGCGCCAATCCCGCCAGATGTCTGGAATAGTTCTCAATTCCTGAACAGAAGCCGGTCTCTTTGAGCATCTCAATGTCAAAATTTGTCCTCTCCGATATCCGCTGCGCTTCCAGCAGCTTGTCCTCGCTCTTGAAGTAGCGGATCCGCTCCTCCAGTTCTTCTTCGATTCCTTTGGCAGCCGCCAATATCCTCTCCATGGGCACGACATAATGGGATGCCGGAAAAATCGCCACATGCTTCAGTTCATTCTTAATCTCTCCAGTGAGCACATCGATCTCCGTGATGCGGTCGATCTCATCGCCAAAAAATTCCACGCGGACAGCAGTCTCCGCCGAGTTGGCGGGGATAATCTCCACTACGTCCCCCCGCACCCGGAAGCTGCCCCGCTTAAAATCCATATCATTTCTCGTATACTGGATATCCACCAGCTTGCGCAGTACTTCATCCCTGTCTTTCTCCATCCCCGGCCGCAGGGAGATCACCATGTTCTGGTAATCCACCGGGCTTCCCAGTCCATAGATGCAGGAGACGGAGGCAACAATAATCACGTCCCGCCGCTCGGACAGTGCCGCCGTAGCTGACAGCCTCAGCTTCTCAATCTCGTCGTTGATGGAAGAATCCTTCGCGATATAGGTGTCCGTGGACGGCACATAGGCTTCCGGCTGATAATAATCATAGTAGGAGACAAAATACTCCACTGCGTTATCAGGGAACATCTCCTTGAATTCTCCGTACAACTGAGCGGCCAGTGTTTTATTGT